>JBMFXF010000178.1:0-6910 GCA_049964515.1 Acetobacteraceae bacterium | reverse complement strand
TGCGGAGGAGGCCGCCGGCGCGGCTGTCCCGTTCGGTCCATCTCCGTGCATCTGCGCGTATCCACGTGCATCTGCGTTTGAAATTCCTTGCGTTCTCGCGCCGGCACCGGGTCCCGGCGCCAGCTCCGGCCGTCCGCCGCCGAACCCGGCGTCGCCGGCTCGCAACCGACTTTGCGATAAGAGCCCAATGTTTCGAGCTGCTGACCCCTTGCGCCTCCCCAGACGCCCCACCCCGGCGTGACCCGCCACGCCCCCCCCGGTCCGCTCCACCTTGCCGCAACGCACAATCGGCCCCACACTCACCCCAGACCCGGCGCCCGCGCGCCCGCTGCCCAAAGGACCCGACCCGATCATGAACGCGCCGTTCAGCCCGCTCGATGTCGCCGAAGCGAAATACGCCATCGGCCAGCCGGTCTCCCGCAAGGAAGACCCGGTCCTGCTGCAAGGCCAGGGCCGCTACACCGACGACATCAACCTCCCCGGCCAGCTCTATGCGGTGATGGTGCGCTCGGGCCACGCGCACGGGTTGATCCGCGGCATCGATACCGCGTCGGCGCTGGCGGTACCTGGCGTGCGCGCCGTGTTCACCGGCGCGGACCTGGTGGCGGCGGGGCTGGGGCCGATGCCGTCCGGCCAGGCGTTCAAGCAGGCCGACGGCTCGGACATGCCGAAGCCGGTCCAGCCGCCGCTCACCACCGACAAGGTGCGCTTCGTCGGCGACCCGGTGGCGGTGGTGGTGGCCGAGAGCTGGAAATCCGCCCGTGACGGCGCCGAGGCGGTGATGGTGGACATCGAGCCGCTGGATGCGGTCACCGAGGCGCGCGCCGCGGTCGCCCCCGGCGCGCCGCTGGTGCACGATGCAACCCCGGGCAATGTGATCCTGGATTTCCACCACGGCGATACCGCCCGGGTGGAGGCCGCCTTCGCCGCCGCGGCGCATGTGACGCGGATGAAGATCCTCAACACCCGCCTCGCGGTCTGCCCGATGGAGCCGCGCGCCGCGATCGGCGAATACGATCCGGCGCGCGAGCACTGGACGCTGCGCCTGGGCTGCCAGGGCACGTTCCCGATGCGCAACCTGCTGTGCCATGCGCTGCACGCCAAGCCCGAGCAGGTGCGGGTGCTGACCGGCAACGTCGGCGGCTCGTTCGGGATGAAATCCTCGTGCTACCCCGAATATATCGCCATCCTGCACGCCGCGCGGGTGCTGGGCGCACCGGTCAAATGGCGCGACGAGCGCAGCGAGAGCTTCCTCTCCGACAGCCACGGCCGCGCCCACGACATGGAGCAGGAACTCGCCTTCGATGCCGAGGGGCGCATCCTGGCTCTGCGGGTGCGCGGCTACGGCAATATCGGCGCCTATCTGTCCAACGGCACCGTGCTGCAGCCGACCGGCAACGTGGTGAAGAACACCATCAGCGTCTATGCCACGCCGGCGCAGGAGGTGATCACGCAGGCGGTGTTCACCAACACCTCCCCGGTGGGGCCGTATCGCGGCGCCGGCCGGCCCGAGAGCAACTACTATATCGAGCGCCTGCTGGACACCGCCGCGCGGGAGATGGGGATCGACCGCATCGAGATCCGCCGGCGCAACCATATCCGCCCCGAGCAGCTGCCCTGGACCACCCCGGCCGGCACCGTTTACGACAGCGGCGATTTTCCGGCGATCCTGGAGGAAGCCCTGGCCGCGGCCGATTGGGACGGCTTCCCCCGGCGCCGGCGCGAGAGCCGCGAACGCGGGAGGCTGCGCGGCATCGGCATCGGCCAGTATCTGGAAGTGACCGGCCCGCCGGCGCCGGAGATGGGCGGAATCCGTTTCGAGGAAGACGGTACCGTCACCATCATCACCGGAACTCTGGATTACGGCCAGGGCCACGCCACGCCGTTCGCGCAGGTGCTGGCCGCGCGGCTGGGTGTGCCGTTCGAGAAGATCCGTCTGTTGCAGGGCGATTCCGACGAGCTGCTGGCCGGCGGCGGCACCGGCGGATCGAAATCGCTGATGGCTAGCGGCACCGCGATCGCCGAGGCCTCCGAGCTGGTGATCGCCCAGGGGCGCAAGCTGGCCGCGCATCTGCTGGAGGCGGGCGAAAGCGATGTGGAGTTCGAACTCGCCGCCGCCGGCGGGCGGTTCCGGATCATGGGCACCGACCGCGGCGTCGGCATCATGGAGCTGGCCGCGCAGGTGCGCGCCGCCGGCGCCAGCCTGCCGGAGGGGCTGCCTCGCACGCTTTCGGTGCGCCACGTGGCGAAATCGCCGCCGTTCGCCTACCCCAACGGCTGCCATATCGCGGAAGTGGAGATCGACCCCGAAACGGGGGTGACCCGGGTGGTGCGCTACGTGATGGTCAACGATTTCGGGACCATCATCAATCCGCTGCTGGTGGAAGGCCAGGCCCATGGCGGGGTGGCGCAGGGGATCGGCCAGGCGCTGATGGAATGGGTGCGCTACGACGAGACCGGCCAGCCGGTCACCGGCTCCTACATGGACTACGCGCTGCCGCGGGCGGCGGATCTGCTGAACTACGAGTTCCACAGCCATCCGGTGCCCTGCAGGACCAACGTGCTCGGCGCCAAGGGCTGCGGCGAGGCAGGCTGCGCGGGGTCGATGCCGGCGGTGATGAACGCCGTGGTCGATGCGTTGTCGGAATACGGGATCACCCATATCGACATGCCGGCGACGCCGCTTCGGGTGTGGGAGGCGATCCGGGCCGCGCGCGGGGTTTGAGGCGGCGGCCCCGGGCAGAGCCTGCCCCGTATCGTGGGGCGGGCTACGCCGCCTCGCTCTCGGCCTCGCTCCGCCGTTCGCTGCGCTTGCGCTCATGCGGGTCGAGGAACCGCTTGCGCAGCCGCACCGCCCCCGGCGTCACCTCCACCAGCTCGTCGTCCTCGACATAGGCGATCGCCTGCTCGAGGCTCATCCGCCGCGGCGGGATCAGCAGCATCGCGTCGTCCTTGCCGGCGGCGCGGATGTTGGTGAGCTTCTTCTCCTTGATCGGGTTCACGTCCAGGTCCGATCCGCGCGAATGCTCGCCCAGGATCATGCCGACATAGACCTTCTCCCCCGGGGAGACGAACAGGGTGCCGCGCTCCTGCAGGTAGAACAGCGCGTAATGCACCGCCTCCCCGTCGGCGTTGGAGATCAGCGAGCCGGAGCGGCGACCCTCGATCGGGCCTTTCCACGGGCCGTAGCCGGCGAACATCCGGTTCATGATGCCGCTGCCGCGGGTGTCGGTCAGGAACTCGCTGTGGTAGCCGATCAGCCCGCGGCTGGGGATGGCGAAGGTGAGCCGCACCTTGCCCCCGCCGGAGGGGCGCATGTCGCGCAGCTCGCCCTTGCGGCGCGAGAGCTTTTCCACCACCACGCCGGCGAAGGGTTCGTCCACATCGACCAGCGCCTCCTCCATCGGCTCCTCGCGGGCGCCGGTTTCCGGATGGCGGCGGGTCAGCACGCGGGGGCGGCCGATGCAGAGTTCGAACCCCTCGCGGCGCATGGTCTCGATCAGCACGCCGAGCTGGAGCTCGCCGCGCCCGGCCACCTCGAACGCCTCGGTCTCGTTGCTGTCGGTGACGCGGATGGCGACGTTGCCCTCCGCCTCGCGGAACAGCCGCTCGCGGATCTGGCGCGAGGTGACCTTCTTGCCCTCCCGCCCCGCCAGCGGGCCGTCGTTGATGCGGAAGGTCATGGCGAGCGTCGGCGGATCGACCGGGATTGCCGGCAGCGGGGCGGCGAGTTCGGGCGCGCCGATGGTGTCCGGCACGGTGGCCTCGGCAAGCCCGGCGATGGCGACGATGTCGCCGGCCGCCACCTCCTCCACCGGCACCCGGTCGAGGCCGCGGAACGACATCAGCTTGGACAGGCGCCCGGTTTCCACCACCCGCCCGTCGGCGTGCAGCACCTTGAGCGGCATGTTGAGCCGGGCCCGGCCCTGCTCCACCCGACCCGTCAGCACGCGGCCGAGGAAATTGTCGTAGTCGAGGATGGAGGCGACCATCGCGAACGGCGCCTCCGGGTCCAGCACCGGCGCCGGCACGTGGCGCAGCACCAGGTCGAACAGGGCGGAGAGGTCCTTGCGCGGACCGTCCAGCGTCAGATCGGCCCAGCCCTGGCGGCCGGAGGCGTAGAGCATGGGGAAATCGAGCTGCGCGTCGGTGGCGCCGAGGGCGGCGAACAGGTCGAACACCTCGGTATGGACCTCGTCGGGGCGGGCGTCCGCGCGGTCCACCTTGTTGACCACCACGATCGGGTGCAGGCCGCGGGCCAGCGCCTTGCCGACCACGAATTTGGTCTGCGGCAGCACGCCTTCCGCGGCATCGACCAGCACCAGGGCGCCATCGACCATGTTGAGGATGCGCTCGACCTCGCCGCCGAAATCGGCGTGGCCGGGGGTATCGACGATGTTGACCCGGGTGCCGCTCCAGACCACCGAGGTGCATTTGGCGAGGATGGTGATGCCCCGCTCGCGCTCGAGGTCGTTGCGGTCGAGCGCGCGTTCGGCCACCGCCTGATGGTCGCGGAAGGCGCCGGACTGGCGCAGCAGCTGATCGACCAGCGTGGTCTTGCCATGATCGACATGGGCGATGATGGCGATGTTGCGGATGTCCATTGGGGTCCCGGGCGCGAAAAAACGCCCGGCGGAAGGCCGGGCGGGCATGGTGCGGCGCACACATAAGCGCATCGGGGTGGAAAAGCGAGTGCCCATCGCCGGCGCAGGTCAGTTCTGCACCGTGATCGCCCCGGAGGCGGAAAGGGTGACGGCGGCGAACTCCCCCGGCAGGAAATCCGCCGTCCAGGGCAGCTGGGCGGAGACCGAGAGCTGGTCTCCCGGCGCGTAGGCGGGGGAGAAGCCGACCGTCACCGAAACCCCCGCCGCGCTGCCCAGCAGCCCGGTCAGGGTGGTGGTGACCACGCCCTGGATGTCGGCGCTGCTGGCCGAGGTGCTGCGCACCGCCCCGTAGCGGAGCGCCTGGGTCACCGCGAGGTCGAGCCCGCGCTGCGCCTGGACCAGGCGGAACAGCTCGAACGCGGCCAGGAACGCAACCAGCAGCAGCGGGAACGCCAGCGCGAACTCGATCGCCGCGGTGCCGCGCCGGTTCATTGGATCCCGGTTCATTGGATCCTCGTGCGGCCGGTGGCGGTCAGGGTCATCGGCGAGGCGACCCCGGGCAGCGGGAACGGCAGGCTCACCGCCGCGCTGGTGGCGATGGTGACCCATTCGCCCAGCAGCTGGCCCGAGGCGCAGGCGGTGCCGGCGCTGGCGGGGCTGCCGGAGGTGTAGGTGCCGGTGGGGGCCAGGCAGAGGTAGCTGAAGCTGGCGGTCGCGCTGACGCTGGGGCCGGCGCTGGCGTCGCCCGCCCCGGCCACCGCCGCCTGGGTGATCTGGCTGGCGGTGACGCCGCTGATCGCCCAGGCCGCGAACATGCCGGCCTGCAACGCGCGGTCCACCCGCAGCCGGGTCTCGAGCGCGCCGCCGAGGTCGAACAGGGTCAGCACGGTGGGCACCACCACCAGCGCCAGCGCGATCGCCGCCTCGATCGCCACCACCCCGCGCCGGTCCCGGCGGACCCTCATTGGGTGAGCCGGGGCTTGCCGGCGGCGCTGCCGGTGCTGGCGCCGGCGGCGGAGATGCCGGCCGAGCCCACCGCCTCGATCGTGTCGGCGATCACGCTCATCGACCCGCCGGCGGCGGTGTCGAACTGGGCGTTGTTGCTCATGGAGAGCTTGCCGCAGGGGGCGTAGAACGCGCCCGAGACCACCAGGCTGGACCCGCCGGCCATGGTGTTGGTGGGGCTGGTGCCGCCCGACCCGCATTCCTGCCAGAACAGGATGCCGGCGGTGGGGCCGGAGGCGGGCGCGGTCATGCTGATGTCGGTGTTGGAATAGTTGGTCCATTGCAGCGCCCCCGGACTGCTGCCGGTCAGCACGAAGCTGACCCCGGATGCCTGGGTGATGGTGGCGTTGTTGAAGATCAGGTTGCCGTCGATCACGTAATACACGCCGGGGGCGAAGGTATCGGTGCTGCCGTTGCCGCCGATCGTGGTGTTGCCGCAGAACACGTTGGTGTGGTTGGCCGGGCTGAAGGCGTAGGGGGTGGATTTCCAGGCCGAGAAGCTGGTGCCGGAGGGGAAATCGCAGCCGCTGGCGCTGGGTGGGGGCAGCGCGGCGAACGGGTCGGGCCTGGCGGCGGCGCCGTCGGTCGGGGTGACCGGCAGGGTGTTGCTGCCGCTGTCGGATTCCGCGACATCGCCGACCGCGGCGACGGTTGCCCCGTCGATCGTCCCGGAGTTGAGGTAGATCGCGTCGCTGGAGGAGGAATCCGCGAAAATCCCGCAACCGGTGGCCTTGATGACACCCATGTTGTTGGCGTCGATCGCATCGCTCGCCGAGGGGTTGAGCGCCAGCACGCAGGCCCCGGCAGGCGCGGAGCCGACGGTGGCGGTGGCGGTCAGGGTGGGGCCGGACAGGCCGAACAGCCCGGCCAGCACGCTGCCGGCCTGCGCGGTGAGGGTGACGGTGGCGCTGGACCAGTCGGCGGCGACGCTTACCGTGACCGGGGTGACCAGGCTGCCCAACAATTCGCTGTTGTTGCTGGCGCCTTGGGCTTCGGCCAGCGCGACGGATTGCAGCACGGCCTGCTGCTGGGCGGCGGTTTCCCCGTGCAGGGCGGTATCGGCGAGCAGATAGCCGACCCCGTTGGCGGCGGCGTCGGCGGCGATCTGCAAGCGGGTGCTTTCCACCATCCAGAGCCCGCCATCCAGGATCAGCGCCCCGGCGGCCAGCATGGCCGGCAGCATCAGCGCGGTGAGGATGGCGATCGCGCCCCGGTTGTCGGGGCGCTTCGAGCGGTGGCGAGGCATGGCGGCAGGCTCCCGATCCCGGAAGCCTGCGCGCGAAAGGTTAAGCCTTGGTTGA
>JBMFXF010000177.1:0-7017 GCA_049964515.1 Acetobacteraceae bacterium | reverse complement strand
GGCGCGCGCCTCGGCCAGCGTTTTGGCGAGGCGCGGGCGGACATAGGCTTCCATCCACGCCGGATCGAGCGGGGTCGGCTCGTCCAGTGAGACCGTGGTGGGGAACAGGTCCGGCTGAATCATGGCGCGTCCTCGGGGCGGAACGGGTCTGCGATGCGGCGGCCCGGGGTGGGTGGGGGCAGACCGAGGTCGGTCCGGGTCAGCGGCGACTCGATGGCCCGCGCGAGCAGCCTATCAGCGATGCCGAGCAGATGCACGAGTTCGGCGAGGCGCCAGGCGAGATCGAGGATGGCGCGGAGAAGGGCGGAATCCAGCGCCTCCCCGGTCCGGGCCGCCAGCCAGCGCTGCAGCACCGGGTAACCGCTGATGCGGCTCGATGCACTACGCGACGGGGGGAAACCCGGCAAGACCGACAATTGTTTCCTTTCCGCGGCGGAGACCATCCGAAGCGGGTGGCGCTGGCCGCCCCCGCCCACCCCGCGATAGACTGTCCCGGCGAATCCGGGGGGCACGCATGGGCAGCATGAAGGTCGAGACCACGCCGCCCCGCACCCCGGGGACCCCGCCGTGACCCTCTCGCTCAACGAAATCCGCGCCCGCGCCGCCGCCTTCGCCCGCGACTACCGCGACGCGAGCAGCGAACAGGCGGACGCGCAATCCTTCTGGCGCGATTTCTTCGCGGTGTTCGGCCTGAACGCCCGCCGCCTGGGCGCGTTCGAGCGGCCGGCCCGCAACCTGCCCACCAAATCCGGCCGCGGACGGATCGACTTCCTGTGGAAAGGCGTCGTGCTGGTGGAGCACAAGTCGCGCGGCGAGGACCTCGACCGCGCCGAGGGCCAGGCGCGCGACTATTTCCCGGCCCTGCGGGAGCGGGAACTCCCGCGCTACGTCATGGTGTCGGATTTCGCCCGCATCCGCCTCTATGACCTGGAAGCGGACAGTCGCAGCGAGTTCCCGCTCGAGGACCTGCCCGATCGGATCGACCTGTTCGGTTTCATCAGCGGCTACACGCTGCACCCGGTGGTCCCGCTCGACCCGGTGAACCGCGAGGCGGCCGAACGCCTGGGCAGCCTGCACGACCTGCTGGCTGATGACGGCTTCGTCGCCCCCGCGCTCGATGTCTGGATGGTGCGCACGCTGTTCTGCCTGTTCGCCGACCGCGCGGGTATTTTCGAGCCCGGCATCTTCCGCGCCCTGATCGAAACCCGGGTGGCCGAGGACGGCAGCGATCTCGGCGCCTGGATCACCCGGCTGCACCGCGCCCTCGCCACCCCCGACCATCAGCGGCAGCGTTCGCTGGACGAAAGCCTGGCCGCGTTTCCCTATGTGGATGGGCGCCTGTTCGATGATCCGGTGGAGCAGCCCGATACCAACGCGGCGATGCGCGCCGCCTTGCTGGAATGCTGCGCGGTGGACTGGTCCCGCGTCAGCCCGGCCATCTTCGGCAGCCTGTTCCAGTCCATCAAGGACCGCGCCGCCCGCCGCGCCGGCGGCGAGCATTACACCACCGAAGCGAACATCCTGAAATGCCTGGCCCCGCTGTTCCTGGACGATCTGCGCGCCGCGCTGCGGACGGCGGGGAGCGAGAAGCGCCGGCTCGGCGAGTTCCTGGCCCGGCTGCGCCGGGTGCGCGTGTTCGACCCCGCCTGCGGTTGCGGCAATTTCCTGGTGGTGGCCTACCGGGAGCTGCGGCGCCTGGAGCTCGAGGCGCTGCGCGCGCTCTATGGCGGCGACGAGGTGGGCCAGCTGGCCGGGGTGGTGCTGTCGCAGGTCGATGTCGATCAGATGGCCGGAATCGAGATCGACGACTGGCCGGCGCAGATCGCCCAGGTGGCGCTGTGGCTGACCGACCATCAGGCCAACATGGAGCTCTCGCGCGAGTTCGGCACCATCCGCCTGCGGCTGCCGCTCTCTGCCGCGCCGCGCATCCTGGCCGGCGCCAACGCGCTGCGCGAGGACTGGCAGCGCTTCGTCCCCGCCGGGCCGGATACCTGGTGCGTCGGCAATCCACCCTTCGTCGGCGCCAAATTCATGTCCGCCGCGCAACGGGACGATGTCGCCTTCGTGTTCGGCCCCGCCGCGCGGGCCGGGCTGCTGGACTACGTGGCCTGCTGGTATCGCAAGGCGGCGGAATGGATGGCCGCGGATCCGCGCGCCGAGGCCTGTTTCGTCTCCACCAGCTCGATCACCCAGGGCGAGCAGCCGGCAGTGCTGTGGGGGGTGCTGCGCCGGCTCGGCGTGGTGGTGAATTTCGCCCATCGCACCTTCCGCTGGACCAGCGAGGCGCGCGGCCAGGCGGCGGTGCATTGCGTGATCGTCGGGTTCGCGTTGCGCGAGCGGGCCCGCAAGCAGGTGTTCGACTACCCCACGCCGGACTCCCCGCCGCGCGTGCTGCCGGTGACGCGGATCAACCCCTATCTGGTCGATGCGCCCGATGTCGCGCTGCCGCGCCGGTCGCGCCCGCTCTGCGATGTGCCGGCGATCGGGATCGGCAACAAACCGATCGACGACGGGCAGTATCTGTTCACCGATGAGGAACGAACGGCGTTTCTGGCCGAGGAACCGGGGGCGGCGCCGCTGTTCCGCCCCTGGGTGGGGGCGGATGAGCTGCTGTATGGCTACCGGCGCTGGTGCCTGTGGGTCGGCGATGCCGAGCCGCAGCTGATCCGGTCGCTGCCGGCGGTGCGGCGGCGGGTGGAGGCGGTGCAGGCGTTCCGCCGCGCCAGCCGCTCAGCGCCCACCCGGGCGCTGGCCGCCATGCCGACCCGGTTCCACGTGGAGAACATGCCGAAGCGGCGGTACCTGCTGATACCGCGTGTTTCGTCGGAAACCCGCGGCTGGATACCGATGGGCTTTCTGCCGCCGCGGATGCTTTCCGGCGATACCTGCCTGCTGATGCCCGGCGCCACCCCGTACCATTTCGGCGTGCTTTCCAGCACCATGCACATGGCCTGGGTGCGCGGCGTCTGCGGCCGGCTGGAAAGCCGCTATCGCTACTCCGCCCAGATCGTGTTCAACAATTTCCCCTGGCCGGACCCCACCCCGCGCGCCGCCATCGCCGTCACCGCCGCGGCCGAGGCGGTGCTGGCCGCCCGCGCGGGGCACCGCGGGGCGAATCTCGCCGCGCTCTATGACCCGGTGGCGATGCCGTCCGATCTCGCCCGCGCGCACGCCGCGCTCGATCGCGCCGTCGATGCCGCCTATGACGCGCCCCGCGCCTTCGCCACCGAGGCCGAGCGCCTCGCCTTCCTGTTCGCCCGCTATGCGGCGCTCGCCGCCCCGCTCGATCCCGCGCCGCCCGCCGGCCGCGGGCGCGCGACCTCTCGCCGCCCCGCCGCCCCGAAGCGATAACCCTCCCCCGATGCACAAGAGCTCGCTCCGCCACGTCCAGGACCTGATCGCCCGCTACCACCCCGCCCCCGAAACGGTGGTGGATATCGGCGCCTGCGACGTGAACGGCACCTATCGCGGCCTGTTCCCCGGCAGCCGCTATATCGGTATCGACATGGAACCGGGCCCCGGGGTGGATCGGGTCGCCAGCCGCCCCTATCGCTACCCGGTGGCCAGCAACAGCGCCGATCTCGTGATCTCCGGCCAGGCGTTCGAGCATATCGAGCTGTTCTGGCTGGCCTGGCTGGACATGTGCCGCATCGTCCGGCGCGGCGGGCTGATCTTCCTGCTCGCGCCCTCGCGCGGGCCGGAACATCGCTATCCGGTGGATTGCTGGCGCTTCTACCCGGACGGATTCCGCGCCCTGGCGAAATGGTCCGGGGTCGCGCTGCTGGAAGTGACCACCGACTGGGAGGAGGACGCCGACCCGGAAAGCGCCCCCTGGGGCGATACGGTGGGCGTGTTCCGCCGCCACCGGGAAACCCCGCAGGGCCGGCTGCGGCGGGCGCTGCTGCGCGGGGCGCTGCGGCTGCTCGCGCCCGGCTAATCGCCCCAGCCGATTCGCGCGAAGAACCCGCCGATCTCCGCCGCCGCCCGCTCCGGCGCTTCCACATGCGGAAAATGCCCGAGCCCGCGGAGCGGCGCGAAATCCAGCCGCGCGAAGGTCTCCCCCAGCCGGTCCGCCCAGTCCACCCGCAGCACCGGGTCCTCGGTGCCCCAGCGCACGCAGGCGGGCACGTCGATCGCCGCAAGCTTCGGGGCCTGCCCGCGCATCATCGCCAGCCGCACCGCGTTCTGGCTGATATACCAGTTGAAACCGCCCTGCAGATTGCCCGGCCGCATGAAATTGTCGATGAACGTCTCGGCCAGCCCGTCCCAGGCGGCGGCGTTCGGCCCCGACCAGTGGCGCAGGAAATGGCCGATGTACCGCGCGCAGCTCGCGCGCGACGCGCCGACCAGCCCGGCCGCCCAGGGCAGCTGATGGAACGATTGATACCAGATCTCCCGCAGCTGCTCCGGCGCCGCCCAGCGCGCGCCGATGCCGGGGTAGGGGCAGTCGAAGAAAAACAGCCCGGCGATGCGCTCCGGCGCCGCCCGCGCCATCGCCTGCGCCACATAGGCGCCCACGTCATGCGCGACCACGCCGACCTGGTGCAGACCCAGCGCGTCCAGCAGCGCCAGCATGTCGGCGGCGTGAACCTCCGCCCCGGCGCCGGCTGAAGGCCCGGGGTCCGGCTTGTCGGTCTCCCCGAAGCCGCGCAGGTCGGGCGCCACCAGCGCGAACCGGTCGGCCAGCAGCGTCATCACCTGCCCGAAAGTCAGCCGGAACTCCGGCCAGCCGTGCAGCAACAGCAGCGGCGGGCCGCTGCCCTCCCGGGTCAGGCGGAAACGCAGGTCGCGGGCGATCACATCGTGCTCGGTCATGGGGCGGGAACCAGGCGGAGGGTGGCGGCGATCCGGCGCGGCACCGGGCCGATGACAAGGCTGCGCCCGTCGCGCCAGCGGTGCAACAGATCGGCGGCGTGGCCCGACAGCGGGTTGCCCGACTGGCCGGGGGCAACGATGAACCGGCTGCGCCCAAGGTCGGCCAGATCGTACACGGCGCGGAACTCCGGCCCGTGGACGGCGGTGAACCGGCCCGGGGCGGTGCCGGCGGCATCGATGGTGGTGGCGCTGCCTGGTGCGGCGATGCGCCAGGTGAACAGGCGCCCGAGCCACGGCAGCCGGCCGAGGACCGGATGCGCGAACACTGCTTGATGCGCCACCCCCCAGCGCCAGGCCCGCGGATCGGGGCCGAACCGAGCCGCGAGCGCGGCGGTGGACTGGATCAGCGCCCGGGTCAGCAGCGGTGTGCAGTCCCCGCCGCACCAATGCGCGCCGGCGGGGGTGAACAGGCTGGGCAGGAACTCGGTGAACGGGGCGGCGAAGGCGGCATCGTCCGGCGGGATGTGGTTGCGGGCCATCACCAGCGCGTAGAAGCGCCCCATCCAGGCGTGGAAGATCAGCGGCTGCGGCAGGCTCATGCGCATCGCGCCGTTCCAGCCGCGCAGCAGCCGCAGCGCGCGGCCGGCCAGGCCGGGGGGCGGCGGCAGCGCGGAGAGCGGCCCCAGCAGGGCGCGCGCGAACAGGCTCACCCGGTCGGTCTGCATGTGCAGGAAATACCGCAGGCCGACCTGGCGCCGGCGGGCCAGCAGAGCGCGGATGCGCCGCGCCCGCCACGGCGCATAGGCGTCCCGGCCCAGGAACACCGGGCCATGGCGCGGGCTGGTGCGGTTGTTGGCATTCACCAGCATCCCCGACGGCGGGTCCACCCCATGCGGCAGCGCGGCGCCGCTGGCCCAGCCCACCCAGTCGTAGCGGCCGGAGGCGCCCGGCACCGGCGCGGCGCCGTCGCCATGGGCGCGGATCGGCACCCGCCCGGTGGTGAACATCCCGATGTTGGTTCGCCCCGCCACCAGCAGATTCTGCACCGGCGCGGTGATGCGCGCCGCCGCCGCCGCCGCCGCGGCCACGCTGTCGGCGCGGTCCAGCGCGAACAACCCGGCGGCAGCGGTATCCCCGGGCGCCAGATTCGCCATCTCCACCGCCAGGAGCGGGCGGCGCAGGCCCAGCAGCGGGTTGATGACCGGCCCGTGGCGGGTGGTCCGGATCACCAGCCGCACCGGCGCCTGCCCGCGCACCGCGATAGGCGCGATGCGGATGCCGAAGCGCTTCGGCCCGGCCGGCGTGGCGTAGCGGTCGTGCCCGACCGGGGTTTCCTCGTACACGTCCTGCACGTCGGCGCCGGTGGAGGTGAAGGTCCAGGCGATATGCCGGTTGCGCCCCAGGATCACCCCCGGCACCCCGGGCGCGGTGGCGCCCACCAGCGTGGCGTGCGGCGTGTCGATCCGCGCCAGGTACCACAGCGAGGGGAACCCGAAGCCCAGATGCGGATCCCCCGCCAGCAGCGGATGGCCGGTCACGCTGTGCGCGCCGGAGACCGCCCACTCGTTAGACTCATGGGCGGGTTCGGTGAACGGGGCGGGGAAGCTGGGCAGCGCGGGCTTGCCGGTCTCGTGCTGCGCCGGCCACAGCGCGCGCGGGTCCACCGGCGCTCCGGGGTGGTGCGCCAGCGCGAAGCGGGCCAGTTCGGTGCGCCAGTTCCCGGACAGCCAGAGCCCCATGGTCTCGGCCCACAGCAGACTCTGCCAGGGCCGCCAGGGGCGTGGCGGGCCGAACCACAGGTCCTCCGGGGCGCTGAAACGCCCATGGGCGGCGATGAAGGCGTTGACCCCGGCGGCGTAGGCCACCAGCCAGGCGCGCGCGCGGGGCGGCAGGGCGGCGTATTGCGCGCGCGCGGCGGCGGCGAGGCCGAGGGTGCGCATTTCCTCGTCGAGCGGCAGCGTGGCCGGGCCGACCAGGGCCGAGAGCCGCCCGGCGGCGGCGCGGCGCATCAGCTGCATCTGGAACATCCGCTCCCGGGCGTGGATATAGCCGAGCGCGGCCATGGCGTCCGTGAGCGTGGCGGCGCGGATGCGCGGGATGCCGTGGGGGCCGAAGGCGACAGTGACCGGGGCGCCGAGCCCCGGGATGGCGGCGGTGGCGTGCCGGGGCGGGAGGGTGCGCCAGAGCGCGACGGCGAGACCG
>JBMFXF010000176.1:0-7051 GCA_049964515.1 Acetobacteraceae bacterium | reverse complement strand
CCGGCCTGGGCCTGAGCATGGCGGACGGGTTCGCCCGCCAGTCCGGCGGCTGGCTGGAGCTGCACTCGGAACCCGGGATCGGCACCTCGGTGACGCTGGTGCTGCCGCGGTCGGACGCGGCGCGGGAGGTTGCGGCGCCGGTGGGCGGCGTGCCGGTGGCCTGAACGGGGGCGGGCCCTCGCGCCACTGGCAAATCCACGCCCCGATCCGCTATCCTGGCCCCGCGCAACATGGGGATGGCGGCATGGCCGAGCTGGTGGAAGTGAAACTGGCGGAACTGGGCATCACCCTGCCGGAGCCGGCCCGCCCGATCGCCACCTATGTGCCCTACGTGGTCACCGGCGACCTGGTGGCCATTTCCGGCCAGCTGCCGCTGCTCGCCGGCAAGGTCTCGGTCACCGGCAAGCTCGGCGCCACCGTCCCGCTGGAGCAGGGCCAGCAGGCGGCGCAGCGCTGCTTCATCAACCTCCTCGCCCAGCTGAAGGAAGCCTGCGGCGGCGATCTGGACCGGGTGCGCCGGGTGGTCCGCCTCGGCGGCTTCATCGCCTGCACGCCCGAATTCACCCGCCACGCCGAGGTGATGAACGGCGCCTCCGACCTGGCGATGGCGGTGTTCGGCGAACTTGGCCGGCACGCGCGCACCACCGTCGGCGTGCCCTCGCTGCCGCTCGACGCGGCGGTGGAGGTCGAGGGCCTGTTCGAGATCGCCTGACCCGATGGCGGATGCCGCGCCCTCGCTCAGCCTGACCCTGCACGGCGCGATCGGGGAGATCCCCGCCGCCGAGTGGGACGCCTGTGCCGGGGCCGGCAACCCGTTCGTCTCCCACGCCTTCCTCTCGGCGGTGGAGGACAGCGGCTCGGCCGGGCCGCGCACCGGCTGGCTGCCGCGCCACGCCGCGCTGCGCGATGCCGCCGGGGGGCTGCTCGCGGTCGCGCCGATGTATGCGAAGTCGCACAGCTACGGCGAATATGTGTTCGACCACGGCTGGGCCCACGCGCTGGAACGCGCCGGCGGCTCGTACTACCCGAAGCTGCAGGTGGCGGTGCCGTTCAGCCCGGTGCCCGGGCCGCGGCTGCTGATCCGCTCCGGCGCCGGGGTGAGCCCCGCCGCGCTCGGCCGCGCGCTGGCGCAGGCGGGCGCGGAGCTCGACGTATCGTCGGTTCACGTCACCTTCTGTTCCGAGCCGGAATGGGAGGCGCTGGGCCGCGCCGGCTGGTTGCAGCGGCTCGGGATGCAGTTCCACTGGCACAACCCGGGCTACCGCGATTTCGAGGATTTCCTGGGCGCGCTGTCCTCGCGCAAGCGCAAGGTGCTGCGCCGCGAACGCCGCGACGCCAACGCCGCCGGGCTGAGCTTCCACGCCCTCTCCGGGTCCGAGCTGCGGGAACGGCACTGGGATGCGTTCTACCGGTTCTACACCGCGACGGTGGACCGCAAATGGGGCAGCGCCTACCTGACCCGCGATTTCTTCTCCCTGCTCGGCGAACGGCTCGGCGCGCGGGTGGTGCTGATGCTGGCCGAACACGACGGGGTGCCGGTCGCCGGGGCGCTCAACCTGGCCGGGGACGAGGCGCTCTACGGCCGCAACTGGGGCTGCCGGGGCGAGTGGCCGTTCCTGCATTTCGAACTCTGCTACTACCGCGCCATCGAATGGGCGATCGCGCACCGGCTTTTGCGGGTGGAGGCCGGCGCGCAGGGGCGCCACAAGATCCAGCGCGGCTACCTGCCGTCCGCCACCTATTCCGCGCATTGGATCGCCCATGCCGGGCTGCGCCGCGCGGTGGCCGGGTTCCTCGAGGAGGAACGCCCGCAGATCCGCGCCGAGATGGCGGCACTGGCGGCGGATTCGCCATTCCGCCAGGATGGCGATTGAGATCGGCGGGGAAACGACATGGACACGGACTACCTGGTGATCGGCGCCGGCTCGGCCGGCTGCACCGTGGCGGCGCGGCTGGCCGAGACCGGCGCGCGGGTGATTCTGCTGGAAGCCGGCCCGCCCGACCGCAACCCCTGGATCCATATCCCCGCCGGCGTGCTGAAGCTGCTCCGCCACCCGGTCATCAACTGGAACTACACCGCCGAGGGCGGGCCCGGCAGCGACGGGCGCCCCATCCACTGGCCGCGCGGGCGCACGCTGGGAGGCTCCTCCTCGATCAACGGGATGCTCTACGTGCGCGGCAACCCGGCCGATTTCGACGGCTGGGCCCAGCTCGGCTGCCGCGGCTGGAGCTTCGAGGACGTGCTGCCGTTGTTCCGCAAATCCGAGGACTACCCGAAGGGCGATCCCGCCTTCCGCGGCCGCGGCGGGGTGCTGCGGGTGGAGGATTACCGCACCATCCTGCCGCTCACGCACCGGTTCGTGGAGGCGGCGGGCGCGGCCGGCCACCGCTTCCGCCAGGACCTCAACGGCGCCGAGCAGGAAGGCGTGGGCTATTCGCAGATGACCCGCAACGGCCGCTTCCGCGGCTCCACCGCGCGCACCTTCCTGGCTGCGGCGCGCGGGCGGGCCAACCTGCGGGTGGAGACCGAGGCGCTGGCGACCGCGCTGCTGTTCGACGGCCGGCGCTGCACCGGCGCGGCGGTGCACCAGCGCGGGCAGCGGCGGGAGATCCGCGCCGCGCGGGAGGTGATCCTGTGCGGCGGCGCCGTCAATTCCCCGCAGCTGCTGCAGATCTCGGGCATCGGCCCGGCGGCCCAGCTGCAGGCGATCGGGGTCACGCCCCGCCACGACCTGCCCGGCGTGGGGGCCAATCTGCAGGACCACTACGTCGCCCGCATCGCGCATCGGGTGCGCGGGGCGATCTCGATCAACCAGCTGGCGCGCGGGGTGCGGCTGGCCGGGCAGGTGGCCCGGTTCTTCCTGCGCGGCGACGGGGCGCTGACCTTCGGGGTGACCTCGGCGCAGGTGTTCGCCCGCTCGCGGGAGGGGCTGGCCAGCCCCGACCTGCAGCTGCTGTTCACCCCGGCCAGCTACGACCCGGCGGTGTTCGGCGCGCTGGAGCGCGAACCCGGCATGACGGTCGCCATCTGCCCGGTGCGCCCGGACAGCCGCGGCAGCATCATGGCGGTCTCGCCCGACCCGTTCGCCAAGCCGCGGATCACGCCCAACTACCTCTCGGCGCCGTCCGACGCGGCGGTGCTGGTGGCGGGGATGCGGATGACCCGCGCGATTTTCGCGCAGCCCGCGCTGGCGCAGCACAGCGTGACCGAGCTGCTGCCGGGGCCGCAGGCGGTGACCGATGCCGACCTGCTCGCGTCCGCCCGCCGCTACGGGACCACCATCTTCCACCCGGTGGGCACCTGCCGGATGGGCGAGGACCCCGCCTATGCGGTGGTGGATTCCCGGCTGCGGGTGCATGGGCTCGGCGGGCTGCGGGTGATCGACGCCTCGGTGATGCCGACCCTGACCACCGGCAACACCAACGCGCCCACCATCATGATCGCCGAGAAGGGCGCGGCGATGATCGCCGAGGATGCGCTCAGCGCTCCAGCATCCTGAGCAGCCCCGCGTAGCCGGTGCCGGCCAGGCGTTCGGCGGCCGGCTTCAGATAGGCCGGATCGAGTTCGATCCCGCTGCCTTCCACCAACCGGTTCATGAAATTGAACAGCGCGGTGACCGCCACGGTGTGATAGAGCGCGGTGGCGTCCCACCCGGCGTCCAGCACCGCCTGCGCGTCCGCCGCGCTGACCCCGCGCACCGAGCGGGTGAGCTTGCCGGCATAGGCCAGCACCGGCTTCATCCGCGGCGCGATCGGCGCCGTATCCAGCGCCTCGAGGGCCGCCGCCACCGCGCCCGGCGCCACGCCCAGCCGCTCGGCGGTGGCGGTATGCACGCCGTGGCAATAGCGGCACCCGTTCAGCCCCGAGACATAGGCGGCGATCAGCTCGCGTTCGGCCTCGGAGAACGGCGAGGGCCCGCGCAGCAGCACTTCGTGGAACGCCAGCAGCGGGCGCGCGGTGTCGGGCCAGGCGCGGAACAGATCGAGCAGGCTGGCCTTGGGCGGGAGCCCGGGCAGGAACGGCATGGCGGCCTCTCAGCGATGGGTGACGTCCCAGGTCTCGGTGATGCGGGTGCCCGCCTCGCGCAGGATTTTCGAGACCGGGCAGAACCGCGGCAGGTCGGCGCGCAGCCGCGCCAGCTGCTCGGGCGTGGCGTTGCTGGCGAAGCGGATGCCGAGCGCGATGTCCGGGAACGGCACCGCGATCTCCTCGGCCAGGGTGGTGCCGCGCCGGTCCAGCACCGCGCGCACGGTGACATCCATGTCCTCCACCGTCACCCCGTCGCGGGCGGCGATTTTGTGCAGGATCACGTTGGTGCAGCCGATCAGGGAGGCCAGCAGGGTGCCGAGCGGGGTCGGCGCGAGATCGGTCCCGCCGCCGGTGGCGGGCTCGTCGATGGTGATCTCGTGGTGGCGGATCCGCACCCGGGTCAGGGTATGGGAGTCGCAATGCCCTTCGAGGTCGATGGTGACCAGGGTCTTCTCGCGGATGGTTGCCATGCGGTCGTCTCTCCCATGTGGTGTGGTATCGCTCAGCCCGCGCCCACCAGCGCCGGCAGCGCCGCGAGCGAGGTCACCTCGTGGTCGGGCCGGCCCGGCAGGCGCTCCGGCTTCTGGGCGTAGCGGTTGCACCAGACCACCCGCATCCCGAACGCCGAGGCCGCCCAGGCGTCCCACGCATTGGAGGATTGGAACGAAACCTCCGCCGCCGCCACCCCCAGCCGGTTCAGCGCGTGTTGATACACCCGCGGATCGGGCTTGAAGACGCCCACTTCATCGACCGAGATCACCGCGTCCAGGAGCTCGGCCAGGTGGTTGCCCGCCACCGCGCTGGCCAGCATCGCCGGCGAGCCATTGGACAGGATCGCGGTCCGCATCCCCGCCGCGCGCAGCCGGCGCAGCATCTCCGGGATTTCCGGGAACACCGCCAGCGTCCGGTAGAGGTCCATCAGCCGCGCCCGCAGCGCCGGCTCCGCGAGACCCAGCGTTTCCAGCGCGTAGTCCAGCGAATCGCCGGTGATCTGCCACAGATCGACGTAACGCCCCTGCATCGACCGCAGCCAGGTGTATTGCAGCTGCTTGTCGCGCCACAGCGCGGTCAGCGCCGGCGCCTGCGCGCCCAGCGCATCGGTGCAGCCGCGCGCCGCGGCGGCGAAATCGAACACCGTGCCATAGGCGTCGAACACGCAGGCGCGGATGCCGGGGAGCGGGGCCATCACGCCACCGCCGCCGGCAGGTCGGTCACCTCGCCGCGCGCCGGATAGTCCTTCGAGATGACGAAATCGAGCGCGCCCAGGATGTCGGCGAACCGGGGCCGCGCGAACGGCATGGTCTGCACGCTGGCGAAATAGAGCGTGCCGTCGGCGCGGATCAGGAACAGCCCGGGCTCCACGAACAATGCCGGCTCCTCCACCCCGGCCGAGGTGGGGCCGCGGCCCGACGAAATATAGAGCCCCCAGCGGCGCGCCGCGTCCAGACCGAGTCCATACGCCACCGGCAGCCGGCTGAGCCGCCAGTTCTCCTTCGCCGCCGCCGCCCGCTCCGCGTCATCGCTGCTGATCGCCACCACCTCGGTGCCGCGCGCCGCGAAATCGGCCACCTTGCCGTCGAGCTCGCGCAGATAGGTGCTGCAGATCGGGCAGTGCAGGCCGCGATAGACCACGACCAGGGAGAATCGTTCCGGGCGCGCCGTCGCCACCGACCAGGTGCCGCCGCCGACCAGCGGCAGCGACAGCTCGGGCACCTTCTGGCGCGGGACCAGGGGGGAGATGGGGGCGATGGACATCGGCGGTGCTCCGTGGTGAACGCGGCGAATTTGGACCGCTCATTCCAGAACGTCAAGCCGGCAGCGCAGCAG
Source organism: Acetobacteraceae bacterium (assembly GCA_049964515.1). Taxonomy (GTDB): domain Bacteria; phylum Pseudomonadota; class Alphaproteobacteria; order Acetobacterales; family Acetobacteraceae; genus JAJZVS01. The sequence goes on along the minus strand of JBMFXF010000176.1, from coordinate 1,194 downwards.
CGCGAGCGCGGTATCCACCACCCGCTCCAGCGCCGCGTCCGACATGCCGCCGCGGGAGAGCACCCGCAGCCCCTGCGCCATGGTCAGCAGCAGTCCCGCCAGCGCCTCCGGCGAATCGGTCGCGCCGATGCTGCCCTCGGCCTGGCCGCGGCGGATGGTCGCGGCCAGCGCCGCCTCCACTTGCGCCAGGCTGTGCAGCAGGCGTTCGGCCACCGCCAGGTCGTGCGGCCCGCATTCGGTCAGGCTGTTGGTCAACAGACAGCCCAGCCGGGGCGCGCTGCCCGACGCCTCGATCAGCCCGCGCAGGAAGGCCCCGATCGCCGCCAGCGCCGGCCCGTCCTGCTCGAGCGGCGCCATCCGCTCCGCCGCGACCTGGGTGAGGTAATGATCGAGCGCGGCGAGGAACAGCCCGTGCTTGTCGCCGTAGGCCGCATACATGCTGGCGCGGTTCAGCCCGGTCGCCTCCACCAGCTCCTGCACCGAGGTGGCGGCATAGCCCTGGCGCCAGAACAGCGCCGTGGCACGGTCCAGCACGTCGGTCGCGTCGTAGGCGCGGGGGCGGGGCATGAAGGGCGAAGGTGGGGCAGGCGGGCGCCGCCGGCAAGGGGGCTCTACCCCCCGCTGCAGGACGCCGCCCCGAACACGCAGAACCGCGCGCAATGCGGGTGGCTCAGCGCCACCGCGCGTCCCTCCGCCTCGGCCAGGGTCGCGCCCAGGTCCGTCTCCGGCAGCAGGGTGCAGGCGGCCACCCGCGCCGTCGCCTCGCCGCGCCGGTGCACCACCATCCGCGACGTCTCACACATCACCTGCCGCCCCGCCCCGTGCAGCGCCTGCCAGCAGGCCGCGCCGATGGGCGGCGGCGGCGCCGGGTCGGTCAGCTCGGGGAACAGCACCAGCGCCGCCGGGTCGGCGGCGTCGAGCGGCAGCGCCTCGTCCGCGAACAGCGCCGCGAACCCGGCCCGCAGCGTGGCCGCGTCGGCCTCCGCCGGCAGCCGCGCCGCCACGCTCACGGCAAACCCGGCGCGCGCCAGCCAGCCCAACCCCGCCAGCGCGGGGGCGAAGCTGCCCGCCCCACGCACCGCCTCGTGCCCCGCGGCGCTGTAATGATCGAGCGAGACGCGGAACCCGAGCCGCCCCGGGAAGCGCGCCCCCAGCGCGGCCAGGCGTGCCGCCACCCGCTGCATCGGCCGCATC
>JBMFXF010000175.1:0-7068 GCA_049964515.1 Acetobacteraceae bacterium | reverse complement strand
GCTGCGGGCGCTGCACAGCGCGCTGCTGACCGAGGGGGAGGTGCTGCTGCGGGCCCGCTCGGAGGCCGAGATGCTGCATCGCACCTGCGCGCATCTGGCCGCCAGCGCGTTGTTCCACATCGCCTGGCTGGCGCGGCCGGACGAGACCGGGGTGCTGCGCAAGCTGGCCGGCGCCGGGGCCGGCATTCCGCGGCTGATGCGGGAACGCTTCGCGCTGGACGACGAACCGCCCGCGCTGGTGGCCCGGGCCTGGCGGGAGCGGCGCAGCCTGATCCGCGACGATCTCGACGGCGATCCTGGGCTGGCCCGGTTCCGGCCGATGTTCCTGGAAACCGGCTGGCGCTCGGCGGCGATGATGCCGGTCTGGCGCGGCGGGCAGTTGTTCGCGATCCTCTCGCTCGGCTCGCCGCACCCGGGCCTGTTCAAGGCCGACGTGCTGGCGCTGTGCGAACGGGTGGCGCAGCTGCTGGGGCGGGGGCTCGACGAGCTCGACCTGCGCGCGGCGATGGAGCGCGAACGCGGCCGGCAGTTCCACCTGGCCCGCCACGATGCCCTGACTGGGTTGCCGAACCGGCTGATGTTCGAGGAGCATCTGGGGCTGGCGCTGGCCCGCGCCCGCCGCCACGAGGCGCCGCTGGCGGTCTGCATGATCGACCTCGACGATTTCAAGCCGGTGAACGACCGCTGGGGCCATGCCGCCGGCGACCGGCTGCTGCGCGAGGTGGCGGCACGGCTGCAGGGCGCGCTGCGGCGCTCCGACGTGATCGCGCGGCTGGGCGGGGACGAGTTCGCCCTGGCGCTGGAGGAGATCGGGGATGCCGAGGCGCTGGGCGCGCTGTTGGACCGGATCGCGGAGGCGATGGCCGCACCGTTCGCGCTGCCGGAGGGGGCGGCGCGGATCGGGCTGTCGATCGGGGCCGCGCTGTTTCCCGGCGACGGGGACGAGCCCGACCTGCTGCTGCGCCGCGCCGACGCGGCGCTCTACCGGGCCAAGGCGACGAAGCAGACGCGGCTGCGCCACTGGCAGCGCTGGGATGGCGGGGCGGCGGATCCGGCGCCGACGCCGAGCCTGCTGGAAGATGCCTACGGCGCCGAGGCGCGGCGGTTGCTGACCGCCACCGCCGGCATCTGGCCCGCGGTCACCGCCGGCTTCATCGACGCGTTCTACGCGGCGCTGCGCGAATGGGGCGGGATCGGCGGCATCTTCGACGCGCTCGGCGCGGAGGCGCTGGCGCGGCTCAAGACCGCGCAGGCGGAGCATCTGACCGCGCTGATGGCGCCCACCACCGACCGCGAGACCCTGCTGCGCCGCGCCCGCGCGGTGGGGCGGATCCACGCGCTGGTGGGGGTCGATGGCGGCGCGCTGATGCAGGCGATGGCGCTCTATCAGTTCCGGCTGAGTCAGCGCCTGGCCGCCTGGCCGCTGACGCCGTCCGACCGGCACAACCTGCTCACCCTGGCCTTCACCCGGCTGCAACATGACAGCGCCGCGCAGATGGAGACCCGCGCCGACACCATCGCCGCCTATTTCGACGTGATCCTGGGCCCGCCGCCCGCGCCGGAGCTGACCTGGGTGGACGCGCTGCGGGCGCTGCTGGACGCGGTGGCCGGGCTGCCCGGAATCATGGTGGCCGGGGTGCTGCGTCCCGACGCCGAGGGCCGCTTCCAGGTGGTGGCCAGCTCGAGCACCGGCGAGATCACCTTCGGGCGCATCCGCGAGGCGACCGGCACTGTGGCGCGGCTGGATGCGACGGTACCGGAGGGGCAGGGGCTGATCGGGTGCTGCTGGCGGAGCGGGGAGGCGGTCTCGGCGGCGAATTACCAGGCCGATCCGCGCACCGCGCCCTGGCACGCGGCGGCGCGCCGGTTCGGCGCGCGAAGCGCGATCGCGCTGCCGCTCTGCGACAACGACGATCGGATCGTTGCCGTGCTGAGTCTGGTCGGCGCCTGGCCGGGGCAGTTCGAGACCATGTGGATGCGCCATTTCTGCCTCGGCCTGGTGCAGGCGCTGAGCCGGCTGTGGCAGCAGCGGCGCGGCGCGGCGGTGACCGTGGTGCCGGAGACCACCGCCGCCGCCTGGCGCCGGCGCCTGTTCACCGGCGGGCTCAGGCTGCACTACCAGCCGCTGGTCGATCTCCGGCACGGCCATGTCTACGGCGTGGAGGCGCTGGCGCGGCTGGAACAGGAGGACGGCACCCTGATCCCGCCGGGCCGCTTCCTGCCGCTGCTGGGCGTGCGCGATCTCGACGAGCTGTTCCGGCTGGGGCTGGCGGAGGCGCTGCAACAGGCGATGGCGTGGGACGATGCCGGGCTGCGGCTGCGGGTCAGCCTCAATCTGCCGCCCGCCACCCTGGTGCGCCCGGATTGCGGGTTCTGGGTGCGCGAGGCGCTGGCGCGCGCCGGTCTCATGCCAAAGCGGCTGGCGCTCGAGATCACCGAGAATCAGGAGCTGGCGGACCCCGAACTCAGCGCGGTGGCGATCACCGCGCTGGGCCGGCTGGGGGTGCTGCTGGTGATGGACGATCTGGGGGCCGGGTTCTCGAGCCTCGACCGGCTGCGCAGCCTGCCGTTCAGCGCGGTGAAGATCGACCAGGGGCTGATCCGCGGCGTGCGGGCGGCGCCCGACCGGACCATGCATTTCGTCGGCGCGCTGATCCGGCTGGCGCATGATCTGGAGATCCGCTCGGTGGTGGAGGGGCTCGAGACGCCGGATCTGGTGGAGGCGGCGGCGATCCTGGGCGGGCATGGCGGGCAGGGCTACGCGCTGGCGCGGCCGATGGCGGGGAAGGACGTGCCCGGCTGGCTGCGCGGGTTCCGGCTGGAGCTCGACCGGGACGCGCCGCGCACCGCACTGGGCGCGCTGGCGAGCCTGTGGCGGTCGGCGCATCTGGGCGACGGGGCGGCGGTGCGCGACGCGGACGATTGCCCGGTGGGCGCGTTCCTCGCGCAGAGCGGGCTGGCCGGCGGACGGCTTGGCGAGCAGCACCGGCTGCTGCACGAAATCGCCGCCCGGGAAGGGCGTGCCAGCGCGCGCTACCGCGCGGAATCCGCGCGCTTCCAGCACGCGCTGGCGGAACTGGCGCGGGCCGGGGCGAGCCCGTAACATCCGCCCCGCACCGATCGGGGAGAGACCGCATGAAGACCCGTGCCGCCGTGGCCCGCAAGGCCGGGGTACCGCTCAGTCTGGAGGAGGTGGACCTCGAGGGTCCGCGCGCGGGCGAGGTGCTGGTGGAGATCAAGGCCACCGGCATCTGCCACACCGATGAGTTCACCCTCTCGGGCGCCGACCCGGAGGGGCTGTTTCCGGCGATCCTGGGCCATGAGGGCGCCGGCGTGGTGGTGGAGCTGGGGGAAGGCGTGAGCAGCCTCAGGCCGGGCGATCACGTGATCCCGCTCTACACGCCGGAATGCCGGCAGTGCGAATACTGCCTGTCGCGCAAGACCAACCTCTGCGTGGCGATCCGCGCCACCCAGGGACGCGGCGTGATGCCGGACGGAACCAGCCGGTTTTCCTGCGCGGGTGAGACAATCCACCACTACATGGGGACCTCCACCTTCAGCAATTTCACCGTGCTGCCGGAGATCGCGCTGGCGAAGATCCGTCCCGACGCGCCGTTCGAGAAGGTCTGCTACATCGGCTGCGGCGTGACCACGGGGATCGGCGCGGTCATCAACACGGCCAAGGTGGAGCCGGGGGCGCGGGTGGTGGTGTTCGGCCTGGGCGGAATCGGGCTCAACGTGATCCAGGGGGCGCGGCTGGCCGGGGCCGACATGATCGTGGGGGTGGACCTCAACCCCGCGCGGCGGGCGATCGGGGAGAAATTCGGGATGACGCATTTCGTCAACCCGCGCGAGGTGGAGGGGGATCTGGTGCCGTATCTGGTCGATCTGACCAAGGGGGGCGCCGATTACAGCTTCGAGTGCATCGGCAATGTGAAGGTGATGCGCCAGGCGCTGGAATGCGCCCATCGCGGCTGGGGGCAGAGCATCATCATCGGCGTGGCCGGCGCCGGGCAGGAGATTTCCACCCGTCCGTTCCAGCTGGTGACGGGGCGGGTGTGGAAGGGGACCGCGTTCGGCGGCGCGCGCGGGCGGACCGACGTGCCACGGATCGTCGATTGGTACATGGAGGGCAAGATCAATATCGACGATCTCATCACCCATGTGCTGCCGTTCGAGCGGATCAACGAGGGGTTCGCGCTGATGCGCAGCGGCGAGTCGATCCGCAGCGTGGTGACGTACTGAACCGGGCGGGGTGCTATCGCGTCGCCGCAGTCTCATTCAGCAGCGCGGCGCGCAGCGTGTCGATCGGGGTCAGCGCGCCGTCGCGTTCCAGGTGCCAGAAGGTCCAGCCGTTGCAGCTCGGGGCGTTCTGCGCCTGCGCCCCGACCTGATGGATGGACCCGCTCAAGGCGCCGGACCGCAGGCTGCCGTCGGTTGCCACCACCGCCTCGATCCGCCGCTGCCGGTCGTAGAGCCTCGTGCCGGGCGGGATCAGCCCGCGTTCCACCAGCACCCCGAAAGCGATGCGCGGCGCGTCGCGCCGGTTCGGGGTGGCGGCGGCTTCCGCCGGCGCCGGGCGGGTGCGGCGGATGCGGCCCCAGGCGGCCTCCACATAGGCCGGATGCCGCTCGATCCCGATGAAGTGGCGGTGCAGGCGGCGGGCGACGACGCCGGTGGTGCCGGTGCCGAAGAACGGGTCCAGCACGATATCGCCCGGGCCGGTGGCGGCGAGCAGGGCGCGATGCAGCAGCGCCTCCGGCTTCTGCGTGGGGTGCAGCTTGAGGCCGTGCGCGTTGCGCAGCCGCTCCGGGCCGGTGCAGAGCGGGATCAGCCAGTCGCTGCGCATCTGGATGTCCTCGTTCAGCGCCTTCATCGCCTGGTAGTTGAAGCGGTGGCGGGAGTCGCGCTGGCGGGCCGCCCAGATCAGCGTCTCATGCGCGTTGGTGAAGCGCCGGCCGCGGAAATTGGGCATCGGGTTGGCTTTGCGCCAGATGATGTCGTTGAGGATCCAGTAGCCCAGGTCCTGGAGGATGGCGCCGATGCGGAAGATGTTGTGATAGGCGCCGATCACCCAGATGGTGCCGTCCTTGCGCAGCACCCGGCGGCATTCGCTGAGCCAGGCGCGGGTGAAGGCGTCATAGGCGGGAAAATCGGCGAAGCGGTCCCACGCCTCATCGACCCCGTCCACCAGGCTGTCGTCGGGGCGGCGGAGTTCGCCGCGCAGCTGGAGGTTGTAGGGGGGGTCGGCGAACACGCAATGGACCGAGGCGGGCGGCAGCATCCGCAGCATCTCGACGCAGTCGCCGCGCAGGATCTGATCGAGCGGCAGTTCGCGGACGAGTTCCAAGGCGGGTTCCGGAGCGGGGGGAAGGGTATGGTGGCGGGAGGCGCGAGGTCGCGTCAATCCGGCGTGACGCTTGCAGGGGCGGGAGCCGGGTGCTGAGGTGGAGGCCATCCGGGCGGGAGGGAACGAGGATGGCGGAGGTACGTATTCTGGCGGGCGGTTTCGGGTTTCCCGAAGGCCCCGCGCTGCTGGCCGACGGCAGTCTGGCGGTGACCGAAATCGCCGGCCGGCGGGTCTCGCGGATCGCGCCGGACGGTGCGGTCTCGGTGCTGGCGGCCACCGGCGGCGGGCCGAACGGGTTGGCGGTGGGACCCGACGGCGCGCTCTATTGCTGCGACAACGGCGGCGGGATGTATCGGCCGGGGCATTTCATGGCCGAGGGCCCGGCGGCCGATTACGCGGGCGGAATGGTTCGGCGGATCGACCCGGCGACCGGCGCGTTCCGCACCCTCTATAGCGAATGCAACGGACACCGGCTGTCGGCGCCGAACGATCTGGTGTTCGACCAGGCGGGCGGGTTCTGGTTCACCGATCTCGGCAAGCGCTACGCGCGCGGGCGCGATCATGGCGGGCTCTATTATGCGCTGCCGGACGGCTCGCGGATCGTCGAGGTGGTGCATCCGATCCTTTCGCCCAACGGGGTGGGGCTGTCGCCGGACGGGGGCACGGTGTACGTGGCCGATACCGAGCCGGCGCGGCTGTGGGCGTTCGAGGTGATCGGGCCGGGCGAGGTCCGCAAGCAGCCGTTCCCCTCGCCGCATGGCGGGCGACTGATCGCGGGGCTGGGCGGGTATCAGCGCTTCGACAGTCTCGCGGTGACGGCCGCCGGCAATATCTGCGTGGCCACGCTGGTGACGGGTTGCATCACCGTGATCGCGCCCGACGGGCGGGTGCTGCGCCAGGTGGCGATGCCGGATACGCACCCGACCAATATTTGTTTCGGTGGGCCGGAGATGCGAACCGCCTTCATCTCGCTGTCCGAGACCGGGCGGATCGGGGTGATGGAATGGGACGAGCCGGGATTGCGGCTCAATTTCCAGCCCTGAGGAAGGTTGCGCGGTCAGCCGATCCGCCCCAGCCTGGCGCCTTCCCGGCGCAGCCAGGCCAGCGCGGGCGCTGTGTGCGGGGTCAGGGCCGTGACCAACGCCCAGAAGCGCGCGCCGTGGTTCATGTGCACCAGATGCGCCACTTCATGCGCGGCGACGTAGTCCTGCACGAACGGCGGGGCCATCACCAGCCGCCATGAGAAGCTGATCGCACCCTGCGCGGAACAACTGCCCCAGCGGCTGCGGGTGTCCTTCACCGTGACCCGGGTCGCGGTCCTTCCGGCCGGACGCTCCTTCGCGGCGACCAGGGCGCGCAGGCTGCGCAGCGCCTCGGCGCGCAGGAAATCCGCGACGCGCCGGGCGAGGAAGGCGGGCTCGCCGCCGACCAGGAGCTCGCCCGCCTCGGCGCGGGTGCCGCCGCGCAGCCCGAGGATGTGGCGGATGCGGTGCGGCACGCCGTGGAGCGGCACCAGGGCGTCGTCGGCGAAGGGGGTGGCCTCGGGCAGCGCGGACAGACGCTCCCGCACCCAGTCGGCATGGGTCATGAGCAGCGCCATGCCGGCCGGGCGACCTGCCCGGTTCGGTAACGTTACAATCACGCGGCCGGCACGGTGGTCGATACGCAGCGAGACCCGCCGGGCACGGGCGTGGCGGCGCCAGACCACGTCGGTGGCG
>JBMFXF010000174.1:0-7102 GCA_049964515.1 Acetobacteraceae bacterium | reverse complement strand
GGCGGAGGATTTCGCGCTCGATCTGCAGGATTTCCATTCCGCCAGCCGGTCCCGCCCGATCGTGCCGATCCTGCTGGCGGAGACCGGCGTGCCGGCGCCGGGGACGCCGCCGCTGGCGCTGGCGCATGTGCTGCCGGTGCAGGATGCCACCGCGACGAGCCTGCCCGGTTTGCTGGCGGCGCTTGCGGCGCGGTTCCCGCCGGCGCCGGCGGAGGACGCACGAGCGGAGAACGCGCAAGCCTGGGACGGCGCGCCCTACCACCCGGTGCCCGGCATCGTCGAGGCGGCGCGGATGCTCTACGCGCGGCACAACGTGCCCGAACTGCTGGCGGCGCGCGCCGATGTCGCCAATCTCACCCGCACCGCCGGGACGATCGCGGCGGAGATTGCCGCCGCCCGCGGCGAGGGCGCGCGTCGCGTGCTGTTCGTCACCGGCATTCCCGGGGCCGGCAAGACGCTGTGCGGCCTCAACGCGGTGTTCGGCGCGGGCGGTGCCGCCTTCCTGACCGGCAATTTGCCGCTGGTGCACGTCATGCGGGCCGCGCTGACCAGGGATGCCCAGGCGCGCGGCCGGTCCGCCCGCCAGGCGCGGCGCGAGGCCGCGAGCGCGATCCAGCCGGTGAACGGGTTCCTCCGCGACAACAAGGACCGCGCCGATCCGCCGCATGAGCACGTCATCGTGTTCGACGAGGCGCAGCGGGCCTGGGACGCCGCGTTCGGGGCCCGGAAATTCGCCTATGCGGACAGCGAGGCCGGGCTGGTGCTGGACATCATGGCGCGCCACCGCGGCTGGGCGGTGATCGTCGCGCTGGTCGGCACCGGCCAGGAGATCAACACCGGGGAGGCCGGGCTGGCCGAATGGGGCCGCGCGCTCGCCGCCCGCCCGGCCTGGTCGGCGGTGGCGCCGCCCGATGTGGTCGGCGGCGCGGACCCGCGCCGGCAGTTGTTCGCCACGCCGGTGCCGGCGCTGCGGGTGGACCCGGGGCTGCATCTCGCGGTGCCGGTGCGGGCGATCCGCACCCCCGCGATCGCCGCCTGGGTGGAGGCGGTGCTGGCCGGGGACGCGGTCACGGCGGCGCGGATCGCGGCCGATGCGGGCGGGATTCCGGTCCGCCTCACCCGCTCCTTGCCGGCGCTGCGGTTCGGGCTGCGCCACCTCGCGCGCGGGCTGCGCCGGGCCGGGCTGGTCTGCAGCGCGGGGGCGCGACGCCTGGTGCCCGAGGGGCTGTGGCCGGCGTTTCCGCATATGGACGAACAGGCGGTCGCGCACTGGTTTCTGGCGCGCTGGCCGGACGTGCGCGCGTCCGACGCGCTGGAACTGCCGGCGACGCAATTCGCCTGCCAGGGGCTGGAACTGGACTATGTCGGCCTGGCCTGGGGCAACGACCTGATCCGCGAGCCGGGCGGCTGGCAGGCGCGGCGGTTTGCCGGCAAGGATTGGCAGCGGGTGCGCGAGCCCACGCGGCGGGCCTACACGATCAACACCTACCGGGTGCTGCTGACGCGGGCGCGCTACGCGACCGTCATTTTCATCCCCCCCGGGGAAGCCGCCGACCGGACCCGGTTGCCCGAGACGTTCGATGCGATCGCGGCCTATCTCGGCGCCTGCGGCGCGCCCGCGCTGGAACCGGCCGCGCCGGCGCCGGTCGCGGTTCCGCCGCGCCTGCTCTGAGCCTCACACCCGCCGCACGTTCCAGAAAATCACGAACCCGTTCAGGATATCCGCGATGTCCTTGCGATACGCGGTCGCGGGAAAGAACTGCCCCAGCGGGATATACGGCACATCCCGCAGCGCCTGGAGTTGCAGCTGCACCGCCAGCTGCTTCTGCGCCGCCAGATCCGGCGCGTCGATCCACTGCCGGCGCAGCGCCTCGATCCGCGGCGCCGCGGGCCAGCCCATCATCCCCTGCTTGCCGTTGCCGCGCAGGAACACGTGCTCCGCCGGGTTGAACTGATCGAGTCCCGACCAGAACGTGTTGAACACGCTCCAGCCGCCCTTTTCGGGGGATCGTTCCTGTGCCCGTCGCTGGACCACCGTGCCCCAGTCCATCGCCTGGTAATCGACGTTGAGCCCGACCCGGCGCATGGTATCGGCCATCACGTCGGCCTCGGCCTTCAGGATCGGGAAATCGGTCGGCGCCAGCAGCACCACCTTCTCCCCCTTGTAGCCGGCGGCCTTGATCTCCGCGGCGACCCTGGCGTCGTCGCGCTTGCCCTCGAACACGCCGAGCCCGGCGGAGCTCGCCATCGGCGTGTCGGGGCAGAAGATTCCCACCGGGACGCGCCAGCCCTTGGGGTCGGTGCCGGCGACCGCGATCATCACCTCGCGCTGGTTGACCGCGCCGAGCAGGGCGCGGCGGATCGCCGGATTGTCGAACGGCGGCCAGAGCTGGTTCATGCGCATGCAGGCGATCAGTCCGGTGGGATCGATCACCCGCACCGAGATGTGATGGTTGAGCTCGAGCAGCGGCAGCAGGTCGTTGGTGGGGTCTTCCCACCAGTCCACCTCGCCGGTGCTGAGCGCATTGGCCTTGGTGCTTTCATCGGGGATGACGTGCCATTCCACGCGGTCGAAATGCACGCGCTTCGGCCCCGAGGTCCATTCCGCCACGCCGTCGGGGCGGGGCACATAGTCGGGGTTGCGGTCATAGACCGCGCGCGACCCCGCCACCCGCTCCGCGGCGTTCCATTTGAACGGGCCGGACCCCACCATCTCGGTGATCGCGGTGAAGGGCGAGGTCTTCGCCAGCCGCTCCGGCATCATGGCGCAGAAGCTGCTGCCGGGCTTGCCGAGCGCGTCGGGCAGCAGCGGGAACGGCCGCTTCAGGCGGAAGCGGATGGTGTTGTCGTCGGGCGCGGTGAGCGCCTCGGTGACCGCGAGCAGGGTCTGGCCGAACGGATCGCGCGCCCCCCAGCGGCGGATCGAGGCCACGCAGTCGCGCGCCAGCACCTTCTCCCCGTCATGCCATTTCAGCCCGTCGCGCAGCGTGAGCGTCCATTGCTTCCCGTCCGCCGTCACAGTATGACCCGCTACCATCTGCGGCCGCGCGGTATAGCTGTTATCGATTCCGTAAAGCGTGTCGAAGATCATGAACCCGTGGTTGCGGGTCACGTAGGCGGTGGTCCAGATCGGATCCAGGATCGTGACATCGGATTGCGGCACGAACCGGAGCACCTTGGCCCGGGTCCCGGCGGCGATCGCGGGGGCGGGAAGGCCGGCCAGCCCGGTGGCGAGACCCGAGGCAAGGAACTGACGACGCTGCATGGCAAACACCCTTTCGCTGTTCCTCCCGGGGGTGGCACGATGACACTGTCCGCCCCGGCGCGGCAAGGGCGGCTGCGATCGCTGCTGGCGCCGGCGCTGCTGGCGCAGTTCCTCCGCTTCGGCGTGGTCGGCGGCGTCGGCTTCGTGATCGACACCGCCACGGTCTATGCGCTGCGCGGACGGCTGGGGTTGTACGGCGCCGGGATGGTGTCCTACATGCTGGCGGCCTCCACCAACTGGGCGCTGCACCGGAACTGGACGTTTCGCGGCCAGGGATCGGGGCCGGCGCATCGGCAATGGGCGCGTTTCCTGGTCACCAGCCTGGTCGGCTTCACGCTCAACCGCGGTGCCTATGTGGCGATGGTGACCTTCGTGCCGCTGGCCGCGCGCCAGCCGGTGTTCGCCACCGCCGCTGGCGCGGTTGCCGGGATGTTCGTGAATTTCGCCCTGTCGCGGCGGCTGGTGTTCATCTAGCGCGTCACCGTATCATTTTCTGTATTTTCGGTTTCGCAAGACCTGCGCTGCGGCTTTACGGCACGCTGAGGTTTCGCGTCGATAACCGATCCCACCTGATCCCTCATCCGGTGTGGTCGCATGTCGTATATCGGATCGTTCGACCCCGTCCTCGCCCCGGTCTCGGCTGCCTCGCCGCGACCGCAGCCGGCGAAGCGGCTGCTCGATATCGTCCTCGCCGCCGTGCTGCTCTGCCTCGCGCTGGCGCCGATGGCGCTGATCGCGCTGGCGATCCGGCTGGAAAGCCCCGGGCCCGCGCTGTTCCGCCAGCGCCGCATCGGCCGCGGCGGGAGGCCGTTCCTGGTGCTGAAGTTCCGCACCATGCGGGCGGACGCCGATGCCGACCTGCGCCAGGCCACCCGCGGCGATGCCCGGCTTACCCGGCTCGGCGGCCTGCTGCGGCGGTCGTCGATCGACGAGCTGCCGCAGCTTATCAACGTGTTGCGCGGTGAGATGTCGCTGGTCGGGCCACGCCCGCACGCCCCCGGCACCTGCGCCGCCGGTCGCCCGTTCGAGCTGGTGGCGCAGGGCTACGATGCCCGCCACCAGGTGCTGCCGGGCATGACCGGGCTGGCGCAGGTCCGCGGCTGGCGGGGCGAGACCGCGACCGAGGAGGCGCTGCGCCGGCGGGTGGAGGCGGATCTGGAATATATCGCGCGCTGGTCGCTCGGGCTCGATCTGGCGATCCTGCTGCGCACCATCCCGGCGCTGCTGCGGCCCACCAACGCATGGTGACCGTCCGCCCCGCCCTGCTCGCCGGGACCGCGCCGCCGGCCGGGGCTTACGACGCCGATATCGTCATCCTCGCCCTCGATCGCGCGCAGGAGACGCGGGCGGCGATCGCCTCGGCGTTGGCCCAGCAGGGGCTCACGCGGCATCTGATCGTGCTGGATCAGGGGTCGGACCCGGCGGCGCGGGCCCGTTTCGCCGCCGCGGTGGCGGCGCGGACGGATGCGGCGCTGTTCGCCGTTCCGGCCAATCTGGGCGTGGCCGGGGGGCGCAATCTCGCCTCCGCGCTGGGGCACGGGCGGGTCATCATCGGGCTCGACAACGACGCCGAGTTCGCCACCCCGGCCACCGCCGCCGGGCTGGTCGCGGCGCTGGCGGCGGAGCCGGATCTGGCCGCCATCGCCCCGCGCATCCTGACCGGAACCGGGGCTGCCGACGATCTGACCTCCTGGGGCTATCCGCTGGCGCTGCTGGCGCGGGCGGGCGAGAGCTTCGATACCGCCCTCTTCGTCGGCGCCGGCCACGCCATCCGCCGCGCTGCGTGGGAGGCGGCGGGTCCCTATGACGCGCGGCTGTTCTTCTGCTGGGAGGAGTATGATTTCTGCCTGCGCGCGATCGCCGCCGGCTGGCGGGTGCGCTATCGGGGCGATCTGGCGGTGTGCCACAAGGTGGCCCCCGGGCGGCGCGTGGCCTGGTCCGGCGCCCGCTGGTTCCATTACGTCCGCAACCGGCTGCTGATCGAGCGCAAATGGGGCGCCTCCTGGCCGGAATTGCTGCCGCGGGCTGGCGGGTATCTGCTCAAGGGCGCGCGCGCCGGGCTGTGGCGGCAAGGGATCGCCGGCATCGTGGCGGCGGCGCGGATGGACCCCGGGACCGATCGGCGTCCGCTGCCGGCCCCGGCGCGGCGCTACCTGTTCCGGGTGGATCGGCTGCACCGCGGCGGGCTGCTGACCCGGCTGCGGCGCGAGGTGCTGAGCAAGCCCGGGGCCGCCTTGCCGGAGGGGCGGCTTCGCCTGCTATAAGCCGGGGCGATGGAGTCCTCCCCGATGTCCCCCCGCCTTATCCGCGCCCTGGCGGGCGCGCTGGTGCTGCTGGCGCTGGCCGGCTGCGCCAGCCACAAGAAGCCGGCCGTCGCCGCCGCGCCGGTGCCGGTCGATGCGCTCTACAACCACGGCATCGAGGCGCTGAACGCCGACCGGCTGCACAGCGCGGCCGATCAGTTCACCACCCTGCAACAGAACTACCCGTATTCCCCCTGGGCCGCCAAGGCGCAGCTGATGCTGGGCTACACCCAGTACCGCCAGCTCGACTATGCGGACGCGCTGGATACGCTCAACCATTACATCCAGCTGCACCCGGCCGCGCCCGATATCGCCTATGCGTATTACCTGCGCGGGCTTTGTTACTACGAGCAGATCGAGGGCATCCGCCGCGACCAGCAGGACACGCTCGATGCCATCGCCGCGCTGCGCCAGGTGGTGGACCGGTTCCCCGCCTCGCCCTATGCGCGCGACGCGCGGCTCAAGATCGACCTCGCCCGCGATCGGCTGGCGGGCCATGAGATGGCGATCGGGATCTATTACGAAAACCAGCATCTCTATACCGCCGCGATCGGCCGCTTCCAGCGGGTGGTGGAGGATTTCCAGACCACCAACCACGTCGCCGAGGCGCTGCACCGGCTGGTGGTCTGCTACCTGCGGCTGGGGATGCGCGAGCAGGCGCTGAAGACGGCGGCGGTGCTGGGCTACAACTACCCGGGCAGTTCCTGGTACGCGGACACCTACGCCGATCTCTACAACGACCATCTGCTGGCGAAGAACATGCCCGCGCCGACCGCGACCGGGCACGGGTTCCTCGCCCGCACCCTCGGCTGGTTGTTCTGAGCCGCGCCCGCCGGTGCTGACCGCGCTCGCCATCCGCGACGTGGTGCTGATCGAGCGGCTCGACCTGGCGTTCGGACCCGGGCTGACGGTGCTGACCGGGGAGACCGGGGCCGGGAAATCCATCCTGCTGGACAGTCTGGGGCTGGCGCTCGGCGCGCGCGCCGAGCCCGGGCTGGTGCGCGAGGGGGCGAGCCAGGCGGTGGTGACGGCGAGCTTCGCCCCGCCGCCGGCGCACCCCGTCTTCACGGTGCTGGCCGAGGCGGGTCTTTCGGTGGAGCCGGGGGAAGCGCTGGTGCTGCGCCGGGTGCTGGGCGCGGACGGGCGCTCGCGCGGGTTCGTCAACGACGCGCCGGTGGGGCTGGCGCTGCTGCGCCGGCTGGCGGCGCTGCTGGTGGAAGTGCAGGGCCAGCACGAGCAGATGGGGCTGGCCGATCCGGCCGGCCATGCCGCGCTGCTGGATGGGTTCGGGGTGCCCGCCGCCGCGCGCGAGGCGGTGCGCGCATCCTGGCTTGCCTGGCGGGAGGCGGCGGCGGCGCTGACCGCGGCCGAGGCGGCGCAGGAGGCCGCCGTGCGCGACCAGGAATGGCTGGCCCATGCGGTCGATGAGCTGAGCCGGCTGGCGCCGCAACCCGACGAGGAGGCCGCGCTCGCGGCGGAACGGCTGGGCTTGCAGCAGGCCGAGCGGCGGGCCGAGGCGATCGCCGCCGCCGCT
>JBMFXF010000173.1:0-7102 GCA_049964515.1 Acetobacteraceae bacterium | reverse complement strand
GAGGGGCCGTGGATCAGCACGAACGCCGCTTCCTCCCCCGCGGCCAGGGTGAAGCGGGCCTGCGAGGTGAAATTCTCGCCGCGGATCGGTTGTGTGCTGTGCAGCACCACCATGTCCGGCCCGGCGACGGCGGTGATGCCGAAGCCGGTGCGCCGGCGTGTCACCCAGGGAGTGAAGCTGCCGTAGTCGAAGCGCAGCCGCAGCTCCAGCCGGCACGGCACCGCACCCGTCTCGGCGCGCAGGATGCGGATCAGGGCCGGGCCGGCAGAGCCTTCCGGCGTGGTCGCCGGGGGCATGAAATCGGTCAGGATCAGCCGCCCGTGATCGGTCTCGAAACAGGTCTCCAGGATCAGCGTGCCGGGGCGGTAGCGGCGGGTGATGCGCGCCGGCGCGTCCGGACCGAGGCGCCAGCATCCGGCCGCCTCGGTATCCAGCAGCGCGGCGAGGCAGGCCGGGCTGTCGAAACGCGGCAGGCAGAGCCAGTCGATGGTGCCGTCGCGGGCGACCAGCGCCGCGGTGCGCAGGTCCCCGATCAGCGCGTGCTCTTCGATCCGCGGCGTGGTCAGGACGGCGCGCCCAGAAAATCGCGGGCAAACGCGGCGTAGTCCGCCTCGCGGGTCACCCTTGCCATCAGCGGCGCCGAGGCGATGCCGGGCAGATCGGCCGGCTTCGTGCCCTCCCGCAGCGCCTTCAGCGTGGCGTGGACCGCCTGCACCGCGGCCGAAAACGGCTGATGGCCCTGCAGCGCGATGCGCACCCGACGCGAGGCGAGATAGGGCAGATCCAGCATCTCCGCCGGCACCCCGCCCAGCAGCAGCGGGATGGAGGTGGCCGCGGCCAGCGCGTCCAGCACCGGGCGGCTCATGCCGCCGGCGAAGAACAGCCCATCGACGCCAGCGGCTTGATAGGCCCGTGCCCGCGCCACCGCCTCATCCTTGCCGGCGATGCCGGCGGCGGAGGTGCGGCCGATGACGACCAGCGCCTTGTCCTGCCGCGCCGCCAGCGCCGCGCGCATCTTGCCCACCCCTTCCTCGAGCGAGATCAGCGCCGGCTTCGCCTCCCCGTAGCCGCGGGGCAGCGCCGTGTCCTCGATCGTGAGCGCGGCCACGCCGGCGGTTTCCAGCTCCTCCACCGTGCGCATGACGTTGATGGCGTTGCCGTAGCCGTGATCGGCATCGACCATCAGCGGCAGGCGGCTGACGGCGCGGTTGATGCGGTGGCACTGGGCGGCGAATTCGGACAGGGTGAGGGCGATGATGTCGGGCGCGCCGAGCACGGTGAAGCTGGCGATGGAGCCGGCGAACATGCCGATCTCGAAGCCGAGGTCCTCGGCGATGCGCGCCGAGATGGGGTCGAACACCGAGCCGGGATGGAGGCAGACGGTGCCGGCAAGATGGGCGCGATAGGCTGCGCGGCGGGGCGTGACGTGCATGGCGGCGTCCTGCTGTCGGGTTCGGGCCAGTATGCGGGCGGCCCGGGGCTTCGGCAAACGTCCTGCCGCGGTCATTCCGGCGGGATGATGACCTGCTCGTCGATCAGATAGGTCTTGATGCGGCCGATGAACAAGGCGCCGTCGGCATAGAGCGCGCGCGCCTCAGGGCTGGCGGCGGAGGCGGCCAGCGCCGCCTCGTCGTCGTACCAGAGCTCGGCGATGCCGTCGATCTCGACCGCGGTCTCGGGGATGTCGGCGCGGGTGCGGGTGCCGCGGATGTGCGACTGGACGTAGCGGCGCACGCCCGGCACGGCCAGCGCCAGCGGGCCATGGATGTTGCGCCAGTGGCGGACGAATTCCTCGTGGGTGAGTTCGGGGCGGCGGGTGAGCAGGGAGACGAGCTTGATCATGGGCGTTTCCTGTTGGCTTGCGTAGCCTATTCGCCCGGCGGGCGCGCCGCCAGCGGCAGCGGTTCCGCCGAGCCGGCCGACGCAACCGCATCCAGACGCGCAGCATCGCCGAAGATCCGCCGTAAGCAATGGTTTATCAGACGGCTGCCGTCAGGTCGGTTTTCGGAAAGTCGCTGCCCTTGAAAAGCAGCGGCAGGCCATGCGCTTTGGCGAGGGCATAGGACGCGCAATCGCCCAGGTTGAGCGCGGCCGGATGGCGGCCTTTTCCATACCGGAGGAAGGCTTCCCGCGCCGCTGCCGCCAACCCGGCATCCTGCGCCACCACCTGCATGGCCGCACGGGCGATCAGCGCATCGAGATCCGACCAGGAAGCGGCGTCACCGGTGCGCCCGGCCAGCACCATGCTGGTCTCGAGCAGGCTGACCGACGACAGCAGGCAGCCGTCCGCCGTGGCGATGACGTGCAGGAACCTGTCGGCTTCCGGCTCGCGGCGCAGGATGGCGATCAGTGCCGAGCTATCGACGGCGATCACGCGGGCAGGCCGCCCTCGTCATACAAATCGGCATCCGTGAGCAGTTCGCGACCGCGCAGCCGTGCCGCGCTCCGCAGGCTGATCGTGCGCAGATCCTGGTAGAGGGAGCTGGCGTCGGGTTGGGCGTTGCGCCGCCGGCGGACCCCGTCCGGGATGAACTCTGCCCCGGCCTGTTCCAGAGCCTGTCGGACGCCGGCGAGGGTCCCAGGCGCGACCCGCCGGCGATGATGCGTCTGCTCGATCCGTCGGATGGTGACCACGGAGATATGCGCGCGGCGGGCGAGCTCGGCCTGTTCGAGGCGCAGAAGGGCGCGGGCGGCGCGGATCTGGTCTGGGGTCACGTCCATGAGCGGAAGATATCCTGGATGAGCGGTTCCGTTCAAGGCCGGAGGCGACCGCCCGCGGCCGGCCCCGGGAAGGTTCTCTCTATATCCGATAGCGTTCCTCTTCACATACGCGACCATATGGAAATGCATCCATGCTCGACGCCCCCCACCGTTCTTCCCGATCGTCGCCCAACGGGACCGCGGCTTCTCCGGCATCGGAAGCCCAGTGACCGACGATGCCGCAAGCCGCCACGCGGTCTCCGTGATCGCCAGACATTGCTCAAAATCGGCACGATCCATCCCGCCGATCAGGTCCACCCCGAGCATTCCCGCACGCCCTCCCCGACATTCCCGAGCCAAAAGGAAGGGACACTGACAGAACGTCGGAGAGGGCCGGAATCGGACCCGGAATTGCCCCTCAGGGGGTCAGTCTTGCAAGCGGACCGGCGCGCCGCCCGCAAGCCGGTATCGGCTGCCTATCACGGTCCGCGGAGGCGCCCGCCCGGCGCCACCAAGGGCGGCGAAGCAGGTCTCGCGTATCGCCGCCTGTAAACATGGACCATGAATTCGCGATACCGCGGCGCGGGCGGCACGGAATAGGCGGCCGCGACTCGCAGTGCCTACGCCGCCTGCTCCAGCGTCGGCGCCACATCCGCCACCGTCACCCGGTGCATGTCCCGCACCTGCCGCGCATCGAACGGCCGCGCCCGGTGCATCGTCACCCGGTTGTCCCACATCACCAGATCCCATTGCCGCCAGACATGCGCGTACACGAACCGCCGCTCGGTCGCGTGCTCGGTCAGATCGCGCAGGAACGCCCGCGCCTCCGGCATCGGCCAGCCGCGGATCGCCCCGGCGTGCGAAGCCAGGAACAGCGACCGCCGCCCGGTCACCGGATGGCGCCGCACCAGAAGCTGCGGCACCGGGGCGAAGCGGCGGCGCTCGTCCTCGGTGAAATCGTCGAACCCCAGCATCGCGCGCGAAAACAGCTGGGAATGTTCGCAGACCAGCCCCTCCACCTCGGCCTTGGCGGCGTCATCCAGGGCGTCATAGGCGGCGCGCATGTCGGCGAATTCGGTATTGCCCCCCGCATCCGGAATCACCCGCGCCGACAGCGCCGAGTATTTCGCCGGCGTCGGCTTGAACGAACTGTCGGAATGCCACAAACGATTGCCGAGCCCGAACAGCCGGCGGCGATCCTCCCGCGCCAGCACCCTTCCCTCGCGGTCCAGGTTGGAGATGTCGTTGACGTCCATCGCAAGCCGCCGCTCGGCCCCCTGCGCCAGATCGCCGGTCGCCTGTTCCAGCGGGCCGAAATTGGCCGCGAACGCCTTCTGCTGCGCATCGTCCAACCGCTGGTCGGGAAACACCAGCACCGCGAACCGGTCCATCCCCGCCGCGATCGCCGCCGTCTCCGCGGCGCTCAACCCGCGGGTCAGGTCCACCCCGGTCGCCACCGCCGCGAACGCGGGGCGGCTCACCGGATCGACGGCTCGGATCTCCAGGCTCATGGCCGTTCCTCCCTTTCCAGCCCGCCCATTCCACTCCCGCCGCCCGGCAGCGTCCAGCCCCGGCCGGCGGCGATGAGCGGACCGGAGTTCACCCTGCACACCGGGCTCGGCCTGCCCGCGCTCGGCGAACACTGGCGGGCGCTGCAAGCCCGCGCGGCGCCGCGATTCTTCCTCTCCTGGAGCTGGATCGGCGCCTGGCTCGAAACCCTCGGCACCGTCCCGCCGGTGCTGGAAGGGCGCATCGACGGGCAGACGGTGCTGCTCGGCGTGGTGGTGCCCCGCCACCGGGTGGAGGCCGGGCTGATCCGCGTCCGCGGCGCCATGCTGCACACCACCGGCGACCGCGCGCAGGACGTGATCGCGGTGGAATACAACGGCTTCCTGGTCGATCGCACCCATGAAGGCCGGATCGAGGCGGCGGCGGTCAACTTCCTGCTGGGTCCCGCAAGGCTGGCGGGGCGACGCTGCGACGAGCTGCACATCGTCGCCACCCTGGCGGCGGCGGAAGCTCGCCTCGTTCCACGGGGGATGCTGGTGCAGCGCCCGGCGCGCAAGCCGTCCTGGCGGGTGGACCTGGCCGCGGTGCGGGCCGCGGGCGGCGATTTCCCGGCCCTGCTCTCGGCCAACACCCGCCAGCAGCTGCGCCGCGCCGAGCGGGGCTACGCCGCGCGCGGAACGCTCGCCGCCACCCCGGCCGCCGACGCCGCGACCGCGCTCCGCTGGCTGGACGCGCTGGCCGCGCTGCACCAGGCGCAATGGCAGGCGCGCGGCGAGCCGGGCGGCTGGGCGTTCCCGTTCTTCGCCCGCTTCCAGCGCCGGCTGGTCGCCGCTGGCGTCGCCGAAGGCCGGGTGGAGCTGCTCCGCGTCACCGCCGGGAACGACGACCTCGGCTACCTTCTCAACCTGATCGAGGGCGATCACGTCATGGCCTTCGTCAGCGGCTTCCGCTTCGATCCCGATCCGCGGCTGAAACCGGGGCTGGTCAGCCACGCGCTGGCGATCGCGCGTCATGCCGAGGCCGGCCGCGCGGTCTATGATTTTCTCGCCGGCGCCGCGCGCTACAAGGCAAGCCTCGGCCGGCCGGGGCCCGAATTCGCCTATCTCCTGATCCAGCGCCCGACGCCGATGACCCGCGCCGAGCACACCCTGCGCCGGCTGTTGCGCCGCCCCGCCGGAGGGGATCAGGCCATCGAGGCCAGCACCGGCGCCAGCGCCGCCAGCCGCGCCGCCGGGTGAGCGGGGTTGCGGAAGCGCAGCTCCCCGCCCTCGGCCGCATCCGGCGGTTCCAGCCCCAACAGCTCCAACCGGGAGATGCACGACACCGCCGCGACCGGCCGCGCCTGCGGGCAGGTCAGGAACTGCCGCGCCTCGCCCTCCAGCTCCAGCCGCTCGCGCAGGGCGCGCCATTCGGTGCGGTCGGTATCCTCGATCATCATCGCCAGGATCCCGGGGCGGGTGCCGCTCAGCCGGGCCGGGGCCAGCGCGGTCATGCGCCGGCGGATCGCCGCCGCCACCTGATCCTCCCGCCCGGCGCGGGCGGCCAGCACCAACATGCCGCCGTCGGCCGCCACCGTCGCCAGATGCGCCTCCGGCCCCAGCTCCTGGCGCAGCGCGGCCAGCGCGGCGGCGGCATCGGACTGGGCGCCGGCCAGCAGCAGCGGGTCCAGCCGCAGCGCCACCGCGGCGTCCTGATGGACCCCCGGCCCGCCCGCCAGCATGGCGCGGATGCGCGCGTGCAGCGCGGCCGGCGCCATCGCCTCCGGCAGGGTCATTTTCAGCAGGTAGCGGCCGGGGTGGGCGGCAAGCCAGGTCTGCAACTCGGCGTCGATCCCGTCGGCCAGCCGCAGCCAGTCCGCACGCGGCACCAGCCGCCCGGCCTCGGCCGAGACCACGTCGCAGACGATCTCCACCGCGGCGCCGTCGCGTTCGGCCAGCAGATCGAACCCGGCGCCGTCGGCGATGCCGGCGAAGCGGACCGAAAAGCCGCGGGCGCGGTGACGATGCGCGGTGTGCGCCAGGTGCAGCAGCGGGATCAGCGTGGCCTCTCCGGCGAGCGCGGCGGCGACGGCTTCATCCAGCCGGGCGCGGCCGGCGGCGGACAGGCCGGGGGCGAGACCAGCGATGCGCCCGGCCAGGGCGGCGATGCGCGCTTCCCACGCCAGCGGCACGGCACCGGGACGGGCCAACCGGGCCAGGGTGAGCTCGGCCAGATGGCGCTGGCGCAGCGCCTGGCCCTGACGGCGGCCGGCGGTGGCCTCGGCGGCCAGGGCGGCGATGCGGCTCCGCCAGGCGCCGGCTCCGGCGAGGGCGATGAAGGCCCGGGCGGCGGCGGAGGCGGGCGGCAGGGACATGGCGCGCTCCTTGAAGTGACGGGAGGGTGATGCGCCGGTAAATCCTGAGCGTCAAGGTCGGGAATTGAGGGATTCACGAGTCACGACCGCTGCGGGAGCGGGAATGATCGCCTGGGCAGATCATTGCCATGGGCAGGCGAACAGCATTCCGGGATCAACCGGCTCGGCGTGACACCGGGCAGCCCCCGCGGAGCAGGGTGAAAATCGTCAGGGCAGCGCAATGGACCGCCCGGGCCACCCTCGCGGAGCCGCGGTGCCATAAATTATGAATGCAACCGATATGCCCCGCCCCCACCCTTGCCGCCCCCGCCCCGCCATGGACAAATGCCCCCGACCAACCGGAGGGACTGCGATGGACGCCTCGCCGCTGAGCACCTATCTCGACTTCCTTGAAAAAGGCATCCTCGCCTTCCAGCGCGACGCGGAAACCGACGCCGCCGTGTTCTACCCGCGCGTGATCGCCCCGCGCACCGGCGCCGCGCTTACCTGGCACCACGCCGCCGGCCTCGGCACCGTCCACGCCACCACCGTGGTCCACCC
>JBMFXF010000172.1:0-7236 GCA_049964515.1 Acetobacteraceae bacterium | reverse complement strand
GGGGTTCGGGAAGCCCCGGAAGCCCGGGTTATCCGCGGGGGTCGCGCTCCGCGCCGCCTCTTCTGGCCCGTATGCAACGAGTGCGGCCGGTCGTGAACCCAGACCCCTGTCCGGCCTGGCCACCCCAGGCAGCGCGCCATGACGCCGCTGACACGGGCGTGGGAGGACGTGCGCAGCTGGCGGCGCGACACGCGCACCGCCCTGCTCGAACGTCGCATGGCCGCGAGCCCCGGGCAGCGAGCCGCATGGGGCGCCAGGATCGAGAGCCACCTCGGCCCGTTGCTACGCGGCCTTCCCGGCCGTACCATCGGTTTTTACTGGCCGTTCAAGGGCGAGTTCGATGCCCGCGCGCTGGTCACCCAATTGCTGGCAACCGCCCCCTGGCGGGCCGGATTGCCCGTGGTGTCGGCGCGGAACGCACCCCTGTTGTTCCGTCCCTGGGTCCCGGGGTGCGAAATGGAATCCGGAGTGCTCGGGATTCCGGTGCCGAAGTCCCCCGCTGCCCTCGTGCCGGACATTCTGTTGGCACCCCTCGTCGGGTTTGATGCGGCGAATTACCGCCTTGGCTACGGAGGCGGCTATTTCGACCGCACGCTGGCCGCGCTGTCTCCGCGTCCGCAGGCGATCGGCGTTGGCTTCGAGATATCCCGCCTGGACAGCGTCTATCCGCAGCCCCATGATATACCGATGGACTTCATCGTGACGGAGGCTGGCGTGCAGCCTGGCGGGTCGGCACGACCGCGACTGTAGCGCTCCCCCGCCGGCGTCGCCGTCGCCGGCGGGGGGACCGAACATTCCTACTCCGCAGCGGCTTTGCGCGCCCGTTTCTCCTTCTCCCGCGCTTCCGCCGCCTCGATCGGCGGGTTCGTCCAGTTGACCTTGCGGGCGAACCCTTCAAGGTCCCTGGGCGTCATATAGGCCGTGTGTTCCGGTCCGGGGTAGGTCCGGTTGCGCACGTCGGTCATGTAGCGCGTATAGACATCCTCGATGATCGGAATCAGGTCCGTGTAAATCTTGGAATGACGCGGCACATGCTCCTCGTAAAGGTGGAACAGGTCCGAGGTGATGATGTGCACCCCGTGCGCCTTATTCCCGGCACCCAGGCTGATCACCGGCACCGGAAGCGTCTCGGTCAGGTATTGGCACACCTCCTCGGTGGTGACCTCGCACAGGATCGAGAAACAACCCGCATCGACCATCGCCTTGGCATCCTCCACCAGCGCGAGCGCGGAATCCGCCGTCTTTCCCTGCGCGGCGAAGCCGCCAAGCTGGGGCATGCGCATGGGCGTGATGCCGATATGACCCTGGACCGGGATACCCGCCCTGATGATCGCTTCGATCGCCGGCACGTGATGCCGGTTGCCCTCGCATTTCATGACCTCGGCATTCGCCTGGGCGACGAACTTGCCGGCGTTCTCCACCGCCTGCTGGGGCGAGACGTGAAAGCTCCAGTACGGCATATCCACCATGCGCAGCCCGTAGCGCGAGCCACGATCGACGCCCTGCGCCATGAACATGACTTCCTCGAAACTCACCGTCACCGTGCTGCGATGACCGAACAGGATCATCCCGCCGGAATCGGAGACGCACAGGATGTCGATCCCCAGGCGGTCCGCGATCACCGCGCTTCGATAATCGTAGATGGCCATCTGCACGATGGCCTCGCCGCGCTCCATCTTTTTGACCAGGGAAGGGATGGTCACCTTCCTGCGCGGAGGTGAAGCAGTTTGCGTTGACAGATCCATGCTGACGTTTCCTTTCCCGGGGGTTCGGCAGAAATTGCTGTCGGTTGCGTTGCACCGACTGGCGACAGAGTACCGATGCTCGATGTACAGAGTCAAAGAGGGAGGGATAATTACACCATAGACCGGATGAATGATGCCGATCGGGTCGACGAGGTCACGCTCTCGCTCGATCCGAAGCGCGGGTATGGGCGGATGGTGACGGCAAGTGTTCCCCGGAGTCGGGCGAACTCGGTATCCGTCGCCAGCTCGGACGCGGCAAAGACGCGCGACAAATCAGCCGCAACCGCCAGCGCTGGACCGGGCGCATCCCGTGCCGCCGCCCGACCGGGGCAAGGTGGCCAAGGCGGACGGCATCGGGCCGGCTGCGGCGGCAAGGGAGGCGACGATGCGTCGTTTGGTGCCGACGGTTGCGGTGGTGGCGGGCGGCGTCACCGACCGCCCCATGGCGCATGGCGCGGCGGTGGGTCACAAGGCCAAGCCGTAACCAGGGATCGCCCCGCCCCGCCGGCAGGCCACCTTGCCGTTCGGCGCGGACCGCAGCACCCTGGCGCCAGGAGACCCGTCGATGCCTCTGCCGAAGCTGGCCGACAAGATCGCGGCGCAACGCGCCACCATGTCGGACGAACTGCGCCAGGCCTACGAGCAATCGGTCGCCGAGATGCTGGCGATCGGGGCCGGCACCACCACCTTGGCGCCGGGCGACCGGTTCCCCGACATCATCCTGCCGAACGCCGAGGGCGACCTGATCGCGATCGCCGATCTGCTGGCGCTGGGGCCGGTGGTGGTCACCTTCTTCCGCGGCATCTGGTGCCCCTATTGCCGGCTCATGCTGGATGCGCTGGTCGCCGCGCTGCCCGAGATCGAGGCCGCCGGCGCGCGGCTGGTCGGCGTGACCCCGGAGACCGGCGGCCTCGCGCTCATCACCAAGCGCAACCATGGCGCCGCGTTCGAGGTGCTGTGCGACGTCGATTCCGGCCTCGGGCTGGATTGCGGCGTGGTGTTCCGCACCCCCATGGCGTATCGGGCGCTGCTGCTGAAGCACGGGCGGGATCTGGCGCCGCGGCACGGCAACGATTCCTGGTTCCTGCCGCTGCCGTGCGTGTTCGTCCTGGACCGGGCCGGGATCGTGCGCTGGCGCTTCGTCACCACCGATTTCACCGAGCAGGCGGAGCCGGCCGACATCCTCGCCGCGCTGCGCGCGCTGGGGCGCTGAGCGGCGATGGAACTGCACCAGGTCCGCTATTTCGTGGCGCTGTGCCGCACCCTCAACTTCACCCGCGCCGCGGCGGAGTGCAACGTGACGCAGCCGGCGCTGACGCGGGCGATCCAGAAGCTCGAGGAGGAGCTGGGCGGCGCGCTGCTGTACCGCGACCGCGCCATGACCCAGCTCACCCCGCTCGGGCGCGCCACCCTGCCGCATCTGTCGGGGATGCTGGCGGCGGCGGAGACCGCGCGCCGGGTGGCCGACGAGACGCTGGGACGCCAGCAGATCCATCTGCGGGTGGGTCTGGGGCCGGCCATCGCCGCCGCCCGGGTGGCCGACGTGGTGGGCCGGCTGGCGCGGCACTGCCCCACGCTCGACGTGCATTTCGAGGAGGGCACGACCACCGGGCTGGTGGAGGCGATGCTGGGCGACGCGCTGGACTGCGCCCTGCTGCCCGATGCCGACCTGCCGGAACGGCTGCATCGCTGGCGCCTGTGCGAGGAATGCTGCGTGGTGCTGCTGCCGGCGGCGCACCCCCTGGCGGCGCGCGATACCCTGACCGCGGCCGAGTTGGAAGGCGAGACCCTGCTGGTGGGCCAGCGCTGCGGCGGCTTCGCCCTGCGCATGATCGAGGCCGGCAAAGCCACATTCAGCGTCCGCCGTTGCGGCGGGTCGTGGGTGCAGATGCTGGACCTGGTGGCCGCCGGGCTGGGCGTGGCGCTGCTGCCGGACGCGCTGGCGATCGGGCCCGGGCTGGTCTCCCGCCCGCTGGTGGCGCCGGAGTTGCGCCGCGGCGTGGCCCTGACCGTGGTGGCCGGCCGCCCGCAGGGGATGGCGGTGGCGCAGTTCGTGAAACTCTGCCGGGCCCGCGCGTTCGTTCCGCTCTGAACGGCGCCCGGTCCCGGCTCAGGCGGCGCGCCGGGCCCCGTGGCCCGCGCGCCCGGCGGCGGCGATCAGCGCATCCGCCGGCGTCGTGCCCCCCTGGCCTTCCTTCACCCTCCCACCAACCCCCGCTCCACCCGTGTCGCCTCCAGGTCATCGGCCAGGAAGGCGCGGATCAGGTCGGGCAGGGGTTCCTGGGGTGCGAAGCCCAGGCTGGAGGCGCGGCGGGCGGTGAAGGCGGCGGGCCAGGTGGCGACGATGCTGGCGATGGCGGGGTCGGGGTTGGCGCGGACCAGGGCGCGGCTGCCGGGGCGGACCGCTTCCAGTGCGGTCAGCATGTCCCGGACCGTGGCGCGCAATCCGGGCGGGTTGATGCCGCGGTCGGCGCCGAGCCGGGTGCTGTCCATCCAGGCGGCGTGGATCAGCCATTCCACCGCCTTGCGCGGGCTGGCGATCCAGGCCGCGAAATCCTCCTCCACCGGCAGTTCGGTGGTCAGTCCCAGCAGCGGTTCGCGCAGGATGGCCGACAGGAAGCTGGAGGCGGCGCGGTTGGGCCGCCCCGGACGGATGGTGATGGTGGGCAGGCGCAGCGAGATGGCGTCGATCGCCCCGCGCCGGGTGGCGTCCGCCAGCAGCAGCTCGGCCGCGGCTTTTTCGGTGCCGTAGCTGTTGGTGGGCAGCTGGCGCGCGTCGTCGGGGAGCACCGCGTTCTGCCCGCCGGAGAAGCTGGCGACCGAGGAGGTGAACACCACCCGGGCCGGCGGGTCGCCGGCGGCGTGGTTGCGCTGGCAGGCCTCGATCACGCGCAGCGTGCCGTGTAGGTTCACGTCAAGGCCGAGCTGCCAGTCCGCCTCCGCCTGCGCCGAGACCACCGCGGCGAGGTGGATGACATGAGTGGTTCCGCGCGGAATGGCGGCTTCCGGCAGCGCGGTGAGACTGCCGGCGATGCTGTCCACCGGAAACGGCGCCGGGGCCGGCGCGGCGGGGGCGGCGAGGTCGAACAGGGTCAGCCGCTCGATCCGTCTGCTGCCAAGCGTGCCCTGCCGCGCCAGGCGGGCGGCGAGCTTGCGGCCGAGGAAGCCCCCGGCGCCGAGGATGGCGATCTGCATCCCTGGTGGTTTGCCCCACCCCGGGGCGCTGTCAAGCCGGTTCAGCCGTAGAGCAGCGCCGGCGGGGTTCCGGGCGGGTGGTGGTGGTCGAACACCACCCAGGCGTGGTGGTGCTGCGCGCGCTTGGTTTCCGCGCCACGGTCGAACCAGGTGATACGGTCGCGCAGCACGATGACCTTGGCGAAGGGGGCGGCCGACATGATGGCGGCGGCGCGCTGGCCGGCGAGCCATTGCAGCCGCACCAGCAGCGCCAGCTGGCCCTCCGCGCCGGCGGTCAGGCTGAGCGCATGACGCAGGAACCGCTGCATCGCCAGCGAGGAGCGGGGCCTGCCCGCCATCACGTCGGCCTCGCCGTAGGGCGGGTTGGTCACCATCGCCCCGCAGCCGGCGGGGAACGCCCGGGCGGCGAGGAAATCGACCCCCGGGGTGCCGAAGCCGCGGTCGGCGATGTCGGAGGCGACCACCGGGTAGCCGCGCGCGGCGAGCACCCGCGCCATCGCGCCGTCCCCGCAGCAGGGTTCCCACACCGCGCCGCGCAGCGCGACGTGATCGAGCAGCCGTTCGGTGACCCAGGCGGGCGTGGCATAGAAATCGCGCGGCGCGCGCAGATAGCCCGAGAGATGGATCATCCGCGCCCGCAGCGGGGAGGTGTCAGGTGCGTCCATAACTGTCCTCGATTCGTACGATATCGTCCTCACCCAGATAAGCGCCCGATTGCACTTCGATCAGCGCCAGCGGGATGCGGCCGGGGTTTTCCAGCCGGTGGGTGCAGCCGAGCGGGAGGTAGATGCTCTCGTTCTCCTGCACCAGTCTGGTTTCCGCGTCGCGGGTGACCAGCGCGCTGCCGCTCACCACCACCCAGTGTTCGGCGCGATGGTAATGCTTCTGCAACGACAACCGCCCGCCCGGGTGGACGACGATCCGTTTCACCTGGAAGCGTTCGCCGGAGATCAGGGATTCGTAGAACCCCCAGGGGCGATAGACGCGGTTATGCGCGACCGCTTCCGGCCGGCCGGCGGCGCGCAGCCGATCGACCAGCGCCTTCACGTCCTGCGCGCGGGAGCGGTGGGCGGCCAGCACCGCGTCCTTGGTCACCACCACCAGCGCGTCCTCGAGGCCGACCACCGCGGCCAGCATCCCGTCGCTGCGCACGTAGCAGCGGGACGCGCCTTCCAGCACCACGTCGCCTTGGGTGACGTTGCCGGCGGCGTCCTTGGCGCCGAGGTCCCACAGCGCGCTCCAGCTGCCGACGTCGGACCAGCCGAGTTCGGCCGGGACCACCGCGGCGGCGGCGGTGCGTTCGGCCAGCGCGTAGTCCAGGCTGATCGACGGGCAGGCGGCGAATTCGGCGGCGCCGAGGCGGATGAAGTCGAGGTCGCTCTGGCGGGCGGCGACCGCGGCGCGGACCGCGCCGAGCACGTCCGGGGCGTGGATGGCGAGTTCGGAGAGCAGCCCGGCGGCGGTGAAGACGAACATGCCGCTGTTCCACAAATGCCGGCCGGAGGCGGCGAAGCGGGCGGCGGTGGCGGCGTCGGGTTTTTCGATGAAGCGGGCGACCGCGTGGACGCCGGGCAGGCCGGGCAGTTCGTCGCCGGCCTCGATGTAGCCGTAGCCGGTTTCCGGCGCGGTGGGGTGGACGCCGAAGGTCACCACCCGGCCCGCGGCGGCGGCGGCGGCGGCCTGGGCGAGGGCGGCGTGCAGCGCGGGGACGTCGCCGATGGCGGCGTCGGCGGGCATCATCCACAGCACGGCCTCGGGTTCGGCCTCGGCGATGAGGGCGGCGGCGGCGCCGATGGCGGGGGCGGAGTTGCGGCCGACCGGTTCCAGCACGATGCGCGCCCCGGCGATGCCGGCGTCGCGCAGCTGTTCGGCGATCAGGAAGCGGTGGTCCTGGTTGCACACCACGACCGGGGCGGCGAAGCCGGGGCCGCGGGCGCGCAGCGCGGTTTCCTGCAGCAGCGAACGGGCGGAGAGCAGCGGCCAGAGTTGCTTGGGGAAGCTTTCGCGCGAGACCGGCCAGAGCCGGGTGCCGGAGCCGCCGGAGAGGATGACGGGGATGATCGGGCGCAAGCGGGACGCTCCGGGGTGGGGTGGTGGGGTATTGGCAGAGGGGACGATTCCCTGTCCAGCAGGGCGTGGGTGCCGAGATATTTTTCGTGCTTGCCGCATTTTCACCTTGACAACCGAGGGTGGTTCCCCCTATGTTCGCCCCACTGCCCACCCCAACCCCGAAAGGACCCGTGCCCACCCATGCTGCTCGCGTTCCTCACCACGCTGCTCTCGAGCCTGGCCGGAC
>JBMFXF010000171.1:0-7247 GCA_049964515.1 Acetobacteraceae bacterium | reverse complement strand
GGTGGCATCGAACACGTTGCGCAGCGACAGCATCGGCAGCAGGTGGCGGGCTTTGGCGAAGCCGCCCTCGGGCGGGGCGCCGACGCGTAGGGATGGGCTGTCGGGGCGGACCAGCGCCGGGAAGCGGGCTTCGATGGCGGCGTTGCGGGCGCGCAGGGCATCGTATTCCGCATCCGTGATCTCCGGCGCGTCGCGGCCGTGATAGGCGGCGTCGTGATGGGCGATCAGGGCGGCGAGGCGCGCGAGCTCCGCCGCCGCCTCGGCTTCGGTCAGGTCCGGGACTGGCTTGGTCATGGGCGGAGTATGCGGTCGGATCGGGCGCGGCGGAACCGGCTGCCGCACGCCCCCGGAGCAATCGAGTGAACGGCCCTATTCCTTTGAATCGGCCGATTTCCTTTACGACAAACCCTGTCGGAACGGGACGTGTATGGAAACTGCCGCAGTCGGGTTTTCCGACATGCCCGTTGTTCTTGATCTGTCCCGGCGTGCGTACCGGGAGGCCCTTCCGTCAGCTCGGCCCCTCTTCGGGAAGGCCTTTCGATCCGGGCGCTCTCGCGTCACGCCGCCTGCCGCCGCAGTGCCCGGGCAACCACGACTGGCTCGGCGGCGATTACCCGCAGATAGGCCAGCGCAGCTTGGTCGGGCTGCTTGCGATTCTGCTCCCAGTCCCGCAGCGTGCCGATCGGCACATGGAACCGGGCTGCGAACTCGGCTTGCGAGATCCCGAGGCGCAGCCGGACCGCGCGGGCAATGGCCGCAGCGGTTTCGGCCTCCGCCATGATCGGTGCCGCGTCCGGATCGCCGGCGACGTTGCGCGCGATGTCTTCGTCGGTCTGCGCGTCAAGCGCCGCCCAATCGATCGTTCGTGCGGCTTGTTCGGCCATTTCGCGGGTGACTTTCACGATAGCCATAGGTGTTGCTCCTGACGGCTCGCCTTGCGAACCGAGATCAGACGATAAGCTCCGTCGCGCATCGTGTAGGTGCAGACGAACAGCCGACCCTGGAACAGTCCAAAGGCATTGATCCGGATCTCGCCGTAGTCTCGCCGGTTGTCCACCGTCTCTCCGACGCGGTTTTGGAGGATGATCGCGCCAAATTCGGGCGGCAACCCGTGCTTGGTTTGATTGATCGCATCCTTGTCGGGATCGAACTCGATATCCATGGTCAGATATACGGCTACGCCGCACCTTCATCAAGTCCCCCTCTTTGGACGGCGATGGTCGGTTCAGACAGTCCACCACGGCGCAATCGAGTGAATGGCCCGGTTCCCTGGAATCCCCGGGTACAATTCGCAGGGGCCGCGCAATCCCAGAGGCTTCCAGTGTTCCGCTCACCCGCCCCACCCCCGGTCTTGCCGGCCCCGTGCCGAACGGGCAGGCTGATACAAGGGAACCGCGCCGATGTCCGAACCGATCCCGCCCGCACCCGAGTCCTATCCCCCCTGGCCACCCGGCCTCACCCGCGTGCCGTACTGGGTCTATCAGGACCCGGCCGTGCAGGAGGCCGAGCAGCACCGCCTGTTCCAGGGGCCGGTGTGGAACTATCTCTGCCTGGAAGCCGAAATCCCCGAACCCGGCGATTGGCGCACCAGCTTTCTCGGCCGGATGCCGGTGGTGGTGGCGCGCACCGCGACCGGCGCCATCGCCGCGTTCGAGAACCGCTGCGCCCATCGCGGCGCGCTGATCTGCCTCGACAACGCCGGGCGCGGGGCCAAGGATTTCACCTGCGTCTATCACGCCTGGCGCTACGATCTGCGCGGGGTGCCGCAGTCGGTCGCGTTCGGCCGCGGCATCAACGGCCAGGGCGGAATGCCGGACGGGTTCGACCCGCGCGACCACGGCCCCCGGCGCGCCCGCGTCGATGTGTTCTGCGGGCTGGTGTTCGCCACCCTCGATCCCGACCTGCCCGACGTGGAAACCTGGATCGGCCCCGAGATCGCCGCCCGCGTCCGCCGCGTGCTGCGCCGGCCGGTCGAGGTGATCGGCCGCTACACCCAGGCGCTTCCCAACAATTGGAAGCTCTATGTCGAGAACGTGAAGGACACCTACCACGCCAGCCTGCTGCACCTGTTCTTCGCCACCTTCCGCATCACCCGCCTGTCGCAGGGCGGCGGGGTGATCGTGAGCGAAAGCGGCGGGCATCACGCCTCGGCCACAAGGATGCCGAAGCAGGCGCCCGATCCCAGCTACCAGGGGCTGCGCTCGGATGACGCGCAGTTCCGGCTGGCCGACCCGCGCCTGCTCGAGACCGCGGACGAGTGGGGCGATGACATTCAGTTGCAGATCCTCAGCATCTTCCCGGGCTTCATCCTTCAGCAGATCCATAATTCGGTGGCGGTGCGCCAGGTGCTGCCGCGGGGCGTGGCGGAGACCGATCTGCACTGGACCCTGCTCGGCTTCACCGACGACCCGCCGGCGCTGCGGGCGATGCGCCTGAGGCAGGGCAATCTGGTGGGACCGGCCGGCTTCGTCTCGATGGAAGACGGCTGCGTCGGCGGCTTCGTCCAGCGCGGGGCCGCCGCCGCCGCCGCCGCGCACTCCGTCATCGAGATGGGCGGGGCCGAGGCGGTAAGCCAGGAGACGCGGGCCACCGAGGCCTCCGTGCGCGGGTTCTGGAAACACTGGCGCGCGGTGATGGGGCTATGAGTGCCGATCCCGCCCTGATCTTCCGCGTCGCCGCGCTGAACGCCGCCGCTGCGGACGCGATCGATTCCGACCGGCTGGAGGACTGGCCGGCGTTCTTCGCCGACCCTTGCCGCTATGTGGTCACCACCGCCGAGAATCACCGCGCCGGGCTGCCAGCCGGGCTGATCTGGGCCGACAGCCGGGCGATGCTGACCGACCGGGTGGCGGCATTGCGGCGGGCCAATATCTATGAACGCCAGGCCTATCGGCACATCCTGGGCATGCCGCTGATCCGCGCCGAGACGCCGGAGGGGGTGCGGGCGGAAACCCCGTTCCTGGTCGCGCGCATCCTGCGCGACGGGAAGACCGACCTGTTCGCCACCGGGCGCTGCCTGGACCTGATCCGGCTGGACCCGGCGCCCTGCTACGCCGAACGCATCGTGGTCTGCGACAGCGCCCGCTTCGACACCCTGCTGGCGTTGCCGCTGTAAGCAACGGGAGGACCCTGCCGTGACCGCATTGCCCCGTCTGCCCGAACGTCTGCACCACCACGCCTATGTGGTGGCCGACCAGGAAGCCAACCGCCGCTTCTTCGAGGACATCCTGGGCCTGCCGCTGGTCGCCACCTGGTGCGAGGATCTGCGCCACCCGCTGACCGGCGAATCGACGCCGATGTGCCACACATTCTTCGCGCTGGCCGATGGCGGTGCGCTGGCGTTCTTCCAGTTCGCCGATCCCGCGCTGCACCGGCTCTGCGTCACCGACACCCCGCCGCGGGTGCGCAATTTCGACCATATCGCCTTCAAGGTGGATGACGAGACCTACGCCGCCATCGTCGCCCGGCTGCGCGCCGCCGGCGAGGCGGTACGCGAGACCGATCACGGCTATTGCCGGTCCTGCTACGCGACCTCGCCGGACGGGTTGATCGTGGAGTTCACCGTCGATCCGCCGGACGCGGAGGACATCGCGGCGCGGCGGCGGGCGGATGCCCATGCCGAGCTGGCGCGCTGGCTGGGCGGCGATCACCGCCCGAACAACCAGCTCCGCCCGGGGCACGGCTGATCGGGGTGCCGGCGCGCTCATCGCATGGGGCTGAGCTGGACCGAGACCGGGCAATGGGTGGAGAGCCGGCGTCGCCACGCCCGCCCCCGCTCGGCATAGACCAGCACGCGCAGGCTGCCCGGCCGCAACCAGCGCCGCGCCGCGTCGCCCAGCACGATCTGATCGACGAAATAGGCGCCGCCCCAGCAGGGTGAGGCGAAGCCGCGACCGGCGCGGATCACCGGCGCGGCGGCGGCAAGGCGTCGCCACATACCGTCCGGCCGGCCGTGTCGCGGATCGAACCGGCGGTTGAAATCGCCGAGGATCAGGAACGGCGTGTGGTGCGCGGCGCGCGCCCTCTCCCAGGCGAGCAGCGGCGGCAGTTGGCGGGCGAGGATGCGGCAGGCCCGGCGCGGCGCGCGCAAGCGAGAGAACGCGCAGCCGGCCTTCAGATGCACCGCGAGCAGGCGCAGCCGCATCCCGCCGGCCAGATGGAGGGTGATGTCGGCGCCCGAGCGCAGCCAGGAATGCGCCGGGGCGAGCGCGCGCAGATCCGGGTTGCGGGTGAACCGCAGCCCGCGCCGGAGCGCGAAGCCCACCCGCAGCGCCACCCGGTCGTGGGTCAGCACGATGCGGTAGCGCGCCGGCAGAAAGACGCGGGCGGCGGCGGCGCGGCTGTCCACCCCTTGCAGCGCCACCACATCCGCATCGAGCCGCGCGGCGTAGGCGGCGAGGCGGGCGAAATCCCCCGGCCGGCGCGGACGCACGTCGGCGGGCAGGGCAGGGTCTCCGGCCGCGCGCAGGGTCAGCCAGTCCAGGTTCCAGCTGGCCACGCGCAGCTCGGTCGCGCGCGCCGGCAGCGCGAGCAGCAGCAACAGCGCGAGCAGCGGGCGGGCCATGGCGGCAGCATCGGCGCGCGGCGGTAAACGCGCCGTCAACCCACCGGCTGCAACGCCGATGTTACCGCGGGCCAGGCATCGGGGGCGCGATGTCGGCCGCCCTCGCCCGCCCTGCCCCGCTGCTGCCCCGGCTGCGTCGGGTCGCCTTCGCGCTGGCCCCCGGCCTGCTGGGGGCGCTGGCGGTGCTGTACTACGCGCTGGTGCTGTATGAGATCTGGCTGGCGCCGACGCATCGGTCCGATTTCATCGCCATGCGCGGCTGGGCGCTGTTCATCCGCCGCGCCGTGGACCCCACGATGCTCTACGATCCGGTGCGGGTGCAGGCGTTCTTCCATGCGCTGATCCCGAATTTCAAGGATCACTACCCGTTCGCCTATCCGCCTTCGTTCCTGCTGCTGATCGGACCGCTGGCGTATCTCTCCTGGCCGGTCGCGGCGAGTCTGTGGATGGCGGGGCAGATGGCGCTGTACGCCCTGCTGCCGGCCGAGCCGCGATGGCGGCGGGCGCAGGCGCTGGGGATGCTGGTGGTGCCGGTGACGGCGCTGACGGTTTCCATCGGCCAGGATGGGCTGGTGGTGGCCGCGCTGCTGGGGGGCGGCTGCCGGCTGCTGGAACGCCGGCCGGTGCTGGCCGGGGTGCTGTTCGGCCTGGCGTCGGTCAAGCCGCAGTTCGGGGTGCTGGTGCCGCTGGCGCTGCTCGCCGCCGGCCAGTGGCGCACGATGGCGGCGGCGGCGGCCACCGTGCTGGGGCTGGTGCTGGCCAGCGGAGCAGTGTTCGGATTCCGCCTGTGGCTGGTCTGGCCGGAGGCGATGGCGGGACTGTCGCATTACGTGGGCGGGGAGCGCTCGCTCGATCACCTGGTGCCGACGGTGGCGGGGAACCTCCGGCTGCTCGGCGCCGCGCCGGCGGTGGTCTGGGCCGCGCAGGCAGCGGCGGCGCTGATCGCGGCGGCTTCGGTGTGGCGGGTCTGGCGCCGGCGCGGGCCGGGGCGGGCGGCGAGCGCGGTGCTGCTGGTGGGGGCCATGCTGGCGACGCCCTATGCGTTCTATTACGATCTGGTGGTGATGAACCTGGGTCTGGCCGCCTTCGTGCTGGACCGGCGGGGGCGGCTGGCGGGGTGGGAATGGGCGGTGCTGGCGGCGGCGTTCCTGGTGCCGCCGGCGATGAACTTCTCCTTCTGCACCTGGCCGGTCTCGCTGCCGGTGGTGGCGGGCGCGTTCGTCATGGTGACGCGCTCGGCCCTGCGGGCGGGGGTGGACAGCGGCGGCGGGGCCGGGCAGGTTGGCGCCCTGTCCCCGCTTTGACCCGTTGAGGTTTCATGCTGTTCGATCTTTCCGCGCTCGACGCGACCAACGCCTACAAGCTGCTGGTTTCCACCGTGGTACCACGGCCGATCGCCTGGGTCACCACGCAGGATCTGGACGGGTCGGTGAACGCCGCGCCGTTTTCCTTCTTCAACGCGGTGTCCGGCAATCCGCCGGTGGTGGCGATCGGCATCGGCGGGCGCGCGCCCGGGGATGTGAAGGACACCGGCGGCAACATCCGCCGCACCGGGCAGTTCGTGGTCAACATGGTCTCCGACGCGCTGGCCAAGGCGATGAACGTGACCGCGATCGATTTCGACAAATCGATCAACGAGCTGTCCGAGGCCGGGCTGACCACCGCCGCCTCCGCCAAGGTGACGCCGCCGCGGATCGCCGAGGCGCCGGTGGCGTTCGAGTGCGAGCGGCTGGTGATCGTCGAAGTCGGCGTCGATCGGGCGGTGGTGCTGGGCCGGGTGGTGGCGATCCACATCAAGGACGAGTTCGTGCTGGACCCGGCGCGCTGCTACGTGGATACGCCGAAGCTCGATCTGATCGGGCGGATGCACGGGTCGGGCTGGTATTCCCGCACCCGCGACCGCTTCGACATGCCGCGTATCGCGGTGGAGGCATGGGCGGGGCGGAAGGCGGCCGAATAGGCCGGCCTCAGGCGGCGGCTTCGGGGTGCCAGCGCAGCAGGTGCCGCCGCAGCCGCGCCATCAGCGCCACCGCGACGCCGCCGACCAGCGCCATCTCCACGATGCCGGCATAGACGCCCACCGAATCCGCGTAGTTCTCGGCGTTCACCATCATGCCGCCGAGGCCGTTGCCGCCCATCAGCATCTCGGAGGCGACTTCCACGATCAGCGCCAGCGGCAGCGCCACCTGCAAGCCGGTGAGGATCTGCGGCATGGCGGCGGGCAGCATCACATCTCGGCTTGACGGTGTAGGATTTGCCGTAATGTTTCAGCCCTCAAGACTCCCCTCATTTTCACACCGCCCCGAACGTCTCGGCGAAGACGGGCAGTTCACCGAGCATGTCGGCGAATTTCCGCACCAGTGGCCCCAGCCGAGGCTCCGGCATTGTGGGCATGAGTTCGTACAGCATGCAGCCCTGGCGGAACAGCGAATGGGTTCGCCGCTTGGCGGTGTTTGACTTGAGGAACCGGTCGTAGCCGAGCGCTTCCCCGGCGGCCCCGAGCAGGGTCAGCAGCATGACGGCGAAGGCGGCGATCAGCCACAGCCGGTCGCGCCGCGCCGGCGTGCTGACGTGGATCGATCCCATGCCCATGCCGAAGCGCAGGTCCTTGGTATCGCGCAGGCCACATTCGATGCTCCAGCGCTTGCCATAGAGCGCCTTCAGGCTTGCCGCCGAGGCGCAC
>JBMFXF010000170.1:0-7273 GCA_049964515.1 Acetobacteraceae bacterium | reverse complement strand
GGTCCCAGACCTGGACGGTGAGCATCCGCGGCTCCGGCGCGCCGACCGTGCCCACCTGGTTGAGCGGCACCTCGTTGCCGTAGGCTGGCACCCGCACCGGCTCCAGCAGGGCGGGGCTGGCGCGGCCGGTGCGCAGCCCGGCGAATTCGCGCTTGAGCGTCTCCAGCGCGCCGTCCATCCGGCGGGCCAGGTCCTGTTTCAGGGCGTTGAGGTCGGCGGGCATCTCAGCCTCCCGGTGCGTGGTGGTAATGGGCGCCGTTGCGGGGGGGCGTAGCCCAGCCGCGCCCGGAACGCCAGATTCGCGGCGATCGGGGAGTGCGGGTCAGGCTTCCTCCCGCTCCTGGATCCGGGTGAACCGGCCCTCCCCGCGCACCACCGCGGCGAAGGCGCCCGGGGCGTGGATGTTGAACACCACGATCGGCAGCCGGTTCTCGCGGGCCAGGCTGATCGCGGCGGCGTCCATCACCGCCAGCTGGTCGGCCAGCACGGTCTGATAGGTGAGCTCCTCGTAGCGGGTCGCCGTCGGGTCGCGTCGCGGGTCGGCGCTGTACACCCCGTCCACCTGGGTGCCCTTGAACAGCGCGTCCGCCCCCACCTCGGCCGCGCGCAGGGCGGCGGCGGTGTCGGTGGTGAAGAACGGGTTGCCGGTGCCGGCGGCGAAGATCACCACCCGGCCCTTCTCCATGTGCCGCTCGGCGCGGCGGCGGATATAGGGTTCGCAGACCGAGGACATCGGGATCGCCGATTGCACCCGCGTCGGCACCCCGCGCGCCTCCAGCGCCGCCTGCATCGCCAGCGCGTTCATCACCGTGGCCAGCATCCCGATGTAATCGGCCTGCGCGCGCTCCATCCCCGCCGCCGCCGCCGAGACGCCGCGAAAGATGTTGCCGCCGCCGATCACCACGCAGACCTGCACGCCCAGCGCCACCACCGCGCCGATATCGGCGGCGATCGCGCGCACCATGTCGTTGTCCAGCCCGTAGTCGCGCCGGGCCATCAGCGCTTCGCCGGACAGTTTCAGAAGGACGCGGCGAAACGCGGGTTCGGAGGCCATGCCGGGGATACTCGCCAGGGGGACGGCGGGGGATTGCCACAGACCGCCCCTGGTTGCCAGCCCGGGGCGGGCGGGGGATAGTCCACCGGCCGCGCAGGGGCGCGGCGTCCAAGGTGTCGGGGCGACCCGACGAGACGGAGGATCGACGTCCATGAAGCCAAACAAACCAGTCGGCCGCCTGACCCGGCGCGACGCCCTGAAGGCGGGGGTGGCCGCGGCGGCGCTGCCGCTTGTGCATGTGAGCACCGCACATGCCGCCGGCTCGCTCAAGCTTGCGTTCTGGGACCACTGGGTCCCGGCCGCCAACCCGCTGATGAAGAAGCTCGTCGCCGAATGGGGCAAGAAAAACAAGGTCGATGTGACGCTCGACCTGCTGAGCTCCGGATCGGCCAACAGCAAGCTGCCGCTGACCCAGGCCGCCGAGGCATTGTCCGGCACCGGCCACGACGTGATGGCATTCTCGGTGTGGGATGTCCAACACTACCATGAGCACCTGATCGTCATGGACGACGTGGTGGACGGGCTCATCAAGCAATATGGCCCGATGGACCCGGCCGCGCAGTACATGGCGCAGGTGAAGGGCCACTGGATGGCGCTGCCGACCAGCGTCGGTTCGCAGTACAAGCCCGCTTGCGGACGCATCAGCTTCTTCAAGTCGCAAGGCATTGATGTCGAAGCATGGTATCCGGCGAAGCCCGGAGCCACCGCGGGGGCGAAGGACTGGACCTACGCCGAGTTGCTGAAACTCGCGCCCGCGGCGGCCAAGGCCGGGCTGCATTACGGCATCGGCATCGGGCAGACGACGGACTCGGTGGATTTCAGCGGCGGCCTGATGCGTGCCTACGGGGCCGCCCTGGTTGACGCCAAGGGCAACATCACGGTGCGATCGGAACCGGTGATGGAGGTTCTGGAATACATGCAGAAGCTGGTGCCGTACCTGCCGGCCGATACCGCCTCCTACAATGACGCCTCCAACAATCGGGCGCTGATTTCCGGCAAGTCCGCGCTGATCTTCAATCCTCCGTCGGCCTGGTTCGTCGCCCGCCGCGACGCGCCGAAGGTGGCCGCCGATTGCTGGACCTTCCCCAGCCCGGTCGGCCCCAAGGCGCGCGCCATCCCGTACGACCCGTTCTTCTGGGGTATCTGGAACTTCAGCAAGAACCAGGCGGCGGCGAAGGAGCTGTTGACCTGGCTGCAGCAGCGCCCGCAGGTGGAGAATCTCTGCGATGCGTCGGCCGGCTACGACATTCCGCCGCTGATGAGCATGCACAACTTCAACATCTGGTCCACCGAAGGTCCGCCGGTGGGCACCGTCTATAACTACCCGATCCGGCCGTGGCATGATTCCCTGTCCAACGCGAGCTGCTCGCCCGCTCCGCCACGGATCGCCTCGCAGCTGTTCAGCAACGCCACCTTCAACGTGATGGTTACGAAGCTGACCAAGCAGAACCAGAAGATGAAGGACGTGCTCGACTGGGCAGAGCACGAGATCAACGGCTACATCAACATGTAGTGCCGGCAGGCCGGGGGGCGACCCCCGGCCTGGACTTCCCGACCGCCTGCAAGGAAGTTGCTCCCATGGCCGACGCAACCACCGGATTTCCCGCCGCCGCAGTCAGCACCCGGCCGAGCGCCCTGCATCGGATCGCCCGCCGCCGCTCCACCATCGCGTTTGCGATGTGCATTCCGCTGTTTGCGCTCATTCTGGGAATGGTCGTCTATCCGTTCTTCTATTCGATCTACCTGTCCATGCTGAGCCGGAATATGTCCCGCTTTATCGGGCTGTTCAACTACGAGTATTTGCTGACCAGCGAGACGTTTCACCTCGTCATATTCCAGAGCTGCCTGTTCGCCGTGACGGCGGTGTTCTTCAAGGCCGTCATCGGATTTATTCTGGCCCATGTCATGCACAACATCCACGGCCGCGACCAGCGCGTCTGGCGCGGGCTGCTGCTGGTGCCATGGGTGATACCGCCGGCGCTGTCCACCCTGGGGTGGTGGTGGATGATCTCGGGCAGCTACTCCGCGATCAACTGGATTCTGGTTCATCTCGGTATCAAGGCGGTGCCCTGGCTCGCACTGACCGGCTGGGCACGGTTCTGGGTCATCGTGGTCAACGTCTGGTTCGGTGCGCCATTCTTCATGATTATGTACCTCGCCACGCTGAAATCGGTCCCGGATCAGCTCTACGAGGCAGCCGCGATCGACGGTGCCACCGGATTGCAGAAGATCCGCTACATCTCGCTGCCGTTGCTGCAGAACGTCATCAGCATCACCGTGCTCTTCAGTCTGATCGTGACCTTCGCCAATTTCGATATCGTGGAAATCCTGACCGCCGGCGCCCCGGCCAACACCACCCAGGTGTTCGCCACCTACGCCTTCCAGGTGGGTATCGGTGCAGGCAACATCCCCATGGGGTCCGCCGTCAGCCTGTTCATCTTCCCGATTCTGGCGATCTTCGCCATCTTCATCCTGCGCGGGGTCAACCGCCGCACCCGGGAGGCCATGTGACATGAGCGGGTCAACCCTGACCGCTGGCGGCACCTCGC
This sequence comes from Acetobacteraceae bacterium, assembly GCA_049964515.1. Classification (GTDB taxonomy): domain Bacteria; phylum Pseudomonadota; class Alphaproteobacteria; order Acetobacterales; family Acetobacteraceae; genus JAJZVS01. The sequence goes on along the minus strand of JBMFXF010000170.1, from coordinate 3,670 downwards.
AGTGGCGCGGACGCAAGCCCAGCCTGGCACGGGAGCGTCGCTGGGCACTCTGGACCAGCTATATCATGCTGGTCATCTTTGCCATCGGCTTTCTCATCCCCCCTTATTTCGAGCTGATCACCTCGCTCAAGACCTCCCGGGAAATCGGCGCCGGCACCGACCCCTGGTTCGTCCATCATCCGTACCTCGGCAATTTCCTGTCGATCATCGAAGACAAGCAATTCCAGACGTTCTTCCTCAACAGCACAAAGATCACGATCGTCGTGGTGGTGCTGACGATCGTCATCTCGGTGCTGTCGGCGTATGCTTTGGCGCGGATGCGCTTCTGGGGCAGCCAGGTATTCGCCACCGGCGTGTTCCTGACCTATCTGGTTCCGGAATCCCTGCTGTTCATCCCGTTGTTCCGCGTCCTGGCAAATCTGCACCTGATCAATTCGGTGTGGGGCCTGGTCCTGGTGTGGCCCACCCTGTCGGTGCCCTTCTGTACGTGGATCATGATCGGCTATTTCAGCTCCATCCCGAAGGAGCTCGACGAGGCGGCGATGATCGACGGTGCCTCCCACATGCAGATGCTCTGGAAAATCTTCATCCCGGTGGCCATGCCGGGCATCATCGCCGCCACCATCTTCGCCTTCACCGTCTGCTGGGGGGATTTCCTCTACCCGCTCGCCTTCCTGTTCACCGCCAGGCAGATGACCTTGACGGCGGGCATCGTCTCCACCTTGATTCACGGGGATGTGCTGGACTGGGGGCGGATCATGGCGGCCAACATCGTGGCTTCGGCGCTGCCGATCCTGGTATATGCCTTCCTGATGGACTACTATATAGCCGGGCTAACCGCCGGCGCAACAAAAGGCTAAAGGGAGCGTTTCATGGCTGAAGTCTCGTGCCGCAAGGTCGTCAAGGTCTATGAAGGCGGCGTGCAGGCGGTGAAAGGGATCGACCTCGAGATCGCGGATCAGGAGTTCGTGGTCCTGGTCGGCCCGTCCGGCTGCGGCAAATCCACCACCTTGCGCATGATCGCGGGGCTCGAGGAAATCTCGGGCGGAGAAATCGTGATCGGCGGCGACGTGGTCAACGACGTCCCGCCCCGCGACCGCGACATCGCCATGGTGTTCCAGAACTACGCGCTCTATCCGCACATGAGCGTGTTCGACAACATGGCCTTCGGTCTCAAGCTGCGCAAATTCCCGCGCGACGAGATCAAGCGCCGGGTCGATGAGGCGGCCCGCATCCTCGACATCCACGCCCTGCTCGAGCGCAAGCCGAAGGCGCTCTCCGGCGGGCAGCGCCAGCGCGTGGCGATGGGCCGCGCCATCGTCCGCAACCCCAAGGTGTTCCTGTTCGACGAGCCGCTGTCCAACCTGGACGCCAAGCTGCGCGTGCAGATGCGCACCGAGATCAAGAAGGTCCACCAGACGGTGCGCACCACCACCGTCTATGTCACCCACGACCAGATCGAAGCGATGACCCTGGCCGACCGGGTGGTGGTGATGAACCAGGGCGTGATCGAGCAGATCGGCACCCCGCAGGAACTCTATCACCACCCGGCCACCCGCTTCGTCGCCGGCTTCATCGGCAGCCCGGCGATGAACTTCCTGCCGGTCCGGGTGGAAAAATCCGGCGCCGGCCTGACGGTGCGGGTCAATCCGGCGACAGTGCTGGCGGTCCCGCCCGACCGCACCGCCCGCTACGCCCCGTTCGCCGGCAAGGACATGCTGCTGGGCGTGCGGCCCGAGCACATGTTCGACTACCACGAACCCGACATGAAGCCCGGATTCGCGCGCATGGACTTGCTGGTCGATGTGGTGGAGCCGATGGGGATGGAGACCATGGTCCATTTCTTCATCGACGGCACGCCGGTCTGCGCCCGCTGCGAACCCTCCACCCCGGCCGCTCCCGGCCAGGTGCTGCCGCTCGCGCTCGACATGAACAACATGCACCTGATGGACGCCGCCACCGGGCAAGTGGTGTAGCCCGGACCGGTCAGGGGGCGCTCGCGCCCCCTGACCCCGCGCGCTACGACCGTTTCGCCTGCGCGATCGCCCCGGTCATCGGGATGAAGAACACCCCCATGTCGCGGCGCGAATGGATCCGTCCGGCGGCATCCTTGGTATAGACATACAGCACCTGGCCCCGCTTGAACGGCTGGCCAATCGGAATCACCATCCGCCCGCCCGGCTTCAGCTGCGCGAACAGATCCGGCGGCGCGAAGCGGGCGGCGCAGGTCACGATGACCAGGTCGAACCCGCCCGCGACCTCCGGCCAACCGTAATACCCGTCGCCCACCTTGGTGTGGACGTTGTCATACCCCAACGGCCTGAAGATGCGCGCAACCGCGTTGCCCAGCGGCGCGATGATCTCGATCGTGTAGGCCTGCGCCACGATGCGTGAGAGCAGCGCGCTCTGAAAGCCGCTGCCGGTGCCGATCTCGAGGCTGACCATGCCCGGCTTCGGCCGCAGCAGCTGGGTCATGTAGGCTTGGCCCAGATAATCCGACAGCGCGGAGCCGTAACCGATCGCCCAGGGCTTCGGGTCCGTCTCGTAGGCTTCGCCCGGCACCGGCTCGTGGGAGGAGTAGATGTAGTGGAAATACTCCCGCGGCACCGCCTGGAACGCCGCCATCACCGCCGGATCGGCGGCGCCAAAACGCGACTTCAGATAGGCACCGATCCGCGCGATCGCCGCCGGCTTGCGCTTCTGGATGGCGTCGAACTCGGCCGCGGAGATATGCGCCGGGCGGCCGGAAGCGGCCATCGCCGCCTCGTAGCCGGCCAGGGTCCAGGCGGCGGGCGCTTCGGCCGCGGCGGCGGCGCGCGCGACGAACGGGCTGGCCAACGGGGTGGCCAAAGTGGCGGCGATCAGGCCGCGTCGGGTCGGGGCAGTCGGGACCAAGCGGGCGCACTCCGAAGCAGGGGGAAGCTCAACACCGCGGCAACATACAGCACCATCGCCGCCGACAGAACCGCGTTCCATCCGGCAACGCGCGCCAGCAGCTGCGCCGCCGGTGTCGCCAGCACCGAGAACGCGCCGTTCAGCCCCCAGGCCCAGGCCAGCCGCCGGGGCGCCCCGGCGCCGATCCGCCCCAGCCCGAGCGGAAACGTCACCCCCAGCGCCAGTCCCAGCGGCACCACCACCAGCGCGAGCAGCCCGAGCCGGGCGGCCTCCGGCCAGGCCAGCGAGGCCAGGATGAGCGGCCACAGCCCGAACCGCGCCGCCAGCCCCCAGCCCAGCACCGCTGCCCCGGCCAGCGCCACCGCCCGCCCCGGGCGGCGCGCCCGCGCGCTGGCCCAGGCGCCGGCGCCGGAGGCGATCAGCATCAGGCTCAGCACGGCGGCGAATCCGCTCGCGGCATCGTCCAGCCACAAGGTGGCCTTGGCGATCAGCCAGAGTTCCAGGAACAGGAACCCGAGCCCCAGGGCGGAAAAGAACAGCGCCATGGCGGCGAACCCGCCGCGCCCGCCGATGCCGGGGGCGAGCAGCGGCAGCGTCAGCACCGCCAGCGCGATCAGCCCCGCCTGGGCCAGCACCGCCAGGTTGATGAGGGCGGCGATCTCCGGCTGCGGCAGCACTTCCAGCCGCCGCAGCAGGGTCGGCAGATCCGCCAGTCGCAGCGCGGCGTAGAAGAACGGCCGGTCCAGGGTCATCGGCGCCAGGCTGAACGCCGCGG
>JBMFXF010000169.1:0-7334 GCA_049964515.1 Acetobacteraceae bacterium | reverse complement strand
CGTCCAACCAGGTCCTGAATGCCGCCGAATCCATGCCCGATCTCCGTTGTGCCCCGGCGATCCTACCGGCTCACAACAGGTTTTACAATGAGAGCGATCGGGAAACACCGAAACCGGGCCACCGAAGACACTTTCGATCGCGGCGAGGGATACGCCATGCTTGCGGCACTTATCCCGGTTGCCCGCGTCCCATTCGAACCCGGAGACCAACAGGTTCATCGACAAGATGAGATGGCGTTTGTACAGCCGAATGTCAACCCACCGCTACCGCCCCGCGCTCCACGCCCCGTCGATCGGCAGCGCCGTACCGTTGATATCCGCCCCCGCCGGCCCGCACAGGAACGCCGCCAGCGCCGCCACCCGTTCGGCCGCCACGAACCGCCCGGAGGGCTGGCGGGCGCCGATGAACGCCGCCTCCGCCGTCGCCCGGTCGGCCCCGGTCCGCGCCATCTCGCCCTCCAGCCGGGTCTCGATCGCCGGCGTCAGCACCGTGCCGGGGCAGAGCGCGTTGCAGGTGATGGCCTCGCGCGCCACCTCCAGCGCCACCGCCCGGGTCAGCCCGATCAGCGCCGTCTTGGTGGTGATGTAGTCCACCCGGTTGACGGTGGCGAACATCCCATACACCGAGGCCAGGTTGACGATCCGCCCCCAGCCGGCCCGGCGCATCCCGGGCAGGGTCAGGCGGATCAGATGGAACGGGGCGGACAGATTGACCGCCAGCGCCGCGTCCCACGCCTCCGGCGCGAAGGCATCGACGGCGGCGAAGCCGCGCACCACCGCGTTGTTGACCAGAATATCGGGCGCGCCCAGCGCGGCAGCGGTGGCGGCCACCAGAGCGGCGATGGCGGCCGGGTCGCGCAGATCGGCATCATGCGCCGCCACCGTGGCGCCGGATGCGCGCAGCGCCGCCAGCGCGGGCGCGGCATCGCCGAGGCCGTGCAGCATCACCGCCGCCCCCTCGGCGGCCAGCGCCTGGGCGATCGCCAGCCCGATGCCACCCAGCGATCCGGTCACCAGCGCGGTCTTGCCTTGCAAGGTCATCGCCCCGTCCCTCCCTTCCGCTGGGCAGGCAGCCTGCGGCCGGGCCGAGACGGGCGCAACCGGCGGAGGGCGGAACGCCCGGCGAAGGCGCTATGCTGGCCCCTGCCCCCGCGGAGACGGCGATGACCCCACCTGATCTGTCCGGTCTCGAGACCGATGGCCTGGCCGTGCTGCCCGGCCTGCTGGACCCGGCCGCCTGCGCGCGGATCGCCGCGCTGTGGGAGGAGCCGGCGCAGTTCCGCAAGCAGGTGGTGATGGGCGCGCATGGCTACGGCCAGGGCGCGTATCGGTATTTCGCCGACCCGCTGCCGGCGCCGGTGGCGGCGCTGCGCGAGACGCTCTATCCGCCGTTGGCGGCGGCGGCCAATCGCTGGGCGGCGGCGCTGGGCCGGGACGCGCGCTTTCCGCCGGATCACGCCGCCTACCGCGCCCGCTGCCACGCCGCCGGCCAGCGCCGGCCGACGCCGCTGCTGCTGCGCTATGGGCCGGGCGATTACAACCGGCTGCACCAGGATCTATATGGGGAGGAATGGTTTCCGTTCCAGCTGGTGCTGCTGCTTTCGGCGCCCGGGCGCGATTTCACCGGCGGGGAGCTGGTGCTGACCGAACAGCGGGCGCGGATGCAGTCGCGGGTGGAGGTGGTGCCGCTGGGCCAGGGGGACGCGGCGGTGTTCGCGGTGCGCGACCGCCCGATCGCCGGGGCGCGCGGGGTGGCGCGCGCGGTGATGCGCCACGGGGTCAGCCGGGTGCGCACGGGGGAGCGGATGACGGTGGGGGTGATTTTTCACGATGCGGCCTGAGCGGTTCGCGGCAGCGGGTGGATCGGGTAAGCTCGGCGCGAGATCATCACCCGGTGACGCCATGTCCGCCCCGCCGCTGATCCGCCGGATCGTGCTTCGGAACTACAAGAGCATCGGCAAATGCGACGTCGCTCTCGGCCGCCTGACCTTCGTGGTCGGCCCGAACGGCGCCGGCAAAAGCAATTTTCTCGACGCCTTTCGGTTCGTGGCCGATGCGCTGCGGAATTCGCTCGATCACGCGCTGCGCGAGCGCGGCACCATCGGCGAAGTCCGCCGCCGCTCCGGCGGGCATCCGAACAGCCTTGCGTTGCAGCTGACATTCACTCTGCCCGATGGGCGCGCCGGCGAATACGGCTTCGAGATCGCCGCCGAAAAGGACGGCGGCTACCGGATCCGCGCCGAGCACTGCCGGCTGGATTCGGCCGATGTGCTCGGACCGGCGCATGAATACCGCGTCGAATCCGGCAGGATCACCACGAGCTCGGTGCCGACGCTGCCGGCGGTGCTGCCGGATCGGTTGCTGCTGGTCGCCGCCTCCGGTCTGCCGGCGTTTCGTCCGGTGTTCGATGCGCTGTCGCGGATGGAAATCTACAACATCAACCCGCGGGCGATCGCGGCGATGCAGGCGCCCGACCCGGGCGGGGTGCTGCGGCGCGACGGGGCGAATGCCGCCAGCGTCTTGCGCCATCTCGCGGACGCGCCGCGCCAACGTATCCAGGCCCACCTGGCCCGCATCGTGCCCGGCATCGCCGACGCGGCGCCACGAATGTTCGGTACCCTTGAGACGATCGAATTCCGCCAGGACGTGCGGGGTCAGGAGCATCCATGGCGGTTTCCCGCCGCCTCGATGTCGGACGGCACGTTGCGGGCCTTCGGCATCCTGCTCGCAGTGCTTCAGGCGACGGCGCCGCGCCCCGGAACGGCTGCGCCGCTACTGGTCGGGATCGAGGAACCGGAGCTGGCGCTCCATCCCGCCGCACTCACGGTGCTGCTGGGTGCCCTGCGGGAGGCGACGCGGCATTGCCAGCTGCTGGTGACCTCGCACAGCCCGGAGCTGCTGGATCATCCCGATATCGACGCCGAGACGCTGCTCGCCGTCGATGCCGAGGGCGGCACCACCGAGCTCGGCCCCATCGACGCGGCGGGGCGCACCATGCTGCGTGAACGGCTGTTCACCGCCGGGGAGTTGTTGGGCCAGAACCAACTCGCCCGCGCCCGCCCGGGCGAGGAAGAAGCGGCGGCCCTCGACCTGCTCGGCACCGGCGCCGCATGAATGAACGGCTGATCGTTCCGATCGTCGAAGGCCATGGCGAAGTCGCGGCGGTGCCGGCGCTGCTGCATCGGCTGGCCGGCGAGACGGGCAATCGCGGCCGGCTGCGGGTCAATCCGCCGATCCGGGTCAGGGCGACCGCGTTCCTCCAGCCGGACCACTCGGATTTTCGCAAACACATGGCTCTCGCTCGCGACAAGGCGGAATCCCATGGGCTGGTGCTGCTGCTGTTCGACTGCGAGGACGCCTGCCCGGCCATGGTCGGCCCGGAGTTGCTGGCACGCGCGCGCACCGAGTGCCCAGATGCCGCAATTGTGGTCGTGCGGGCCTATCGGGAGTTCGAAACCTGGTTTCTCGCCGCCGCCGATTCGCTGCGCGAGCATGGATATCTCCGGCACGACGCCACCCCGCCCGCGGACCCAGAAACGATCCGCGATGCCAAGGGCTGGCTCGATCACAACCTGAAGGGTGGCTACGACCCGGTCTCGCACCAGCAGGACCTGGCCCGCGACTTTGACCTCGCCGCCGCGCGCCGGGTCGCGTCCTTCGACCGCTTCTACCGCCGCGTTGCTGAATATTTCGTTTCCGGCCGCCCCTGACGCGCCGCTACCCCCCCACCAGCACCGTCGCCACCGCCTGCGCCGCGATCCCCTCGCCGCGCCCGGTAAAGCCCAGCCGCTCGGTGGTGGTGGCCTTCACCGAGATCGCGCCCTCCGCCACCCCCAGCAGCGCCGCCAGCCGCGCGATCATCGCCGCCGCGTGCGGGCCGATCTTCGGCCGCTCGCAGATCAACGTGACATCGGCATTCGCCAGCACCCCGCCACGGGCGGCGATCCGGCCCGCCGCGTGGCGCAGGAAGCGGGCGCTGTCAGCATCCTTCCAGGCCGCTTCCGAGGGCGGGAAATGGCGGCCGATATCGCCCTCGGCCAGGGCGCCGTAGATGGCGTCGCACAGCGCATGGATGCCGACATCGGCGTCCGAGTGCCCGGCCAGCCCGCGCTCGTGCGGCACGGTGACGCCGCACAGCACCAGGGGACGGGCCGGGCCGAAAGCGTGCACGTCGAAGCCGGTGCCGACGCGGGGGATCATTCTGCCCAGCAGGGCGCGTTCCAGACGCATCCGGTCCTCGGGGTAGGTGAGCTTGATGTTGTCTTCCGACCCTGAAACCACCGCGACCGGGAGGCCGGCCGCTTCCAGCACCGCCGCATCGTCGGTCAGCCCCTCGGGTGCGGCCAGATGGGCGGTCAGCAGCGCGGCGTAGCGGAACGCCTGCGGGGTCTGGGCACGGAACAGCCCCTCGCGGGCAACGGTTTCGATGATGCGCCCGTCGCTCACCCGCTTCAGCGTATCGGCCACCGCCACCGCCGGGATGGCGCCGTCGGCCTGTTCCAGCGCGGCGAGCAGCGCCGGGATGGTGCCGGGCGGAATCAGCGGGCGCGCGCCGTCATGGACCAGCACCACCTCGGGCGCAAACGGGGCCAGCGCGGCCAGCCCGGCGCGCACACTCTGCTGGCGGGTCGCCCCGCCGGGCACGGGCGGCAGATGTTCGAGCGGCGCCAGCGCGGCGGCGACGCGGGCGGGATCGCCGACCGGCTGGATGGCCACGCCCTCGGCCGCCAGCGCCGCCGCAGCGTGGCGCAGCACCGGAACGCCGGCGAGCGGCAGAAACTGTTTCGGGGTCTCGGCGCCGAACCGGGAACCGGAGCCGGCGGCAAGCAGAAGTGCGGCGACACGCATCCGCCCCCTGTGCGTCGGCGCCGCCGGCGCGTCAACCGCGGCCCACGCCCGGTTTGCCAGCCGGCGCCCGACCGCCTAGCGTGGAGGGCAGCGACATCGGAGGAAACCCCATGATCATCGAGATGCGCAGCTACGACCTGCGCCCCGGCAGCATTCCGGCGGTGGAGGAGCGGTTCGCCGCCGCCCTGCCCGCGCGCACCGCGCTCTCGCCGCTGGCGGCGTTCTGGCATACCGAGATCGGCCCGCTCAACCGGGTGATCCATGTCTGGACCTATGCCGATCTGGCCGAGCGCACCCGCATCCGCGCCGAGGCGGCGAAGCTGTCCGGCTGGCCGCCGCCGATCTCGGACTACATCGCCGCGATGACCAGCGAGATCTATCTGCCGGCCCCGTTCTCGCCCGCGCTCACGCCGCGCGCGCTGGGGGCGGTGTACGAGATCCGCACCTACACCATGGCCCCCGGGCAGATCCCCGGCATGATCGAGCGCTGGGCGCCGAAGATCGAGGCCCGCGCGGCGCTCTCGCCGCTGGTGGGGGCGTGGTATTCGGAGCTCGGCGGGCTGAACAAATGGACCCATATCTGGGCCTATCAGGACGCCGCGCATCGCCAGCGGGTGCGCGCCGAGGCGGTGGCCAAGGGCATCTGGCCGCCGGGATCGCCGCCGGGCGCGATGGTGAAGCAGGAGAACATGCTGGTCATTCCGGCCGCGTTCTCTCCGTTGCGCTGAGGCGGCGATGGTGGGGGAGACACCGGGACCGGCCGCCACCCCCGCCACGCCGGAACGCCCGCCGCCGGCGCCGGCGGGGCCCGCGCGCTACGGCTCGGACGCGGTGGCGGAGCTGTTGCGCGCGCTCGGGTTTCCGTTCATCGCGCTGACGCCCGGGGCCAGTTTCCGCGGGCTGCACGACAGCCTGGTCAATCATCTGGGCAACACGCGCCCGCAGATGCTGCTGTGTCTGCACGAGGATACCGCGGTCAGCCTGGCGCAGGGCTGGGCCAAGGTGACCGGACGGCCGCTGGCGGTGGCGCTGCATTCCAATGTCGGGCTGCTGCACGGATCGATGTCGATCTTCAACGCCTGGTGCGACCGGGTGCCGATGCTGGTGATCGGCGCCACCGGGCCGGTGGACGCGGCGCGGCGGCGGCCGTGGATCGACTGGATCCACACCGCGCAGGATCAGAACGCGCTGGTGCGGAACTTCGTGAAATGGGACGCCCAGCCGGCCTCGGTGCCGGCGGCGACGGAGGCGCTGTTGCGGGCGTCCTGGCTGACCGCCACGCCTCCGTGCGCGCCGGTGTTCGTCACCCTCGATGCCGGGTTGCAGGAGGCGGCGCTGGAGGCGCCGTTCGCGGCGCCCGACCCGGCGCGGTTCTTGCCGCCGGCCGCGCCGCATCCGGCGCCGGCGGCGATCGCCCGGGCGGCGGCGATGCTGCGCGCGGCGCGGCACCCGGTGCTGCTGATCGGGCGCAACGGGCGGGGCACCGACGCCTGGGCGGCGCGGGTGGCGCTGGCCGAAGCGGTGGGGGCGCGCGTCGCCACCGACATCAAATGCCCCGCCGCCTTCCCGACCGATCATCCGCTGCATCTCGGCGCGCCGGCGACGTTTCCGGCGCCCGAACTGCTGGCGGCGCTGCGGGAGGCGGATCTGGTGGTCTCGCTGGACTGGGTGGCGCTGGCGGGGACGCTGGCGGCGGCGCCGGTGGCGAAGGGCGTGCCGGTGATCCAGGTCTCGCCCGATCACGCGCTGCACAACGGCTGGAGCATGGATCATCAGGGCTTCGCGCCGGTCGCGCTGCATCTGCCGGCGCCGCCGGATGCGGTGCTGGGGGAGCTGCTGGCCGCGCTGGGGGTGACGCCGGGCGGGTTCGTCGCCTCCGCCGCACCGGCGCCGGAGGCCCCGCCGGAGGGCGCGCCGGAGGGCGCGCTGACGGTGACCGGGCTGGCGCTGGCGCTGCGCGCGGCGACCCTGGGCCAGGCGGTGAGTCTGCTGCATCTGCCGCTGGGCTGGAACGGGGCGGATTGGCCGTTCCGCCATCCGCTGGAGTACCTCGGTGGGGACGGCGGGGCCGGGATCGGCGCCGGGCCGGGAATTGCGGTGGGAGCGGCGCTGGCGCTGGTGGGGTCGGGGCGGCTGCCGGTGGCGGTGCTGGGGGACGGGGATTTCCTGATGGGGGTCACCGCGCTGTGGACCGCGGTGCATTACGGGGTTCCGCTGCTGGTGGTGATCGCGGATAATCGTTCCTTCTACAACGACGAGCTGCATCAGGAGCGGGTGGCGCGGATGCGCAACCGGCCGGTGGACAACAAATGGATCGGGCAGCGGTTGGCGGGGCCGGAGGTGGATCTGGCGGCGATGGCACGCGCGCAGGGGGCGTTGGGGCTGGGGCCGGTGGCGGAGGGGAAGGCGCTGGCGGCGGCGCTGGCGGAGGCGATCGCGCATGTCCGCGCCGGCGGGGTGGCCGTGGTGGATGCGCGGGTGGCGGC
>JBMFXF010000168.1:0-7362 GCA_049964515.1 Acetobacteraceae bacterium | reverse complement strand
ACGCTTCGAACCAGCTCGGTATCGACACCCCCGGCGTTATCGTCTCGGGCAATTCTGAGAGCAGCCCTGATCTCCAGCGGAGAGATCTTGTCGGCCTTTATGGTCGCCCCCGATTCAGCTGAGCGGTCGCGTACCGGCGGCGCATCAGCCTGCGTTCGGGTGTACCAGAAACTCCCATCGGTCAGCAGGTCGGAATTCTCCGATTGCGCCCGCCGCAGCGCAGCGCGGGTGGCCTCAAGAATACGTTTTCCGGTTCTTTCCCGCTTGAAGCAGGCTGCGATCCGTCTCGCCACCTCTTCGATATGAACCGGACCCTCGACATTCACGATTTTCAGAACCAGGTCCACCAGTACGTGGATGGGCACTTCATGTGGCTCGTAAGAGCCGCTCACGCGAGGGGCGGCCCGTTTGTACGGGGGCATCCGCCGCCCCACGGTTGGGGGAACCTCTATTGGCAAAGGGTCGGGAGTTGCGGCCGGAACAGGCCCCGCGCGACCACTATTGGCGCCAACGATCTGTATGCCGTGGCCCGCTCGTTCGTGCGCCTCGACCAGGGCCGTGCGCAAGCGATCGATCTCCGCACGCCGGTTGTAAAACCAATCCGTGCTCCAGATGCGACAGAAGTCCCAGCCAAGGTGTTCGAGCACCTCCTGGCGCAATCGGTCGCGCTTCCTTGCCCACAGGGCACTATGATAAGTCGCTCCGTCGCATTCCACGGCCAGGATGTAGCTACCTGGCTTGTCAGGGTGCCGGATGCCAAGGTCGATCCGGAAACCTGCTGAACCAACTTGATGGTCGGCGAGGAATCCAAAGCTCCGGATGACATTGGCGACATCTTCCTCAAACTCGGAATCCGCGGCTGCTCCGGTCGGGGCGCTGTCATCCAGACGACCATTCTTGGCGAAGTCCAGGAAGCGTTTGAGAATGCGTGGCCCAGCGGCTGACGTCCGGCTCAGATCGATGTCCCCAGGATCGAAGGACGCGAAGACCTCGCAGCGAACCCGTGCACGGGTAAACAGCACGTTGAGGCGCCGTTCGCCACCCTCGGCGTTGACCGGGCCGAACGACATGCTGGCCAGCCTGCCTCCCGCGACGGAGGGACCATAGCCAACGCTGACCAGAATCACGTCGCGCTCGTCTCCCTGCACGTTCTCGATATTCTTGACGAAGACGTCTTCTGACTGCCCCTCGCGCAGAAAACCGTCGAGGGTGGAATCATGCCGCCGTCTCTCTTCCAACAGGAGGGTAATGAGATTGCGTTGAGCGAACGAGAAGGTCACTATCCCCAGCGACCGGGATGGATTCACCCTGGCATGATCGGCGACCCGATCCACGACAGCCTCGCCTTCCTTGCGGTTATCCCGCCTCCCCCCCTTGTCATAGACGCCATCCACGCGGGTGAAGCAAAGCCCGTACGCAGGGTCCTTCTGTAATGGCGAGGGTGGAAGGATAAGACCACTCTCGTAGAATTCGTGATTGGATACCTCGATTAGCGATGGGTCGCGTGAACGGTAATGCCACGTCAACATCCGGCTCGGCAGGCCGCGCGCTTCACAGAGGGTCAGGATGCTTTCCATATCGACCACCCTGGCGGCACCGCCCAACAGATCGGGACCGACATCCTCGTCGTCTCCCTCTTTCTCGTCCTCATCGTCAGCCATCAACCGATCGAAGAACGAGGATGGCGGGAGCTGCTGCTTGTCGCCGACGACCGCGATTTGGGTGGCACGCGCGATAGCGCCCAATGCGTCCTCGGGGCGAACCTGCGATGCCTCGTCGATGACCAGGAGGTCGAAGGACACACGACCGGGCGGCAGAAATTGCGCTACGGAGATTGGGCTCATCAGCAGGACAGGCTTAATGCGTTGGACGGCGGTACCGGCCTTCTCGAACAATCGACGTAAAGCCATATGGGAGCGCTTCTTGGCGATCTCGCCGCGAATGACCCCCATCTCACCCATTGCACCTTGCGGCACCTGTGCGAGATGACCTGCACGGATATTCTTCACATTATCCTTGAGGTGCTGACGCTCTAACTTGACAAAGTTGGCGACCAGATCATGGCGCTGTTCCTGAGCGACGCCGCGCAGGTCGGAGTATTTGGCCAGGGCAAGATTCCACAGACTCTCGGCACGGGCGTAGCGCAACTCTACCATCGCGGTTGCGCTGCTCAGGTCGCCGACGCGCATCCTCGCCTCCAGCTCGGACAAGCCGGCTGCAATTAACTTGTTTCGAAGCCGCGCTTGCTTTGCCCAGGATGCATAGTGATCTGTTGCCTCGGCCATCCTCGTGAATCTTGCGCCCATAGCTGTCAAATCTACTGTCGCAAACTCCTTCTCTCCGAAAGGGGACGGGTCCAGGTCGAGGAGTTTCACAATATCCCGAACGGCGTCTCTGGCTACCGCTTCCTTTTCCCGCAGTTCCCGAAGCATCGCCTCAGCCTCGCCCACCTGGCTGGCAAGATCGATTGCTTTGTCCCACGGCATCTTCACCGGCGCTTCGGACAAGCAAACGCACCACTCAGCAACCGCCGCTAAACTTGCGAAATCGCTTGCCTCGCCGCGCCACTCTGCGCCAAGAATCCGACTGCAATATTCCTGATTCCTGCTCCTTCTCCCAGTCCGCTTTGAGCGTCGTCAGTGCGATGAGGCGGTCAACCCGTTCTACCCGTGCCGCGGCCGTCTTGGGCAAGCCCTCCCGCAGCAGGCCGGCCAGTTCGCGTGACGCGCTGCGGTAGCCGCTGCCCCAGCGAACGAAAAAGGAGCGGGTACCTGCCGCCAGCGGTCCGCGCAGATGGCCGGCAGACGCGGCGAGCGCCGAATCCACGAATATTGCCGCAGCTTCATCCTGCGCTTTGCGCCACGAGGCTGCTGCCCGGAGCGCTCCACGAAGGCGCGGTATATCGGGGGCGCCGAGAATTGCTCGGGCGATGTCAGAGCCGGCGCTCGGTAATCCCGCAATCCGTCCTAGAGTATCAACGAGAGGCGCAGCGGCCTTCAAGTTATTCGCGCCAGCGACGCCAAGCCTGGCAAAAGAGGCACGCATGGCGTCGACAAGAGCGTCGACGGCAGCCTTCGCGTTGCTGAGCATGGCGGAAAGCCGTGCCAGATCCACCGGCTGAAGGTCAAGATTGCGCGCACCCTCGAAGGGATGTGAAACGCCTTGCCCGCCAAACCCCAACATGACGCCGTATTCTTCAATGACGGCCAGCAAGTCATCCTCGGTCTCGCGCGACATGCACGCCAGACATTCCGCCTTGAGTTTTGGGGGAGGACATCCTTTACCCATGAAAAGAACTTGGCGAGAGAGTACGCTGTAGGCGGTCTCTCCTGTATTTCCGATAGGACGATGCAATGCTGCTGTCAGAGCATTCAGTCGGTCCCGGTTTTCTTTGAGTGCTTTTGGTGGCGCAGGGATGCCGGGGACGGCGCCGGCTTGAGACAAGGTGCGCGCGAGCTCCGCAAGCACGGATTTTTTATTTGCATTCCTGGAATGCAGCTCGAGGCAGACATCGCTCAACCCCACCTTGACGAGGCGCTCATGCACCACAGACAGCGCGGCCATCTTCTCGGCGAGAAAGAGGACCCGCTTACCCTCTTTCACCGCAGACGCGATGATATTCGTAATCGTCTGCGACTTCCCTGTACCGGGAGGACCTTGGACCACCAAGTTACGTCCGGCGCGCACCTCTTCGATGACCTTGGCTTGTGAAGCGTCCGCATCGACCACATGGAACAGCTTTTCCGGTGGCAGTACCTCGTCTAACCGGTCCGTGTCCTTGAAAAGCGGCTCTTCGACGTCGAAGCCCCGGTAAAGCAGGGCCCTCGTCAGGGCATGCCCGGCTAGCGCGCCCCCCTCCCAGGCGCCAACGTCCAGATCCCGATACATCAGCAATTTGCTGAAGCTGAAAAATCCGAGTTGAATAGCGTCTGGATCTATCGTCCATCGGTCCTGTGCGGCAACGACATCCCCGACCAACGCAAAATAGTCGGCGGGAGTCCAGCCTTCGCTCACTTCAAGTTCAGGCAGATCGATCCCGAAGTCCGCCTTCAGTCTTTGCTGAAGCGGCAGATTGGTCGGAACATCTTCCTCACGAGCACGCACATCATAGGTTGAAGCGCGGACATTCCGGAACAGTTCGACTGGAATCAGAACTAACGGAGCTTCTCGGCGCAACTCTGATGACTTATCCTCATACCAAGTCAAAAACCCCATCGCGAGGTAAAGTACGTTGATGCCGGATTCTTCCTCCGCTGTTTGCGCTTCCCGCGCGAGCTTCAACAGCTTTTTCCGGAGCGTATCCGGGCCAAGTCGAGTGTCGAGATGATAATCGGTGTGGCGCCCTTCGTCGAAATGGCGCTTCCCGTTGTTGGTGAGGACTGATTCTCCTGCGTCGTCTTGTTCACTGTCCTCGGCGGTATCCTGCCCCATCGCCGCGAACCGAATCGCCTTGCCTTCGGAAAGCACGGTATAAACATCTACCGATCTTGCATTGACGATATTCAGGACATTGCCGCGCGTATTGGCGCGGTTGACATGGACCAGACGATTTCGTGTCCCCGTTTCCACCAACCGCTTCCGCGTATCATCGAACAGTTTGATGATCTGGTGTTGATCATCGGGATTTCTTTCTATCATTTCTTGTATTGCGTCTGTCAACGAACCGCCCCCCACTGCGACGCTTTGGTTCTTGAGGAGCGGTTCAGCCCGGGAAAGAAGAGGCCCTCATCAGGCCGTTTCGCCGCCCACTCGGTCCCCGGCTCTCCCTTCTCCGCGCGTGCATGCTGCGCGGCAGATCGTCCGGATGCTGCGAGACCTCCGGACACCAAGACGCCACGCCGATTCTTGTATAACCGCATCGGCTCCGAACGGGCGAGATCTATGATCTGGCCGAATCCCTGCTTCGCCTCCCCCGACAACATGGCTTACATGGCCCCATCCCGCTGCATCACGGTTGCGCCATTTACGAGAGAATCACTCGTTCGGGCAATATCGGAGACCTGGCGGAGAGGGTGGGATTCGAACCCACGGTACGCATACACGTACAACGGTTTTCGAGACCGTCCCGATCGACCACTCCGGCACCTCTCCCCCAGCCCGCATATAGAACCCGCCTCCCCCCCGCGCAATCGCCCCGCCGGCGCCGATCTGCTAGCCTCCTCGCGCCCCCGAAGGTCCCGCCCCATTCCCGCCCCCGCCCCATCGCTCGCCACCGGCCACGGCCGCGCCGTCCTGCTCACCGCCGACGGCGAATTCCGCGCCCTCCCGGCCGGGGAACTCGCCGCCGCGCTCTCCGCCCCGCCGCTCGTCATCCACGCCCCGGCCAGCTTCCGCCGCCTCGGCCTGGCCCCGCGCCCCGCGCTCGACCTGCTTGAGTTGTTCGCCTTCGTGCTGCCCGCCCGCCCCGCCGCTCCCACCGCCCGCGGCCTCGCCCTCGCGCTGGACCTCGATCCCCCGGCGTCGGGGCTGGAAGCCGAGGCCGCGTTCCTGCCCGCGCTCGCCGCCACCCTGCTCGGCCGGCTCCACGCGGCGCGGGTGCTGCCCGCCAACCGCCACGCCGCCGCCCTCGCCGCCGCCATGGGCCGCGCCGGCTGGGCCTGGGCCCCCGCGGTGCTGGATGCGCTGGGCGAACCCGCCGCCACCCCCTCGCGGGAGGCGCTGGCGGTCTGGAAGCAGCTGCCGGAATGGGAGGAAACCGCCCCGCCGCCACCCCCCTCCGCGCATCCGGTCTCGGAGGCGGAGGCGCGGGCCCGGCTCGCCGCCCTGCTCGGTCCGGACGCCGAGCACCGGCCGGGTCAGGCCGACTATGCCGGCGCCGCCGCCGCCGCCTTCGCCGCCCGGGAGAGCCGCGGCGATCCGCATCTGGTGCTGGCCGAGGCCGGCACCGGCACCGGCAAGACCCTGGGCTACATCGCGCCCGCCAGCCTGTGGGCGCAGCGCAACCACGGCGCGGTCTGGATCTCCACCTTCACCCGCCACCTGCAACGCCAGATCGATGCCGAGCTGGCGCGGCTCTGCCCCGACCCGGCGGAGCGGCGCCGGCGGGTGGTGGTGCGCAAGGGGCGGGAGAACTACCTCTGCCTGCTTAACCTCGAAGATGCGGTCAATGCCGCCTCGGGCGGCCTCACACCCGGGCTGCCGGCGCCGCTGGGGCTGGTGCTGCGCTGGGCCGCGGCCAGCCAGGACGGCGACATCATGGGCGGCGACCTGCCCGGCTGGTTTGCCGAGCTCTACGGCGCGGGGATGCTCGCCGGGCTCGCCGACCGGCGCGGGGAGTGCATCCACGCCGCCTGCCCGCATTGGAAGCGCTGCTTCATCGAGCACGGCATCCGCCGCGCCCGCGCCGCCGAGCTGGTGGTGGCCAACCACGCGCTGGTGATGACCCAGGCCGCCTGGGGCGGGCTCGACGATGCCACCGTGCCCTCGCGCTACGTGTTCGACGAGGGGCACCATCTGTTCGACGCCGCGGATGCCGCCTTCGCCGCCACGCTGTCGGGCGCCGAGACCGCCGAGCTGCGCCGCTGGCTGCTGGGCGCGGAGGGTGGCCGGTCGCGCGCCCGCGGCCTGCGCCGGCGCATCGAGGAGCTGCTGGGAGCCGACCGCCGGCTCGAGACCTTGCTGGATGCGGCGCTGCAAGCCGCCCGCGCCGCCCTGCCCGGCCCCGGCTGGGCGACGCGGCTGGCGGAGGATGCGCCCGGCCAGGCCGCGCTCGGTGCCGAGGAGACCGGACTTGCCAACCCCACCGAGGCCGTTCTGCACCTGCTGCGCCGCCAGGTGCTGGCCCGCGTCGGCGCCGAGGCCGAGGGCACCGGCTTCGCGCTGGAGGCCGATCTGTTCCCGCCGATCGAGGGCCTGCCCGAGGCCGCCGAACGGCTCGGCCGTGCCCTGACGCGGCTGGCCGAGCCGTTGGCCCGGCTGCGGGAGGGGCTGCTCGCGCGGCTGGACGCGGAGGCCGAGGAGATCGACAGCGCGACCCGGCTGCGCATCGAGGCGACGGCCCGGTCGCTGCAACGCCGGGCGCTCGATCCGCTTGCCGCCTGGGGGGCGATGCTGCGGCTGCCGGGCGAACCCGCCGCCGAACCCGGCCGCCGGCCGGAGCACGTGCTGTTCCTGCGCCTCGACCGGCGCGGCGGAGCGCAGGCCGGCGATGTCGGGTTGCATCGGCACTGGCTGGACCCGACGGTGCCGTTCATTGCCACCCTGGCGGCGCCGGCGCATGGGGTGCTGGTCACCTCGGCCACCCTGCGCGCGGGCGATGACTTCTCCCATTTCCTGACGCAACTGGGGCTGGAGGAAGCCACCACGCTGGCGGTCGCCAGCCCCTTCGACTATGTCAACCAGGCGCTTCTCTATGTGCCCCAG
>JBMFXF010000167.1:0-7363 GCA_049964515.1 Acetobacteraceae bacterium | reverse complement strand
GCGCAGCACCTCCGAGGTCGCATACTATCTCGGCAATTCTCCCATCTCGGCGGGCCGCGCCGCTGGTGTGATCCGTGGCCATTGGCACATCGAGAACAAGCTCCATTACACACGCGACGTCACGTTCCAGGAAGATCAATCCCGCATTCGCCACAACCCGGGGATCTTCGCGCGGCTCCGCTCTTTCGCCTACAATATCCTGCGCCGCAATCGGACTTCATCCTTCAACCAGGATCGCTACGCAGCCGCCCTCGCCGGACTCGACGCGCTGTTCAAGTGGAGATTCAGTTGAGAGCGTTGAACAGCCCTGACCTGCCCGCCCCCATCGAGGAATTTCGTCAAGAACAAGGTCGTCTGAACCACTTCCTTTGGTCCTCAGATGTAGCACGTGCGCTTGTTCTGCAGAGAACACTGCCCAGTTTGGAACTGGATGATGGCCACCCCTTGAGATCCCAGCTTGATCCCCCGCTTCTTTGCGACGCTTTCATTCCCCCAAATAGGCGTCCAAATAGGCGTCCCCTCCGCTCCAAGTACGAGGCAACCCCAAAGGAGTTTCGTGACCATCTTAGAGAGAATTTGGCGATAAACAGTAAGTATGTGATCCTGGCATTCAGCCGAGCTTTCGAGCGGTATTTGCACCGCCGGTCACAAGTCTACACCACTACTCCCCCCAAAGGCGGCTTCCGAAATGAGAATTTGGAAAAATACCTCAAGCAAGGCGCCAGTAGGGATTATAAGAAGGATCTGTGCAAGAACCTGGGCGTTTCCGTCTCTAATGACGTGCCCTTCCAATATTTTCTTGCCGTCCGGATTTTCCAGCAAGTGCGTCACGATATCGCGCACGCGGATAATGATAGGTCGCAGAACCGCAGCGATGCCGAGTGGTGTGATAAAGAAATTGAAGAGATGTGCCGCCATAACCAAGATCGCAATAAAAGGCCGGTGTTCCCAAAATCGTCGTCGGAAGATGAGCGCTTAGACGCGATCAAGGAAGTATGCGGGGGGGCACGAAAGGCGTCGTCGAAAGCCGCCCGAGCCGCCCTCTATCCTGGCCGCCGACCCAATCCTGACCCCCCGCCGTTGATCTTCTTCTATGCTCTATTCTCACTGCGGGCTTATCGAAAGCTCGCCGATGCCATCGAATGCTCCTTTCGGCCAGCAGGCTCTCCCTGACTTGTTGTCCAGCCGCCAAAGGCAAGGCCATCAGGCGGCACGCAGGAAGAGTGCGCTGCTTCCCGGAGACCCGCAAATTTTGACAGGCCCGACCCCCCCCTTGCCGTTATCTCCGTTCGGCGATATCGTCCGCCACACCCATCGCCCGGAGCCCACCCCATGCTTACCCGCCGCCACACCCTGCTCGCCCCTCTGGCCGCCCCCTTGGCCGCCGTCCTGCCCGCCGCCGCCACCGCCGCCCCGCCGTTCCCCGTCGCCTATGCCGGCTCCATGGGCGCACTGATGGACAAAGGCATCGGCCCCGCCTTCGGCGCCGCCGAGCACGTCAGCTTCCAGGGCATCGGCCGCGGCGCCTTCGCCCTGGCCCGGCTGATCGCGGCGAAGCAGATGGTCGTGAACAGCTTCATCCCCATCACCGCCGGCCCGTTCGCCATCGTCCACAAAGCCGGCCTCGCCGCCACCGCGGTGCCGGTGGCCAGCACCCAGATGTGCCTGCCCTATTCCCCGAAATCCCCGCACGCCAAGCTGTTCGCCGCGGTCGCCGCGGGCAAGGCGCCGCTGGTGCCCGCGCTGCTCACCCCGGGCCTGCGCTTCGGCCGCACCGACCCGCGCACCGACCCGCAGGGACGCAACATCCTGTTCACCGTCAAGCTGGCCGAGCTCTACTACAAAGCCCCGGGGTTGGGGGCGAAGCTGCTGGGCCCGGCCATCAACCCGGCCGAGATCTTCACCGAACCCTCGCTGCTGGCGCGGCTGGAAGCGGGGCAGATCGACATCGCCTCCGGCTATCTCAGCGCCGTTCATTCCCAGCGCCTTCCATATATTCCGCTGCCGGCCGAAATCAACCTGGGGGATGCCGCCATGGCCGGCACATGGTATGACCGCGCCCGCATGGCGGTGCCCGGTCCGCACGGGATGGTCACCGCCGCGCCGCAACCGCTGCTGTTCTACGCCATGACCCTCGCCAACGCGCCCGACCCCAAGGCCGCCGCCGCCTTCCTGGGCTTCCTCACCGGCCCGAAGGGCAAGGCGCTGTTCGCGCGCTTCGGCTACAGCCCGCCCTCCGGTCCCACGCTCGGCGCCTGATGACGACCGAGCCGCTGCTGGCGCTGGGGGACGGCGCCGAGGCGGCGCGCCTCGGCGCCTCGCGGTTGCGGCTCGCGGCACCGCTGGGTTTGCTGGCGCTGGGGTTCCTGCTGATCCCGTATCTCGGGTTGGCGCTCACCACCGACTGGGGGCGGATGGCGCCCTCGGGCGGGGATTGGGACGCGGTCGGCACCTCGGTCGGCGCCACCTTGACGGCGCTGGCGGTGGTGGTGGCGGGCGGCACGCCGCTGGCCTGGTGGCTGGCGCGCCGGACGCCGCGGCTTCGGGTGCTGCTGGACGCGCTGCTGCTGCTGACCCTGCTCACGCCGCCGCTGGCGATGGGGCTGATGCTGGCGATCGCCTTCGGTCCCTACAGCGCCATCGGCCGCGCCGCGGGGGCGATCGGGCTGCAATTGTCCAACACGCCGGCGGCGTTCCTGCTGGCGCAGATCTACGCCTCGGCCCCGTACTACGTGCTGGCCGCCCGCAGCGCGTTCGAATCGGTGCCCGCCGGGTATGAGGACATTGCCCGCACCCTGGGGCGCGGACCCTGGTATTGCTTCTGGCATGTCTCCCTGCCGCTGGCCCGGCTGGGGCTGGCCACCGGGCTGGCGCTGGCCTGGGTGCGCGCGCTGGGGGAGTTCGGGGTGGCGCTGATCATCGCCTATTTCCCGCAAGGCATTCCGGTGCGGCTGTGGGTGGATCTGCAGGATACCGGCCTGTCGGCGGTCTATCCGCTGCTGTGGGTGTTCTTCCTGATCGGGCTGCCGCTGCCGCTGGCACTGGGGTTGTGGGCGCGGGGGCGTCATGCGGCCTGAGCCGGTGCCCGCGCCGTCGTTGCCCGACCCGGCGCCGGTGCCGGCGGCGGGCCTCGCGGTGGACTTGCGTCTCGCGCGGCCGGTGCGGCTCGCGGCACGGTTCCAGGTGCGCGGGTTCACCGCCCTGCTGGGTGCCACCGGAGCCGGGAAATCGTCGCTGCTGCGGGCGCTGGCGGGACTGCTGCCGGCCGAGGGCACGCCGTTCGGCGGCCTGGCCCCGCACCGGCGGCCGGTGGGGTATCTGCCGCAAGGGGCCGGGCTGTTTCCGCATCTGCCGGTGTGGCGCAACGTGGCGTTCGCGCTGGACGGGCCGCGCCGGGCCCGCCGGGCGGCGGCGCTGGCGGCGCTGGAGCGGCTGGGCCTGGGCGCGCTGGCCGAGCGGATGCCGGCGGCGCTGTCCGGTGGGCAGCGGCAGCTGGTGGCGCTGCTGCGGGCCCTGGCGCGCCACCCGGCGCTGCTGCTGCTGGACGAACCCACCGCCGCGCTGGACCCGCTGACCGCCGGCAGCGTTGCCGCCGACCTGATCGCCCGGCTGCGCGCCGCCGGCGTGCCGGCGCTGGTGGCGACGCATGACGCGGCGCTGGCGGCGATGGCCGACCATCTGGCGGTGCTGCACGAGGGCATTGTGGTGCAGGAGGGCGTGCCGGGGGCGGTGTTCGCTGCCCCCGTGGGGCCCGAGGCGGCGGCGCTGCTGGGCTGGCGCAACCTGTTCACGGGCCGGCTGCGCGCGCCGGACGCGCTGGAATGGCCGGCGGCCGGGGTGGTGCTGCGGCTGGCCGGCCCGCCGGCGGCGCTGCCGGGGGTGGCGCTGCGCTGGGGCGTGCCGGCCGGAGCGGTGCGGCTGGTCCCGCCGGGCCCCGCCGCGCCGGGGCGGGACAACCGGGTGGCGGGGGTGGTCTGCGCCTGCCATGCGCTGAGCGACCGGGCGGTGGTGACCGTGGCGGTGGGCACGGCGAACCTGGTCGCGGTGATGGCCCCGCAGGCGGCGCCTCCGGTGGGGGAGGGCGTGACGGCGCTGGTGCCGGCGGAGGCGATCCGGGTGTGGGGCGAGGGTTATTCGAGCGCCGCCCTCGGGTCCACCGCGACGTGATCGACCACGGCGACCGGCCGGTCGCCGGTGGTGTCGAAATGGCCGGTGACCGCCGCGGCCAGCTCCTCGGCGGGAGCGGCGAGACCGTCCCAGCGCAGATACACGGTGGCGTCGGCGGCGAAGCCGTTGTCGCCGGATTCGAACGTTCCCTCAGGCGTGGCCTGGATTTCCTCGATCGTGAACTTGCCGGCGTGGGCTTCGATCTTGCGGGCGGTCTTCTGCCATTCGCGGCGCGTGTTCAAGTCCACCGCGGCGACGGCGTCGAGGGCCGCGACGTAACGATCGCGGTCGCGGAAGCGCCGGAGGCTGGGCGGAGAGGATGAAAGTTC
The DNA here is from genome assembly GCA_049964515.1 of Acetobacteraceae bacterium. GTDB lineage: Bacteria > Pseudomonadota > Alphaproteobacteria > Acetobacterales > Acetobacteraceae > JAJZVS01. The sequence goes on along the minus strand of JBMFXF010000167.1, from coordinate 2,867 downwards.
TTCGGACATGATGCCTACCTTACCGCGCCGATCCCGATGCCGGTTTCATACTGCCACGCCAGTCGCCGCCCCAACCCGTCCAGTCCGCCCATGACCCGCTGCCAGTCCATGCCGAGATAGAACAGGCGCCGCCGAAAATAGGCGTGGAACCCGGCAGGGATGTCAAATACATGGGCGGCGGCCCCCAGGGGTTCAAGCCATGGTCGCGTCGGTGCTGGGTGGACACTGAACAACCCGCCCTGGGCGGTGACGCGGGAGGTGAGCGCTCCGGGCATCAGGAAGCGCAGCGAAGTCAGGGCGAAGGGGTCGGTATCGACCGTCCGGTCCACCACCTGGCGCGGGTGCACCGGCCAGGCGACCACCCGAGCCGGCCGATTGATCCTCCGTTGTGGCGATCCGGCCACCGCAAAATAGACCGCGGTCAAAGGATTGCTGGTCCAGTCCAACAGCCGGGTCGGCAGGCCGTGGTGCTGGGCAAGCGTCAGCAGGTCCCAATCGTCCCAGCCGGCGACGGTGATGAACTCCCGCGCCCGGCGCTCGAAAATCTCGAGCACGGCACGCTCGCGTTCGGGCCGATAAAAGCGCACCCGCCCCGCCCCCGGGATCAGCGGGTATCGGGAGTCGCTCAGGCCGCGAAACACCCAGCGCGCATCGGCATGCCGATCGATCCAGGCGATGAACTCGTGCCAGCGATCGTCACCCGCCTTGCGGTCCGAGGGCGCGTCCGCCCCGCTCACACATCCACCTCCACCACCGAGGCGGCGTGGTCCTGGATGAACCGGAACCGCTCCTCCGGCTTGCGGCCCATCAGCTGCTCCACCACCGCGTTGGTGTGTGCCCGCGCCTCGGGCGGGGCCACCACCCGCAGCAGGGTCCGCTTGCCCGGGTCCATGGTGGTTTCCTTGAGCTGCGCCGGCGGCATCTCGCCCAGGCCCTTGAACCGGCTGACCTCGATCTTCGCGCCCGGCTTGAAGCCGCGCTCCTGGCGCGCGCGGTCGGCATCGTCCATCGCGTAGACGCTGCGCCCGCCCTGGGTCAGCCGGTACAGCGGCGGGCGGGCCAGGTAGATATGGCCGCGGCGCACCAGCTCGGGCAGTTCGCGCCAGAAGAACGTCATCAGCAGCGAGGCGATATGCGCCCCGTCCACGTCGGCGTCGGTCATGATGATGATGCGGCCGTAGCGCAGGCGGGCGATGTCGAACCGGTCGCCGACGCCGCAGCCCAGCGCCTCGATCAGGTCCTTGAGCTCCTGGTTGGCGCGCAGCTTGTCGGCCGAGGCGGAGGCGACGTTGAGAATCTTCCCCCGCAGCGGCAGCACCGCCTGGGTTTCCCGGTTGCGCGCCTGTTTGGCCGAGCCGCCGGCGGAATCGCCTTCGACCAGGAAAATCTCGGTCTCGGCGGCGTTCTCGCGCGAGCAGTCGGTGAGCTTGCCGGGCAGGCGCAGCCGGCGCGTCGGGGATTTGCGGGCGGTGTCCTTGCTTTCCTTGCGCCGCAGCCGCTCCTCGGCGCGTTCGATGACGAACGCCAGCAGGGTGTCGGCCTGCGCGGGATCGCCGGCGAGGAAATGGTCGAACCGGTCGCGCAGCGCGGTCTCCACCAGCCGCGCCGCGTCGGCAGAGGTGAGTTTCTCCTTGGTCTGGCCCTGGAACTGCGGCTCGCGCAGGAACACCGAGAGCTTGGCGGCGAGCGCGCCCAGCACGTCCTCCCCGGTCAGCACCGCGCCGCGGCGGTTGCCGCGCTGCTCGGCCCAGGCGCGCAGGCCCTTCAGCAGCGCGGCGCGGAAGCCGGCCTCGTGGGTGCCGCCCTCGGGGGTGGGGACGGTGTTGCAGTAGGAGTGCAGGAACCCCTCGCCGCCGTCGAGCCAGGCGGCGGCCCATTCCAGGCGGCCGGCGTCCATCCCGGGCAGCGCGGCCTCGCCGGCCCAGATCTGCGGCAGGGCGCGGGCGGCGCCGGCGATGTCCTCGTCGAGGCTGTCGCGCAGGCCGCCGGGGAAATGCAGCCTGGCTTCGGCCGGGATGTCGGAGCCCGGGGGCAGCAGCGCCGGGTCGCAGGCCCAGCGGATTTCGACGCCGCGGAACAGATAGGCCTTGGAGCGGCAGAGGCGGTAGAGCCGGGCGGGGGAGAACGCCTGCCGGCCGAAAATCTCCGGGTCAGGGCGGAAGCGGATCAGGGTGCCGCGGCGGTTCTGCACCGGGCCGGCGTTGGCGAGCGGCCCGAGCGGCTTGCCGCGGGCGTAGGACTGGCGCCACAGCACGCGGTCGCGCGCCACTTCCACCTCGAGGCGTTCGGCCAGGGCGTTGACCACCGAGCTGCCGACGCCGTGCAGCCCGCCCGAGGTGGCGTAGGCCTTGCCGCCGAATTTGCCGCCGGAGTGCAGGGTGGTGAAGATCACCTCCAACGCGCTGCGGTCGGGGAACTTGGGGTGGGGATCGACCGGGATGCCGCGGCCGTTGTCGCGCACGGAGAGCCAGTTGTCGGCTTCCAGGATCAGCTCGATGAAGCTGGCGTGGCCGGCGACGGCCTCGTCCATGGCGTTGTCGAGGAGTTCGGCGGCGAGGTGGTGCAGCGCGGCCTCGTCGGTGCCGCCGATATACATGCCGGGGCGGCGGCGGACCGGTTCGAGGCCTTCCAGGACTTCGATGTCCTTGGCCGAGTAGGTCTCGGCCGGCGGCTTGCGGGCGCCGAACAGGTCGTTCATGCTGTGTTCCCAGATGCGGGGAGGGTTTTACGCCTTGGGGGCGAGTCCGGGCAACGGCGGGGAGTTTGTTACGATATCGGAACAATTAGGGCGTGGGTGTGCCTACCACCACCCCTTGCACTTCCACCTGAGATCCGACGGCACATCCTTCGGCCCCAGATCCGGGATC
>JBMFXF010000166.1:0-7379 GCA_049964515.1 Acetobacteraceae bacterium | reverse complement strand
CCCCCACGCATCCCCCGCTCGAGCCCCTCCTCGACCAGGCGGACGCCGCCCTGGCCGAGGCCGAACGCCAGCTGCTGGCCACCCACAAGACGCTGCGCAGCCTCCGCCGCGCCACCCGGGAAGGCACGCTCGCCAACCTCGCCACCCGCATGGCCGAGGCCGCGGAAAGCCTCGCCGCCGCCGCCCCTCCGCTCGCCGCCGCGGCGGCGGAGTTCGCCTATGATTTCCCCACCGCCGCGGCCGACGGCAGCTACCTCGCCGAGCTCGCCGCCGCCGCCCGCGCCGCCGGCCTCACCCTGGTCCGCCGCGACGACCGCATCATCGCCTTCCCCGTCGCGCTCCGCCTGCTGCCGCGGGACAACGCGGTGCAGATCGGCACCACCCGCGAACGGCGCATCCGCCCGGGCTTTCTCGCCGCCCAGCTCAAGCGCCTGCAATCCCGCCCGGACCGGTTCAACCCGCGCGGCTTCCTCGACCGTCTGGTCCGCCCCTACACCCTGCTCGCCCGCGCCGAGGCCCCGGGCTGGCGCCCGGAGAGCCCAGGCGCCGGCCCGCTGGTCGCGCTCGCCGACCTGCACGAGATCCTCACCCTCTCGCCGGCCGCCGCCGCCGAATACCCGCGCGAGGCCTTCGTCACCGACCTGCTGCGGCTGGACCGCGCGCCGGCCACAACCTCCTCCCGCGGCCACCGCTTCGAGTTCGCCGGCTCCACCGGCAAGAAGGGCGCCAAGCGCCTCACCATGTTCGACGAACAGGGCCATCAGCACGATTATTTCGCCATCCGCCTGGTGCTGGACCCGTAGCCCGTGGAAGACCTCACCCCCACCCCGCTTCCCGCCGCCGACTGGCTGCGCGTCATCGAATCCGAGTACCTGACGGAGTTCCTTCCCGCCGGCGGCGCCGCGCTGCGCATCGCGGTGATGCCGACCCACGCCATCCCCGCCATGCCGGGCCGCCTTGCCGCGCTGGCCCGCGCGCACGGGATGCATCCGGTGGCGATCGATGCCGCCACCACAAGGCTGCACATGCCGCAGGATGTGTTCTTCGCGCTCGCCCGCGCGCTGCCCTGGCCGGCGATGACGCAGAGCTTCCTCGAGGCGCTGTGCGAGAGCAACGGCTACCCCTGGCCGCGCCCGGGCCAGAGCCTCTCGCGCGCCGCGCTGGCCGCCGCGCTCGAGATTGCCCCGCCGCTGCTCAACTCCCAGCTCAACACCTGGCTCACCCGCGCGATCTGGCGCGACCGCGCCTATGCGCAGGATTTCCGCGCCGCCCTGCTCGCCCTCGCCGCCGGCGCGCTGGACGGGGACACCGCCGCCGCCAGCGCCGCCCGGGCCTGGCTCGCCGGGGAGAAAGCCCCGCCCGCCAGCCTGCGCGCCGCCGGCATCGGCGGGCGGATCAACCGCGCCAACGCGCGGGCGATGCTGATCGGTCTCTGCCACTGGGTGCGCGCCGCCGGCGCCACCGGGCTGCTGGTCAGCCTGGACGCGCGCCGGCTGCACCAGCCCGGCCCGGCGCCGGAGGGCAGCCTGCGCTACTCCCCCGCCGCGGTGATGGACACCTATGAGGTGCTGCGCGAGCTGATCGACGACGCCGAGCACCTGCCCGGCCTGCTGGTGGTGGTGCTCGCGGATTCCGCAATGATCGGCGGCGAGCCGCGGCGCGCGCTCGACCAGTACGACGCGCTGCGGATGCGGGTCTGGCCGGACGTGCGTCCCGGGGAGGGGCAGAACCCGGTCGCCCCGCTGGTCTGGGTGTCACTCTGGGTGTCACCATGAAACTGGACTCGCGCATCGCGATCGAGGCGCTCCGCGCCGGCGTGCCCAACCGCACCGCCATCCGGATGATGGGCACCGAACAGGCGCTGATCGAAAAAACCTTCGACGCCGCGCTGGAGCGGGCCTGGGAACCCGACCGCCCGCCCGGCTTCGGCATCGCCGGCGGGTTCGGCGCCGGCAAGTCGCATCTGCTGGGCTACCTGGCCGAGGTCGCCCGCGCCCATCGCGCCGTGGTCAGCCGGGTGGCGATCAGCAAGGAGACCCCGCTCGCCAACCCCACCGCCGTGTTCGCCGCCGCGGTCCGCAACGCCGAATTACCGGACTCGGCCGACGACGCGCTCGGCGCCTGCCTTGCCGCCCTGCGCGAGCAGCCCGACCGGCTCGAGGCGCTGGAGGCGGAGATCGCCGCCGCCGACTCCGGCTTCGCCCCGATCTTCGTGGCGATGCTGCGGCTGCTCGGCCGCGCCGGCGATGCCTCCGGGGTGGTGGTGGCGTTCGAGCGGATGCTCGCCGGCGGCCGGCTCTCCGCGGTCTGGCTGCGCGACGCGCTGCGCGATGCCGGAATCCGCGGGCGATTCGCCCCCACCCGCGCCGATGCGCGGGAGCTGCCGGCGCAGCGCCTCGCCTTCCTGCCCCGGCTGTTCGCCGCCGCCGGCTACGGCCCGTGGTGCCTGTTCCTCGACGAGGTCGAGCTGATCGGCCGCTACAGCGCGCTGCAACGCGGCCTCGCCTATGCGGAACTCGCCGGCTGGCTCGGCCTGTCCGGCACCATCCGCCCGCCCGGGCTGGTCAGCCTGTTCGCGGTGACCGACGATTTCACCGCCTCGGTGGTCGCCGCGCGCAGCGACGCCGCGTTCCTGCCGGAGCGGCTGCGGCTCAAGGGGCGCGAGGCGGAAGCCCGGCTGGTCGCGGCCGGCATCGAGGCGATCGCGCGCGCCGAGCGCGAGCACCGCCTCGCCCTGCCCACCGAGGCCGAGCTCGCCCGCTGCCACGACCGGCTGCGCACCCTCTACACCCAGGCCTACGACTGGCCGGCCCCGGCGCTGCCGCCGCCGGTACGCACCGGTTCGCGCACCATGCGCCACTACATCAAGGGCTGGGTCACGCAATGGGACCTGGCGCGGCTGCTCGGCCGCAGCGGGCCGCTGGTCACGGAGACCCTGGCGATCAACTACACCGAGGACACCAGCCTCGAATCCGCCCCGGACGACATCGACGACGCGGACGCCGTCTGATCGCCCCGCGGATCGCCCCGCCGGCGCAAATCCCCCTCCCACCGCCGATCGGGGCGGAAGAACAGCGCCAGCCGCAGGCTTTCCGCGATCTGCCGCGCCTTGGCGACAATCGCCGCCGCCGCCGCGGGGGCGAACAGTGCCGCCGCCGTCGCCTCGAACAGATCGAGCCAGCGCGCGAACAGCTCGGGCGGAAACGCGCGCGCCGCGTGGGCCCGCCGATGCGAAGCCACCGGATCGCCCTTGTAGCGCCCCGAGGTCAGCATCACCGAGGACCAGAACGCCACCATCTTCTCGAGATGCGCCGGCCAGGCGTCCTCCGGGATGGCGGCCTCGAACACCGGGGCCAGCGCCGGGTCGCGGCGCACCGCCGCGTAGAAGCGATGCACCAGCGCGCGCAGGGCGGGTTCGGTGATGTCGGCGAACATCTTGGCCCTCGTAAATGGCATCCGTAATGCCAGTTATGCGCGCCCCCGCCCCGGGTCAACCCCCCAGCCGTTCCCGCAGCCTCGCCACCACGGCATCGAACATCGCCGCCGTCAGCCGCCCGGTGTTCGTGTTGTAGCGGGAGACATGATAGCTGTCGGCCAGCAGCGGCCGTCCCGGCGGCTCATGCACCGCGCCATGCGTGAACGGCGCCGCCGCTTGGCGCAGCCCCCAGGCGCGCAGCACCGCCCGATGCGCCAGCCCGCCCAGCGCCAGCACCGCCCGCAGCCGCGGCATCGCCGCCATCTCCGCGCGCAGGAAACCGAGGCAGGCGCGCTCCTCCGCCGGCAGCGGGCGGTTCTCCGGCGGCACGCAGCGCACCGCGTTGGTCACCCGCGCGTCGCGCAGCGCCAGCGCGTCGCCGGCCGAGGCGCCGTAGCATCCGGTGGCGAAGCCGTGGCGCAGCAGCGTCTCGTACAGCAGCACGCCGGCGTAATCGCCGGTGAACGGCCGGCCGGTGCGGTTGGCCCCGCGCAGCCCGGGCGCCAGCCCCACCACCAGCAGCGCCGCCTCCGCCGCGCCGAAGCTGGGCACCGGGGCGTTCCACCAGCCCGGCTCGGCGGCGCGGGCGGCGGCGCGGAACGCCACCAGCCGCGGGCACAGCGCGCAGTCCCGCCCGGGAGGCGCGGTCGGCGCGGCGGTCACGCCACGTCGTGGTTCTCGTGGAGCCCCTCGCCCCCGGTGGGGCGGATCGGCCGCGGCGGGCGCGGTTCGGTCTGCCGGCGGGTGAACTCGGCGCCGATCTCGCCGAGGTCCAGGAAATGGTCGGCCTGCCGGCGCAGCTCGTCGGCGATCATCGGCGGCGTGGTGCGGATGGAGGACACCACCGAGACGCGCACCCCGCGCCGCTGCACCGCCTCCACCAGCCGGCGGAAATCGGCGTCCCCGGAAAACAGCACCGCGTGATCCAGATGCGGCGCGAGTTCGAGCATATCGACCGCGATCTCCACCTCCATGTTGCCGCGCACGCGGCGGCGGCCGGTGGCGTCGGTGTATTCGCGGGCCGGTTTGGTCACCAGCGAGTAGCCGTTGTAGGCCAGCCAGTCGGTCAGCGGCTTGAGCGGGGAGTAATCCTCGGTCTCCAGCAGCGCCGAGTAATAATAGGCACGGATCACGTTGGCCTGGCGACGGAAGTAGTCCAGCATGTTGCGGTAATCGACGTCGAAGCCGAGATTGCGGGAGGCGGAGTAGAGATTCGCGCCATCGATGAACAGGGCCACGCGCTCATTGGGGCGGAACGTCATGTGGGATTCTCCTTCTGCGATGGGCCGGATCATCCCATCATCGCGGGCAAAGTGAAACCCGGGCCGATCCTGGTGGCGCTGGGGGCCAATCTGCCGGGGCCGGACGGCCGGGCGCCGCTCGAGACCTGCCGCTGGGCTTCCGGCGCGCTCGACGCGCTGCCGGGGCTGCGGCTGGTCGCGCTGTCGCGCTGGTACCGCACGCCGCCCGATCCGCCGTCCGATCAGCCGTGGTATGTCAACGCGGTGGCGCGCCTCGCCGGGCAGGCCGAGCCGGCGGCGCTGCTGGCCGCGCTGCTGGCGCTGGAGGCGGCGGCGGGACGGCGGCGCGGCGGCGCGGCGAATGCGGCGCGTCCGCTCGATCTGGACCTGATCGCGATCGGCGGGCTGGTGCGCGACGCGCCGGACCCGGTGCTGCCGCATCCGCGCGCGCACCGGCGCGGTTTCGTGATGGTGCCGCTGGCCGAGGTGGCACCGGACTGGGTTCACCCGCGCCTGCACCGCTCCGCCGCGGCGCTGGCGGCGGCGCTGCCCGCTCCCGAGCCGCTCGCCTGATCCCCAGGTTTCCTGGTTCGGCTGGGCGCCGGTTGATCCGCTTCTCAGCGAAGGTCCTCATCGTCAATATGATCCAGTCTAAATCGCGCGGCAGCCCGCTCCGCCTCTTTGAATCGGTCGGGGAACTTAAGAATGCCCGCTTCGACTGACCAATCTTCCGCCATGCCCAATTCCTTGAGCCGGACCAGACCGCTCTGTATCTGACCGGCTCGCATTAGCCGCTCCATCGCCTTAACAGTTCCATGCCGATCCCGCATTCTTATGAATTCGGACGGGTGGTATTTGGACTGCGATCGTTGAATGCTCTGTTCAACCCATACTTCCAGCGGATCGGCGTGTAGCATGACCTATCCTCCGATACTTACCGCCAAGCATAATAGAGGCGGCGCCGGGTAGAAAGCGCCGCCTCTTGTCGTTGCCGCGATACCTGCGACGGGCCGAGGCCCGATTAAGCCCTCTGCGGCTCTACCAACCGCTTCGCCGGGAGGCCGAGGTTATCCCCGCCATGGGGTGTTCCGGCACAGGCAAAAGCTTGGTCAATGGACGCTCCTGGCTGATCCGCTCAAGATAGGCCCGCGCGTCAGGGAATCCAATGCTCTCCTGGCTGCCGGTCTCATTCTAGGGATTTTCAAAACGACGCACTGCCCGGCGCGCAGCGTCCTTGACGCCCGCGAGCACGGCGCCAGACTCGGCGAGGTTGGGCGCCATACGCCCTGCCCCCCGCCAGAAAGCCCCCCGCCATGGACCCAGCCGACCTCACCGCCTCCGCCGCCGCCGCCCGCATCCGCAACGGCAGCCTCCGCCCGGAGGCGCTGCGCGATGCCTGCCTCGACCGCATCGCCGCGCGCGAGCCCACCCTGCGCGCCTTCGCCTGGTTCGACCCGGCTGCGGTGCGGGCCGCCCGTCCTGCGCCCGGGCCGCTGCACGGGCTGCCGGTGGGGGTGAAGGATCTGTTCGATACCGCCGACATGCCCACCGCCTATGGCTCGCCCATCTGGCACGGCTGGCGGCCCCGCGCCGACGCGGCGGCGGTGGCCCGGGCCCGCGCGGCCGGCGCGGTGGTGATGGGCAAGACGGTGACCACCGAATTCGCCACCCGCACGCCCGGCCCCACCACCAACCCGCACCACCCCGGGCATACCCCGGGCGGGTCCTCCTCCGGCTCGGCGGCGGGGGTGGCGGCGGGGTTCTTTCCGCTGGCGTTCGGCAGCCAGACCGCCGGCAGCGTGATCCGCCCGGCCGCCTTCTGCGGGGTGGTTGGCTACAAGCCCAGCTTCGGCCTCATCAACCGCGCCGGAATGAAACCTCTGGCCGACAGCCTGGATACGGTGGGCGTGTTCGCCCGCGACGTGGCCGGCTGCGTGCTGTTCGCGGCGGCGGTGGCCGGGCGCGACCTCGGCGACCCGGAGCGGCGGGCGGAGCGGGCGCCGCGGATCGGGCTGTGCCATACTTCCTCCTGGCCGAAGGCGGCGCCGGAGACGGTGGCGCTGCTGGACCAGGCGGCGGCAAGCCTGGCCCGCGCCGGGGCCATTCTGACCGAGCGCGCCTTGCCGCCCCCCTGTGCCGCGCTGGCGTCCGCCCATCCGATCGTGATGAACCGCGAGAGCGCGCACGCGCTGAGTTGGGAACGCGCCCACGCGGCGGAGCGGATCAGCGCCGATCTGACGGAACGGCTTAATTTCGGGCTGGCCCAGGACGAGGCGGCGACGGCGGGCGCCTATGCCGCCTTCGCCGCCGCGCGGGCGGCGTTTCCGGCGGCGCTGGAGGGGCTGGATTGCCTGCTGACCCCGGCCGCGCCGGGCGAGGCGCCGGAGGGGTTGGGCTGGACCGGCGATCCGGCGTTCAATTTCATCTGGACCAGCCTGGGGGTTCCCTGCGTGAGCGTGCCGGCGGGGGTGGGGCCGCGCGGGCTGCCGCTGGCGGTGCAGGTGGTGGCGGCGAGCGATGCGGCGGTGTTGGCCTGGGCGGCGTGGGTGGCGGCGGCGCTGGGGTAGGGGGGAGGCTCAAACATTCTTCGCTCTTATGGTGAGCCCTGTTGATATGGACCGAGTCCGGCGGCTCCCCTGATCCAGGCCTCCTGGGTGGAGCGG
>JBMFXF010000165.1:0-7508 GCA_049964515.1 Acetobacteraceae bacterium | reverse complement strand
AGATCGGATAGAGCGCGGAACCCGGCAGAAACCTGTAGGCCCAGGAGGCCACGGGATCGGCAGCGGCCACCGCCGAATGCCCGGCCACGCGTGGCGCCCGCGCCCAGAACTGCACACCGGCCGCCAGCAGCACCGCCCCCACCGCCTCGGCGATCGCCGTCGCGCCGTCCGCCACCAGCAGGTCGCGCCCCGGTTGCGCGCGAATCCCCTGGAACGCCCCCGGCGAGGCCACCACCGGCCGCCCCGCCGCCATCGCCTCCAGCACTTTGTTCTGGATGCCGCGGGCGATTCGCAGCGGGCTGACCGAGACATCGGCATGGGCGAGATAGGGCCGCACATCCGCCACCCGCCCGGTAACGTGGACCCCAGGCAGCCCGGCCAGCCGCCGCACCGCCGGCCCCGGGTTGGCGCCGACGATCCAGAACTCGGGCCGGGGGGTGATCCGCGGCAGGATCTCGGTGGCGAACCAGCTCACCGCGTCGGCATTGGGCCAGTAGTCCATGTTGCCGGTGAACACCGCGCGCCGGGCCGACGCCGGGTAGGGGGAAGGGAATTCGTGCGCCGGCGAGAAGAACCCGAGATCAACCCCGCATTCCACATGATCCAGCCGGTCCGCCACCTCCGGCGCGAGTTCGCCGAAGCGGCGGGCCTCGGCCGCGGTGACGAAGAAGGTGGCGGCGCAGGCGGCGGCGGCGTGACGCTCATAGGCGAGCAGGGTGCGCCCCTCGCGCGCCCAGACCGCGCGCATCGGCATGGCGGCGTCGGCGGCGTAGCGGGTCCATTTCTCGGAATCGATATCCTGCATGTCGAGCAGCCGCACCGCCCCGGTGGCAGGCTGGTCCAGCACATAGGGCGCCATGGCGGTGGAGAAGATATAGGCGAGCTTCGCCCCTGGCAGCCGCTCCGCGACCCAGCGGCGCAGCCCGGGGTGGCGATAATAATCCAGCATCAGCGGCCGGCCCGGGCGGAACCGGGCCAGCGCCTTCAGCTTCTGCAGCCGCTTGTCGATGCGGAACGCCGCCACCTCGGCGCAGATCTCGCCCAGCACGGGCAGATGGGCGAGATCGGCCGGATCCTCCACCAGGCAGCCGAGCCGGATGCGCCAGTGCGGCGCCAGATGGCGCAGCAGATGGTAGGCGCGGATCTTTTCCCCTTTGTTGAGCGGGTAGGGGAAGCGGTGGCTGACGAACAGGAGCTCCGGCACCGCTTCTACTGGCTGGCCCAGACGATGCGATGCATCCAGGCCACTTCGGGCAGCTGGAAGGAATAGTCGGGGAAGGCGGGATTGAGGCTGTGCAGCTCCACCCGCCGGGCGGAACGGCGGGTGAGTTCCTTGGCCATCACCTCCCCGGCGGCGGTGCGTACCACCACCCTATCGCCGCGGCGGATCGGCGCGGCCGGGGAGACCACCACCAGGTCCCCGTCGCGGTACACGGGCAGCATCGAGTCGCCGCTGATTTCCAGCGCGTAGGCGTTGGGATCGGTGACGTCGGGCATGTTCACCTCGTCCCAGCCGCCACCGACCGGATAGCCGCCGTCGTCGAAGAAACCCTCCCCCCCCGCCTGGGCGAGGCCGATCACGGGGATGCGCCGCTGCTGCTGCGGGCGCGCCGGGGCCGGCGAGTTCAGCGTGCGCGCGCCGTTGACCAGCGCGGTGAACTCCTCGAGCGAGACGCCGGTGGCCTCCAGCACCTTGGCCAGGCTGCCGGTGCCGGGCCAGCGCAGATGGCCATCCGGCATGATCCGCTTGGAGGGGTTGAAGCTGGTCGAATCCAGCCCGGCGAGGCGGGCGAGGCCGGAGGTCGACAAACCGCGCTCGGCGGCGAGCGTGTCGATCGCGCGCCAGATGTCTTCGTGTTTCATGGCGGCGCTCATATAGGATTCATATCTCGGATGGAAGAGAAAAATGCATCCTGCCGCGAAAAGTCCCGGCGGCGAGCAACAGCCGCACCAGCACCGCCCGCGGCGCCGGCGGCAGGGTGGCGACGAACTGCTTAGCGCGCCCGGACAACCGCCGCGGCCCCGGCTCGAGCAGCTCAGCGATCCGCGCGACGGCGGCGAAATCGCGCGCCACGAAGGCCCCCGCCAGGGCGGCTTCCCGCCGGCGGCGGATCGAGGCGCCGATCCGCCCGGCGAGCGGCGCCAGCTCCGGCCGGGTGGCGAGCACATGCGCCAGCACCTCCGCCTCCCCCAGCGCGGTGGCGACATCGTTGCCGGAGATATTGGCCGCGTGCTTGCGGATCCCCACCAGCGGCGTCATCAGGAACCCCAGCGGCGCGTGCTGGGCCAGCCGCAGCGCGGTGGCGAAATCCCCGGCCAGCCGCCGCCCGACCGAGGCATCCCACCCGCCGATGCCGCGCAGCCATTCGGTCCGCGCCAGCAGGCAGGAGACGAACAGCGGCTGGAACGCGATCAGCCGGTCCACGATCGGCTGGTCGAACACCGCCTGCTCCGGGCCGAGCCGGCGCAGCCCGTCCCAGAACCCGGGCGGGGCGGCGGCGAATTTTCCCGCGGTAGTCCATCGCTGGTCCTGCACCAGCACGAAATCGCCATAGGCGGCGGGCAGGCCCGGGACGGCGTCGAACAGGCGCGCCATCGCGGCCAGGAACTCCGGGCGCCACAGATCGTCGCTGTCGCAGAACGCGACATAGGGCGCGGTGGCGGCGGCGAGGCCGATGTTGCGCGCCACCAGATCGCCCCCGTTCGGCACCCGGATCGCGCGCAGGTCGGGCGAGGCGGCCAGCAGCGCCGGGGTGGCATCGGTGCTGCCGTCATCGACCACGATGATCTCGGCCGGGGCCAGCGTCTGGGCGCGGATCGAGGCCAGGGTCGCGGGCAGCAGATCGGCCCGGTTGTAGGTGGGGATGATGACCGAGACGCGCATTCCCGCCCCGTAGCACGGGGCGAATATCGCGTGCCATCGCCGTTTCGTCGCGCGCTACGCCGAACTGGCCTTCCGTCCCGCCAGCGCCGCCAGCGCCAGGCAGAGCTGGCCCAGGCGCGGTGCCATCGGCCCGGCCGGCACATAGGCCCCGCCGCGCCCGCGCAGCCCGTCCCAGATGCCCTGTCGGATCGCTCGTTGCAGCGCGGGGTGGGCGCGATACCGCGCCACCTCCCGCGCGCTGGCGAGCAGCGACCACAGCAGCGGCCGGGCCCGCCCGGGCCAGCGCGCGTGGCGGCACAGCAGCAGCAGCTGGTTGCGGGCCATGAAATAGTGGAAATAGGGCGGGCGATGGGCGGCGCCGGCGCCCGGGAGTTCGGCGGGATGGAAAATCTCCGCCTCCGCCACCATCGCGCAGCGGAATCCGGCGCGGTTGGCGCGCAGGCAGATCTCGTTGTCCTCCCAATAGGCGAACAGGGTCGCGTCGAACCCGCCGATCCGCTCCAGCAGCGCGCGGCGCAGCAGCATGGCGGTGCCGGGCACCCACAGCCGCTCCGGCGAGTCCGCCGCCCAGCGCGCCGCCACCTCCGCCGTGTCGGCGTAGTGGAACGTGAGGGTTGGCAGATCGATCCGCCCGGCGGTGAAGGACGCCCGCTCGGCGCTGGCGCGGATCACCGGCGAGAGGATGCCGAGACGCGGATCGGCCTCGGCGGCGGCCACCAGCGCGGCGAGCGTGCCCGGCGGGGCCACCGCATCGTCGTTCAGCAGCCACACATACTCTGCCCCGTCGGCCAGGGCGGCGGCGATGCCGGCGTTCACCCCGCCGGCGAAGCCGCGGTTTTCCTTGAGGCAGATCAGCCGGCCCGGCGGGGGCGGCGGCGGCGGCGGCGTGGCCGAGCCGTTATCGACCAGCAGCAGCCGGTTGGCCTTGTGGGTCTGCGCGGCCAGGCTGGCCAGGCACGCGGCGGTGGCGCTGGAGCCGTTCCAGGTGAGGACGACGGTATGAACCAGGGGCGAGGACATGCGGGCGGGATTGAGGCGGGGCGGCCGGCACGGTATGCGAGGAACCCGCCCGCGAACAGCCGGAATGCAGAGCGATGCCAGGGTTTTCTCCGCTGCGGCGGGTGCGCGCCCGGTGGGACCGGTGGTACGCGGATGCCTGGTGCAAGGACGCCTTCATCCGCGGCCTGCCGCCGGGGGCACGGCTTCTGGATGTCGGCTGCGGCAACAACTCCCCGCGCTACACCAAGGGGATCCGCCCGGATCTGGTCTATACCGGCCTGGACGTGGGCGATTACAACCAGGCCGAGCCGGCCGCCGACTTCGCCGACCGCTACATCGTGGTGCCGCCCGAGGGCTTCGCCGCCGCCATCGCCGCCGAGCGCGGGGCGATGGACGCGGTGATCAGCGCCCATAACCTGGAGCATTGCCAGGACATGGCGGCCACCCTGGCGGCGATGGCCGCCGCGCTGGCCCCGGGCGGGCGGCTGTTCCTGGCCTTCCCGTGCGAGGCGAGCGCGCGGTTCCCCTCCCGCGACGGGTGCCTGAACTTTTTCGACGATGCGACGCACCGGACCCTGCCGCGGTTCGATGCGGTGCTGGCGGCGTTGCGCGGGGCGGGGTTGGAGGTGACGGTGGCGATCCGGCGCTACCGGCCCGGGGTGCATGTGCTGGCGGGGGTGCGGAACGAGTGGCGGAGCCGGCGGGAGCGGCGGGTGATGGAGGGGACCTGGGCGCTGTGGGGGTTTGAGTCGGTGGTGTGGGCGGTGCGGGGGTGACGATTTCGTAACCCGACGCGTGGATGATGGGGAACCCCGGTAGCTGGTTGCACGCTTCATCCGCGGGGGATATGGCGTTACCCGAATGGCGCCCAGCGCGGAGAGGCGACGTCCGGGAGCGATGCGAAATGGCGGTCGGTTTGTACATGAATCTTCTTCCAAGCGATCCGCCCTGCGGGCTCTCGAAGGGACTGCCGCCGCGCCTGTTCGGCAGCCGGCGAATCGGGCGGTGAGACCGACGCTTTCCGACCATACTTCGGCCGAAATGCGAGAAGGCCATGCCGGCTGAACCGTCGCTCACTCGCCGTGCTGTCATGGGGGCCGGTTGGCTGGTTGCGTGGCGGATGGTTTCGCGCGCCCTGGGTTTCATCAGCACACTGGTATTGGCCCGGCTTCTGGTGCCAGCCGATTTCGGTCTGGTGGCGATGGCGACCACTTTCTCTGGTGCCATCGATTCGCTGTCTCAATTCAGTGTCGAAGATATGCTGGTCCGGCGGGTAGAGGATGACACCCGTCTTCACGACGCAGCGTTCACCATACAACTGGGGCGCGCAGTGCTGACCGGCGCCCTGATCGCTGCCGGTGCGCCATTCGCCGCCGACTGGTTCCACGAGCCCCGTCTTGTGCCGGTGCTGCTGGTACTGGGTGGTCTTTCCGTGGTTTCAGGGTTCGAAAACATTGGGCTGGTGGCCTTCCGGCGGGCACTGCGGTTCGACGTTCAATTCAGGCTCTCGCTAATTCCACGACTCTTGCAAGTGCTGACGACAGTGGGCGTGGCATTGGAGTGGCGCAGCTACTGGGCGCTGCTCGCTGGTATGGCGGTGACCCGGCTGGCACGCCTGATAATGACCTATCTGGTCCATCCATACCGCCCACGACTCGGGCTACGCGGATGGAGGGAACTGGCGGGGTTTTCTGGTTGGCTGTGGGCGGCGAGTCTCGCGCGGCTGGTATGGGATCGGTACGATCCGTTCCTGATCGGGCCCGCATTCGGAGCCGCCAGCCTCGGGGTGTTTCAGATTGCGCAGGCAGTCGCTCAGCTGCCGGTGACCGAGTTGGTGGCGCCGGCGTCTGACGTCCTGCTGGCAGGGTTCAGTGCGGGCCAGCGAGAGGGGAGCCGCGCCGTCGCGGCTCCGGCCCCGCTAGGGGTCGCCGCGGTGATGCTTCTGACGCCTATCGTGTTGACCCTGTCGGCAGGTGCCGGTGATGTGGTCCGGATCATGCTAGGCGGCGCGCTCCGGTGGTCGCCGGCGGTGCCCCTGGTGTCGCTGTTCAGCCTTACCTGTCTGATCTCGCCGGTGGGCTATGTCGTGCGCGCGTCAATGATCGCACGCGGGCTGGTGCGGCGGGAATTCGGTGCGATGATTTGTGCCGCCGCCGTCCGGGTTTGGTTAATCTGGTTGGCGGTGCAGGCAAATTCCCTGCCGGTCGTGGCCGGTGCCGCAGTCGCCTGCGCGGTCGTGGAGACCGTGCTGTTCTGCTTTCAACTCGGTCGGGCCGGGGCGCTCGGGATTCGGCAGGCAGGCGGGTCAAGCGTGCGGCTTGTGCTGGCCGCAGTGGTAACGGCAATCGCACTATGGCGGACCGGCCTGGGCTGGGTAGCAGTGCCTGGCGTACCGCCGCTCGGCGCGGCGATGGAACACCTGACGTTGCTGGCGCTGGCAGGGTCTGGTCTGTTCGTGGGTGGCCTGGGGCTGCTTTGGTGGATCGCCGGGCGGCCGGAGGGGGCGGAGCGAATTCTGCTGCGGGTCATGTTGCAGGCGATTGCCCCCCTGCGCGCGCGCTGCGGCGGCGTTGGGAACGCATGATGTCCGATATCGCGCAACGGGTGACCGTTGGGATCCCGGTCTACAACAACGGTACCACCCTGCGTCGTGCGGTTGAAAGCGTGATGGCGCAGAGCTGTGGCGCTTGCGCGGTCTTGATCTCTGATAACGCCTCAACCGACGAAACCGGCACGATCGGCTCGTTCATGGCTGCTTCATACCCGACCGTCAGCTACGTGAGGCAGAAGATCAACCTCGATCATTACGGGAACTTCCGCTTTACCGTCAATTCTGCCCGTACCCCCTATTTCATGTGGCTGGCCGGCGATGACTACCTCGAACCCGACTACATCGCCCGCACAGGTGCGGTGCTCGATGCCCAACCAGATGTCGTGACATGCGTATCGAATGTTCTTTTCACTCGCGCGGACGGGTCATCCAGAATTGCTCCCGGCACCTATCCCCTGATGCACAGCCCCACGACTAACCTCGCAGTTTACCTCTCAGACCCGACAGACAATTCCCGGCTATTTGGCCTGCACCGTACCGAGGTAATCCAGGCAGCATTTCCGCGTAGCGATTTCCTGATCGGCTATGATTGGGCTGCGATGGCGGCTACGCTTATGCGCGGGAAGCATGCGCGTGTCCCGGAAGTACTGATGATCCGGGATGAAACCCCGTCCGATGCTTATTGCCGGATGATCCGACGCTACTATAGGTTCCCTCCGTCCCGGTTGCTTCCCATGGCGCGGATGAGCGCGGACCTGTTGTGGCGCGTGCGTGTGCCGCGTGAAGGGCGGGTAATACGAGCTCTCGTTGCCCTTAATCTGATGATGCATATTCAATATATGCAGGTCTACCACCCGTGGTACACCAAGGTCGGAGCATCGCTCGAACGGAATCTGTTATGGCGCCTTCGGACCCTTACGAAACAAGATTGAACTGCTCAGCTGGGCTGCCCGGCAACCACTTCCATCAATGCGCGCCGCATCGCCGCGCGGGAAAAATGATCCCGCACAAACCCTGCCCCCCGAGCGGCCCGGTTCGTCCAGTCGGTCGTATCAGTCAGCAAGCCAAGGATCG
>JBMFXF010000164.1:0-7551 GCA_049964515.1 Acetobacteraceae bacterium | reverse complement strand
CCCCATGACCGACCGTTCCGCCCCCCCTCGAATCTTCCGCCGTTCCCTGCTGGGGGGGGCGGCCGCCGGGCTGCTGGTTCCGGTGCTCGCGCGCGCCCAGACCCCGCCCGCCGGCACCGCGCCGCCGCCCGCCGCGCCCCCGCCTGCCGCGTCCAGCGGCGGGGGCGGTCAGGGCGCGGTGATCGACGTGAACCAGGCGCGCGCCGCGCCGATCCCGATCGCGATCCCGGATTTCGCCGGCGCGGATCCGCAATCGGCCACGCTGGGGCACAACATCGCGCAGGTCATCATCAACGATCTCGGCAATTGCGGGCTGTTCAAGCCGCTGCCGGCCAGCGCCTTCATCCTGCCCGCCGGCGCCGCGGCGGGCAGCGCGCCGGCGACGCCGGATTTCCAGAACTGGTCCACCATCGGCGCGCAGGCGCTGGTGACCGGCCACGCGGTGGCATCGGGCGGCACCATCCAGGTGGATTTCCGGCTGTGGGACGTGCTGGCCCAGAAGCAGCTGCAGGGCACCGCCTATACCTCCACCAAGGCCAACTGGCGGCGGATCGCGCATATCATCGCCGATGCGATCTATCAGCGCCTGCTGGGCGAGCCGGGGTATTTCGACACCCGCATCGTCTATGTCTCGCTCACCGGCCCGCGCGCGCATATGACGCACCGGCTGGCGATCATGGATCAGGACGGCGCCAACAACCGGTTCCTGACCGACGGCAGCTGGATGGTGCTGACGCCGCGGTTCTCGCCCAAGGGCGACACCATCTGCTTCATGAGCTACGCGAACCAGACGCCGCGGGTGTATCTGTTCGACCTCAGCTCCGGCCGGCAGCGGGTGCTGGGGGATTTCCACGGCATGACCTTCGCCCCCCGCTTCGCCCCCGACGGGGCCAGCGTCATCATGGCGCTGGCGCATGGCGGCGGGTCGTCGATCGTTTCCGTCGATATCGCCTCGCAGCGGGTGCGGCAGATCACCAGCTCGAACTCGATCGATGTCAGCCCGTGCTACAGCCCGGACGGCTCGCAGATCGTGTTCAATTCCGATCGTGACGGCACGCCGCAGCTTTATACCATGGGCGCCGACGGGTCGGGCATCAAGCGGATCAGCTTCGGCCACGCCAACTACACCTCGCCGGTGTGGTCCCCGGTCGGCGATCTGATCGCCTACACCCGCTATGGCGGGTCGGAGGCGCCGTTCTCCATCGGCGTGATGGCCCCGGACGGGACCGGCGAGCGCGCCATCGCCGACGGCTGGGACGTGGAAGGGCCCACCTTCTGCCCGAACGGGCGGGTGCTGATGTATTTCAGCCAGAGCCGGGCGACCGGCTCGCAGGGCCAGGGGTTCGGCTCGCAGCTGATGACGATCGACATCACCGGCTTCAACCAGCGCATCGTGCCCACGGTGACCGGCGCCTCCGACCCCGCCTGGTCGCCGCTGGGCGGCTGACGCATTCCGAGGATCGCGCCATGACCGAACCCTGCGACCTGTCCGCCGTCGCCGCGCGCCGCCTGATCGGGGCGCGGCGGCTGGCGCCGAGCGAATTGCTGGACAGCTGCATCCGCCGCATCGAGACCGTCGATCCGGCGGTGAACGCCATGGTGGCGCGCGATTTCGCGCGCGCGCGCGCCGCGGCGCGGGAGGCCGACGCGGCGGTGGCGCGCGGAGCGACGCTGGGGCCGCTGCACGGGCTGCCGCTGGGGGTGAAGGACCTCGAGGACACCGCCGGGCTGGTGACCACCTACGGCAGCCCGATCTACCGCGACCATGTGCCCGCCGCTGACGAGCGCATCGTCGCCGCGCTTCGCCAGGCCGGGGCGATCGTGCTGGGCAAGACCAACACGCCGGAGTTCGGCGCCGGGGCGAACACCCGCAACGCGGTCTATGGCGTCACCGCCAACCCGTTCGATCCCTCGAAATCGGCCGCCGGGTCCTCGGGCGGCTCGGCGGTGGCGCTGGCCTGCGGGATGGTGCCGATCGCCACCGGCTCGGACACCGGCGGCAGCTTGCGCAACCCGGCTGCATTCTGCGGCATCGTCGGCTTCCGCCCGACGCCGGGGCTGGTGCCGTCGGACAAGCGCGGGCTCGGCTGGTCGAACCTGCCGGTGCTGGGGCCGATGGCCCGCTCGGTGGCGGATCTGGCGCTGCTGCTTTCGGCGATGGTGGGCGATGACGCGAGCGACCCGCTGGCTGCCACCGTGCATGGCGCGGTGGTGCGCCGCGCCGCGGATTTCGCCGTCCCGGCCGCGTGCGACCTGGCCGGGCTCCGGGTGGCGCTGACGCCGGATTTCGGCTTCGCGCCGACCGAAACGCATATCCGCGAGGTGTTCGCCGCCGCCACCGCGTCGTTGCGCCCGCTGTTCGCGCGCGCCGACGATGCCAGCCCCGATTGCAGCGGCGCCGACGAAACCTTCGAGGTGCTGCGCGCGCTTTCGTTCCTGGCGGCGCATCTGGACAAGGTGCGGACCCGCCCCGCCGATGTCGGCCCCAACGTGCGCGCGAATGTGGAGGAGGGGCTGCGCTATTCGGCCGCCGACGTGGCCCGCGCGATGGCCGCGCAGACCGCCTATTACCGGCGCTGGCAGGCGTTCTTCGGGCAGTACGATCTGATCCTGACGCCTTCCATCACCATCTCGCCGCGGTCGTGGCGGGAGCTCTACCCGGCGGAGATCGACGGGCGGCCCACCCGCAGCTATTTCCACTGGCTGGCGCTGGCCTATGCGGTGACCCTGGCGGGGCATCCGGCGCTGTCGCTGCCGGTGGGGACGGACCGGCACGGGATGCCGTTCGGGCTGCAGATCGTGGGGCCGCGCGGGGGCGATGCGCTTGTGCTGGCGGCGGCGGCGGCGATCGAGCGCGTGCTGGCGGGGGAGAAGGCGACGGCGCGGCCGGTGCCGGATCTGGCGCGGCTGGCGGCGGCGCGGCCGATCGCCCAGGCCGAGGGGTTTCTGGGGTTCGACTGACCCCGGCGCGCGGCGGAAGGCGCCGCGGGGTGCTCACGCGCTTGTGCGCGCGCTGCCTGGAATGTTTCCTTTCCGTCATATTCTGGCCAGGGGGACGATATGGGGCAGCCGGCATTGTCGGCGGTCCGCTCCCGAAGGAGACATTCCGCATGTACCGTCCGATCCTGCCGACCCTGGCCGCCGCGCTGTTGCTGGCCGCCGCCCCGGCGCTGGCCAAGCCTGCCCCGGCGCACCCGCCGGCCGGCCCCGCGGCCCAGGTGGACGCGCGCGTCGCGCAGCTGCGCGCCGAGCTCGCGATCACCCCGGCCGAGCTGCCGCAGTGGAACGCGCTGGCGGGGGTGATGCACCAGAACGCGGATGCGATGCAGCAGGCCTGGCGATCGCGGTCACGCGACGTGGACCACATGACCGCGGTGCAGATACTTGAGTCCTACCGCGACTTCGCCCGCGCTCATGTGGCGGCGCTGGACCGGCTGGTGCCGGCGTTCCGCCGTCTCTACGCGGTGCTGACCCCGGCGCAGCGGGCCCGGGTGGATGATTTGTTCCAGGATCGCGCCGAGAAGCACGCGGGGCATCACTGATGCGCCGGCCCTGGCCCCGCTGGGGGCGAGGTGCGGCGCTGGTAGCGGCGCTGGCGCTGGCGGGCCCGCTGGCGGTGTCGCCGGCGCGGGCGGACGGGTGGGATCATGGACCCGGCGGGCCCGGCGGACCCGGTGGGTGGCATCATGGCTGGCATCATGGCTGGCATCGGGGACCGTGGGGACGGCCGGGGTTCTATCGGCCGCCGCCGCCGGGCTATGGGCCACCGCCGCCGCCGCCGGGCTATGGGCCGCCGCCGCCGCCGCCGCCGCCCTGGGCGTATGGTCCGCCGCCGCCGCCGGTGGTGTATGGTCCGCCGCCGCCGGTGGGCGGGCTTGGGCTGTTCTTCAATTTCCGCTGACGCGGATCGGGCCCGGCGGTAACCGGTTGTTTACCGCCGGGGCGCAGGGTGGCGGGATGATTGCCCCGATCTCCCTTGCCGCGTTCACCGGCGTTCCCGGCCTGGGGCCGGTGGCGCCGCCGCCGGTGGCCTCCGCGCGCGGGGGTTCGGGTGCGGCGCCGGTGTTGGCGCCGTTCAAGCCGGCGGCGCCGGCGGCGCCTTCGCCGGGGCAGGTGCTGCCGCGGGGGTCGTTGCTGGATGTTACGGCGTGAGGGGGCGGCTGCTGTCATATTTCCGATAACGCAACATATCGGTATCGTAGTCACAGCGCGCCGGCAGAAAATTCAGCCCGGTTCCAACGGAACCATGACCTCGTTCCGCCGCATGAACCACGGCGTCCAGGGCGGGTTGTACTGCGCAAGCGTCACCGGACCCGCGGCGCGCAGACCGCGCGCCTGCACGGTGGCCAGCAGCGTCGCGGTCTTCGCGGCCACGTCGGCTTCGCCGGCCAGGCCGGAGAACCGCAGCACCGCGACCCGCGCCGGCGGCAGCGGTTTCAGGCGTACCTTCGGATCGTTCGGTTCCGGCAGGCTCGCCAGGCGGTAAGCGCGCGGCATCGTGAAGCGGACGGTCCAGCTTCCCCCGTCCTGAACCTGCGTCACCGGGGCGGTCATCGGGATTTTCTCGCTCGCCGGCTGCTGGGCCACCGGTGCGGTCATGGCGATGCTCTCGCGGCGCCGGTTCCCGCCGAAGATATATCCGGCGAGCAGGCGAAACCCCTTGCGCGCGGCTTCCTTCTGGTCACCGGTCACGGTGACCTCGGCGACGATCAGCCCGGGATAGTCCCGGATCTCGAAGGCGCCGTCGCTCAGGACGGTGGCGAAGGCGGGTTCCTCGACGGCCATCACGATGCTCCCGATGTCGAACGGCGCGCCCGCCCGCGGGCCGCGTCAGGCCGGCAGCGTGGCGAGATGCCCGGCCAGCGCGTCCCGCAACGCCTGCTCGCGGGAATGATCGAGCGAGGTGCGCAGCACCGTGCCGCCGATGCCGCGCAGATCCTCGAACACCTTGTCGGCGGTCATCTTGCGGATCAGCAGGAACAGCGCCGCGCCGCCCGGGCGCAGCGACTCGCCCAGCTCCTTCATGAATTTGTCATTGATCCCGAAATCGGTCATCGCGCCGCCGAGCGCGCCGGCCCCGGCGCCGATCGCCACGCCGACCAGCGGCATCATGAACAGCACGCCGATCAGCAGGCCCCAGAAGCTGCCGGCCGCGGCGCCGGCGGCGGTGGGGTGGAACATCTGGTTCAGTTTCACATGCCCGTTCGGCAGCTTCACCGCCACCACCGCGTCGCCCACCTCCACCAGATACTCCTTCTGCATGGAGAGCACCTTCTGGCGCACCGATTCGGCTTTTTCCTCGGAGTCGAAAGCAATGACGATCAGATCGCTCATGGTGTCCGGATGACCTCGATGCTGGGCCGTGGCGACGGCGATGGGCAGAGAATAGGCACGCGCGCCCCGCCCGGCAACGCGCGATCCTCCCGCCGGCGGGGGAATGCGGCAAGCTGGACGAAACGTCACGATCGCGCAGCGTCGGCGCCGCCTCGCCCCGGCTTGCCATCCCGCCCGCGAACCCCGACCATCCCCCTATGTCCGGCTTCGCCCCGCGAGTCCGCGCCGTCCTCGGCCCGACCAATACCGGCAAGACGCATCTCGCCATGGAGCGTCTGGCCGCCCACGCCTCCGGCATCATCGGCTTTCCGCTGCGCCTGCTCGCGCGCGAGAATTACGAGCGCCTGGTCCGCGTCCGCGGCGCCGCCAATGTCGCCCTCATCACCGGCGAGGAGAAGATCGTCCCTCCGAACGCGCGCTGGTTCGCCTGCACGGTGGAGGCGATGCCGCTCGATCGCCCGGTCGAGTTCCTGGCGGTGGACGAGATCCAGCTCTGCGCCGACCCCGACCGCGGCCATGTGTTCACCGACCGCCTGCTGCACGCCCGCGGGCTGGTGGAAACCATGTTCCTCGGCGCCGAGACCATCCGCCCGCTGCTGACCCGGCTGGTGCCCGGCGCGCAGGTGGAAACCCGCCCGCGCCTGTCGCAGCTGCACGCCGCCGGCGCCACCCGCCTGACCAAACTCGCCCCGCGCAGCGCCGTGGTCGCGTTCTCCGCCGGCGCCGTCTATGCCATCGCCGAGGCGATCCGCCGCCGCCGCGGCGGTTGCGCGGTGGTGATGGGCCGGCTCAGCCCGCGCACCCGCAACGCCCAGGTGGCGCTGTATCAGAACAAGGAGGTGGATTTCCTGGTCGCCACCGATGCGATCGGCATGGGCCTCAACATGGACGTGGACCATGTCGCCTTCGCCGGGCTTTCCAAGCATGACGGCCACCGCCCGCGCCCGCTCACCGCCGCCGAGGTGGCGCAGATCGCCGGCCGCGCCGGGCGGGGGATGCGCGACGGCAGCTTCGGCACCACGGCCGACTGCCCGGCGATGGGCGAGGACCTGGCGCAGGCGGTGGAGGCGCACCGGTTCGACCCGCTGACCCAGCTCTGCTGGCGCAACGCCGAGCTGGATTTCTCCGGCCTCGACGCGCTGCTGGCCAGCCTCAACGCGCCGCCGCCCGGACCTGGGCTGGTGCGCGGCAACGAGGCGGCGGATCTGGAGACGCTCACCCTGCTCGCCCGCGACGATGCCGTCCGCCGCGCCGCCACCGGCCGCGCCCGGCTGCGCCGGCTGTGGGAGGCCTGCCAGATCCCGGATTTCCGCAAGCTCGCCGACGAGACCCACGCCCGGCTCTGCGCCCGGGTGTTCCACCACATCGCCGACGGCGGGCTGCTGCCGGCCGATTTCCTGGCCGCGCCGATCGCGGCGCTGGACCGCACCGAAGGCGATATCGACACGCTGATGCAACGGCTGGCCGGCATCCGCGTCTCCGCCTTCATCGCCGCCCGCGCCGATTGGCTGCGCGAGGCCGCGCAGTGGCAAGCCCGGGCGCGGGAGGTGGAGGACAAGCTCTCCGACGCGCTGCATGAGCGCCTGCTGGCCCGCTTCGTCGATCGCCGCGCCGCCTTCCTGCTGCGCCGGCTGGACGCCGACGACGGCACCCCGCTGCTGTCGGCGGTGACCCGGCGCGGGGAGGTGATCGTGGAGGGGCATTCGGTGGGGGCGCTGCGCGGGCTCGCGTTCCACCCCGACCCGGAGGCCGATCCCGAGCGCCGGCGGATGGTGCTGCGCGCCGCCCGCCGCGCCCTGGCCGCCGAGATGCCGCGCCGGGTGGCGGCCCTCGAGGCGGCGGCGGACCATGCGTTCGCGCTGACCGCCGAGGCGCGCATCACCTGGGACGGCGAGCCGGTGGCGCGGCTGCGCCCCGGCCCGGTCGCGCTGCGTCCGCTGGCCGAGGCGCTGGACGCGGCGTTCCTGGACGGGGCGGCGCGGGAGCGCATCCGCGCCCGGGCGCAGCGCTTCCTCGACCGGCACATCGCGGCCGAGCTGGCGCCGCTGTTCGCCGCCACCGCGGCGGCGCAGTTCTCGCCGGACCTGCGCGGCGCGCTGCACGCGCTGGGCGACGGTCTCGGAGTGGTGGCCGATGGCGGCGCGGCGGGGGCGGACGCGGCGCGGCGGCGGGCGCTGAAGGGTCTCGGCGTGACCGCGGGGCGGTTCGCGCTGTTCC
>JBMFXF010000163.1:0-7560 GCA_049964515.1 Acetobacteraceae bacterium | reverse complement strand
AGGTGATCGAGGCGGATGGCGAGGCGGGACTTGCCGGGGAGGAGGTATGCGAGGGGGGGCATGAACGCGGCTCCGAAGCGGGGGCGACGCATCGAAACAACGAAACGCCGGGCTGTCACCCGCTGTCACATGAGTTCGGCGCCCTGGGGGCGTATCAGCCGCCCTTGCCGGTGCGAAGCCGGGCCCAGTACTGTAATCGCTTGCCGATCTCGCGCTCGAAGCCGCGGTCGCGCGGGCGGTAGAACTGTTCCCGCTCCATACCGTCGGGGAAGTAGTTCTGGCCGGAGAACGCATCCGCCTCGTCATGGTCGTAGGCGTAGCCGGCACCGTAGCCGAGCTCGCGCATCAGCTTGGTGGGTGCGTTCAGGATATGCGCGGGCGGCATCAGGCTGCCGGTGGCCTTCGCCGCCCGGCGCGCCTGACCGAAGGCGGCATAGACCGCGTTCGATTTCGGCGCGGTGCCGAGATAGACCACCGCCTGCGCCAGCGCGAGCTCACCTTCCGGGCTGCCCAGCCGTTCGTAGGTTTCCCACGCCGCGAGCGAGACCCCGAGGGCGGCAGGGTCGGCCATGCCGATATCCTCGGCGGCGAAGCGGGTCAGGCGGCGGGCGATGTAACGCGGGTCCTCCCCGCCGGCCAGCATCCGCGCGAACCAATAGAGCGCCGCGTCCGGGTCCGATCCACGCAGCGATTTATGCAGCGCCGAGATCAGATTGTAGTGCTCCTCGCGGTCCTTGTCGTACAGCGCGGCGCGGCGGCCGAGCAGCGCGGCGAGCGCGGCGGCATCCAGCGCCGGCGCGTCGGGCGAGACCGCCATCAGCTGTTCGGCCATGTTGAGAAGGTAGCGCCCGTCGCCGTCGGCCATGGCGCGCAGCGCGGCGCGGCCATCCGGCGTGAGCTTCAGGGGATGGCCGGGGGGCGCCTCGGCGCGGGCCAGCAATTGCTCCAGCGCCGCGTCGTCCAGCCGGCGCAGCACCAGCACCTGGCAGCGCGAGAGCAGCGCGCCGTTGAGCGCGAAGGACGGGTTCTCGGTGGTGGCGCCGATCAGGGTGATGGTCCCGTCCTCCACCACCGGCAGGAACCCGTCCTGCTGGGCGCGGTTGAAACGATGGATCTCATCGACGAACAGCAGCGTGCCGGTTCCGGCGCGGCGACGCCTGGCCGCCTCCTCGAACGCGCGCTTGAGCTCGGCGACGCCGGAGAACACCGCCGAGAGCTGCACGAAGTCGAGGCCGGCGCGCTCGGCGAGCAGCCGGGCGATGGTGGTCTTGCCGGTGCCGGGCGGCCCCCACAGGATCAGCGAGGCGAGCGCACCGCGCGCCAACATGCCGGTCAGCGCGCCCCCGGGACCGAGCAGATGGTCCTGGCCCACCACTTGATCGAGGCTTACCGGGCGCAGCCGGTCGGCGAGCGGGCGCTTGCCGTCCGGTGGCTTCATGGCGGCGGGCGGCGCAAACAACTCGCCCATCAGCGCGCCGCGTCGGCAAGCCGGGTGACATGGGCAATGGCGACGGCCTCGCCCGGACGCAGGGCGCCCGCCACCCAGGCAGTGCTAGCGGAGGTGGCGAGCAGTCGCACCGGGACGGCGCGGGCCCGGCCGGCCCGCAGGACGAACACCATCAGCCGGTCGGCGCGCCGCAGCAGCGCCGCACGCGGCACCGCCAGCGCCGGCGGGCCGACGGTGCCCAGCGTCACCCGCACCCATTCCCCCGGCAGCAGCGGGTTGTCCGCCGGCAGGCCGAGGCGGACCCGCACCAGCCCGTAGGGGCGCGCGTCACGGCCGACCGAGAGCACGCGCCCGGTGCCGCGCCAGCCGCCGCCGCGGATCCGCGCCGTGCCGCCGGCGGGAATCGCCCGCGCCTGGGCGGGGGTGACACGGAGGTCGATCCAGGGAGTGGCGCGTCCGCTGATGGTGGCGATCACCCCGCCGCGATAGACCACGGTGCCCGGGACAATCCGGTAATGCAGCGTGCCGCTGATCGGAGCGCGGATCACCTGCTGGGCCGCCTGGCGTTGCAGGCCATCGAGACGATTGCGGGCCTCGGCGACGTTGCGGCGGGCCTGGTCGAGCGCCAGGGCGGTGCTGAGCCGGGCTGCCACCAGCTGGCTTGTATGGGCGGCGGCGGCGCGCGCGTAGGCCAGCGCGGCGCGCGCGGCGGCAAGCGAGGCGTCCAGCGTGGCCGGCACGTTGCGCGCGACCACTTCGCCGGCCTTGATCTCGCCCTCCGGGTGGAACGGGCCATCCACCGCACCGGTGACCGGAGCGATCAGCACCGTGCGGCCGAGGCTGTCCACCTCGCCGAGCACGCGGATCGGCGGCGGCGGCGCCAGCAGGCGCACCGGGGCGGAGGCCGGCGCGGCGGCGATGAGGGCGAGCAGCGACAGCAGCATCAGGCGGTGCATCCGGGGTCCTTTCGTGCCCATCATGCGCGCGGACCGGGACCCGGGGGAAGGGCGCGGGTGACGCGCGCCGGGCGGTCTGCCATGCTGGGCCGGTCACCATGCGCGCGGGAGGGATATCGTGAAGATCGGCTTCATCGGCGTCGGCAACATGGGCGGTCCCATGTGCCGCAATATCATCCGCAACACGAACCATCAGGTCAGCGTGTTCGACCTCAACCCGGCGGCGGTGGCGGCCTGCACGGCGCTGGGGGCGACCGGGGCGGCCTCCACCGCGGCGGTCGCGGCGGAAGCGGACGTGGTGTTCACCTCGCTGCCGATGCCGCAGCATGTCGAGGCGGTAACCCTGGGCCCGGACGGGATCGCGGCGCACGCGCGGGCCGGCGCGGTGCTGATCGATCTGTCCACCAATTCGCCCGCCACCGCCCGGCGGGTGCATGACGGGATGGCCGCGAAGGGGGTGCGGATGCTGGAGGCGCCGGTCTCGGGCGGGGTGCCGCGGGCGACCGACGGGACGATCGTCATCATGGTGGGGGGCGACGCGGCGCTGTTCGAGGCGAATCTGCCGTTGCTGAAATCCTTCTCGAAGGAGGTGATCCATGTCGGGCCGGTCGGCATGGGATCGGTGGCGAAGCTGTGCAACAACATGCTGGCGTTCTGCAACGCCGCGGCAGCGTCCGAGGCGCTGCTGCTGGGGGCGGCAGCCGGGATCGACGTTCACAAGCTCTATGACGTGATCTGCAACGCCTCGGGCAATTCAGATGCGTTCCGGGGCTTGGGGCCGAAGGCGTTCGCGCGCAATTTCACTCCGGGGTTCGCGCTGGATCTGGCGCACAAGGATTTGCGGCTGGCCCTCGAGATGGCCGACGAAGTGGGGATGCCGACCTTGATCGCGCCACAGGTGATGACGCTGATGCGGATGGGCCGGGCGGCCGGGATGGGCGGGGATGATTCGAGTTCGGTGCTGCGGGTCTATGAGGCGGCGCTGCGGCGGGAGGTGGGATGAGGCAGCGGCGGTTTCCGGGCCTTGCTCGCGCTGGCACCGCCGCACCGCCGCGCTACACTGCAAGCCACGTGTCTCGCTGAAAGAGGACCAAGGCCATGTTCGACGTGCATCCCACCGGCGCCATATTGGGCGCGACCATCACCGGGCTCGACGCCTCCCGCCCGCTGCCGGAGGGGGATTTCGCGCGCCTGCTGGTCGCCCTCGGCCGGCATGGCGTGCTGCGCCTGCCCGACCAGGATCTGGATAACGCCGCCCTGCACCGCTTCTCCGCGCAATTCGGCGAAATCCAGGGTTCGGTCGAGAAGGAAGCCGTCGCCGGCCGCGGCGTGCCGGAAGTGGGCGTGCTGTCCAACATCAAGGAAGGCGGTCGCTACATCGGCTTTCCCGACGCCGGTCAGGAGTGGCACACCGACATGTCCTACCGCGACGTGATGGGCTTCGTGAACGTGCTGTACGGCGTGGTGATCCCGCGCCGCGACGGCCGCGCCCTCGGCGGGACCGAGTTCGCCAACATGCACGCTGCCTACGACGCCCTGCCGGAGGCGCTGCGCGAACGCCTGGCCGACGCCACGGTGACACATGATTTCAACCTGTACTGGGAGAACGCGCGCCGCAACGGCGCCGACCGCCCGCCGCTGACGCCGGAGCAACGCCGCGCCCGCCCACCGGTGGTGCATCCGCTGTTCATGACCCACCCGATCACGCGGCGGAAGGTGCTGTACTGCAACCCGGGCTACGCGGCGCGCATCAACGAGCTCTCCCCGCAGGAAAGCGACGAGACGCTGGCGTTCCTGTTCGCCCATCAGCTGCGGCCGGAGTTCCGCTGGACCCATCACTGGACGGAACGCGACCTGCTGGTGTGGGACCATCTTGGCACCATCCACCGTGCCATCGCCGATTACCGCCGCGACGAACCACGGCTGGTGCGCCGCTGCCAGGTGATGGCAACCAAAGTGTTCCAACCGGAGTTTCTCGAACCCGTCCATGCCGCCCAGGCGGCGATGTAAGGCACCCCATGGCCCGCGTCCCCTCGCTATCGCTCGATACCGTCGCCCCGGAGCATCGGGGGCTGCTGGCGCGGCCGATCGCGCTCAACCTGGCGCTGGTCAATTCGCCCGGCGCGCTGCGGGCGTTCGGCGGGCTGGGAAATTACATCCGCCACGGCAGCACACTGGACGGGCGGCTGCGCGAACTGGCGATCCTGCAGGTGGGATATCTGGCGCGCGCGCCCTACGAATGGTCGCATCACATCAAGATCGGCCACGAGTTCGGCGTGACCGACGAGGACATCCGCGCGCTGATCGCCGAGACCGAGGGGCGGGCGACGGCGCTGCCCGCGCTCGATCGGGCGGTGTTGGCAGCGGCGCGCGAGATCACCGGCGGGAGCGCGGTCACCCAGGCGACCTGGGAGGTGCTGGCGGGCGCGTTCAGCGCCGAGCATCTGGTCGATCTGATCGTGACGATCGGCTTCTATTGCGGTGTCGTGCGCGTGCTGGCCAGCCTCGAGATCGCGGTGGAGCCGGAATACATGACCTATCTGGCACAATTCCCCCTGCCCGGGGCGGCGGCGTGACGTTTCGTGCGCTCTATCGGCATGGGTTCGCGCGCATCGCCGCCTGCACGGTGAAGGCGAGTCTGGCCGACCCCGCGGCCAATGCGGAGGCGGTGCTGCACGCCGCCCGCGCCGCGGATGCGGCCGGGGCAGCGGTGGCGGTGTTCCCCGAACTCGCGCTTTCGGCCTATGCGCTCGACGACCTGCGGCTCGCCGACGCACTGCTGGACGCGGTGGAGGCGGCGGCGGAGCGGCTGATCGCCGCCTCGCGCGCGCTGCTGCCGCTGCTGCTGGTGGGCGCGCCGGTGCGTCACCGAGACCGGGTGTTCAATACCGCGCTCGCGATCCATCGCGGGCGGCTGCTCGGCATCGTCCCCAAGACCTATCTGCCCAACTACCGGGAGTTCTACGAGCCGCGCCAGTTCGCCGCCGGCGCCGGCCGGATGGGCGGGACCGCGCGTTTCGCCGGGGCCGAGGTGCCGTTCGGACCCGACCTGCTGTTCGCCGCCGCCGATCTGCCCGGGTTGATCGTTCACGCCGAGATCTGCGAGGATCTGTGGGTGCCGATCCCGCCCAGTTCGCTGGCCGCCCTGGCCGGCGCCAGCGTGCTGGCCAATCTGTCCGGCAGCCCGATCACCATCGGCAAGGCCGAGACACGGCGGATGCTGTGTCTTTCGCAATCGGCGCGCTGTCTCTCCGCCTATGTGTACGCCGCCGCCGGAGCGGGGGAATCCACCACCGATGTTGCCTGGGACGGTCAGGCCAGCATCTTCGAGAACGGCGCAACCCTGGCCGAGACCGAACGCTTCCCCGACA
Organism: Acetobacteraceae bacterium; assembly: GCA_049964515.1. Classification (GTDB taxonomy): domain Bacteria; phylum Pseudomonadota; class Alphaproteobacteria; order Acetobacterales; family Acetobacteraceae; genus JAJZVS01. The sequence goes on along the minus strand of JBMFXF010000163.1, from coordinate 1,786 downwards.
GCGAACGGATCGCGCTGGCCGACGTGGACCTTGATTTATTGCGCCAGGAACGGATGCGCCAGGGTACATTCGACGACACCGCGCAGCAGCATCGGGCGGCAGTCGAGGGGTTCCGCCGCGTGGAGTTCACCCTGGCCCCGCCGCTGACCGACCTCGGCCTGCGCCGCACGGTGGAACGGTTCCCGTTCGTGCCGGCCGATCCGGCGCGGCTCGAACAGGATTGCTACGAGGCCTATAATATCCAGGTGGCCGGACTCGCGCAGCGGCTGGAGGCAGCGCGTATCCGCCGCGCCGTGATCGGCGTCTCCGGCGGGCTCGACTCCACCCAGGCGCTGCTGGTCACCGCCCGCGCGTTCGATCGGCTGGGGCGGGATCGCGCCGATATCCTGGCCTACACCATGCCGGGCTTTGCCACCGGGGACGCCACCAAGGGCAACGCCCTGGCGCTGATGGGCGCGCTCGGCGTGACCGCGCGGGAACTCGACATCCGCCCGGCGGCGCGGCTCATGCTGGCCGATCTCGGTCACCCCTATGCCGAGGGCGCGGCGCAGTACGACATCACGTTCGAGAACGTGCAGGCCGGGCTGCGCACCGACTACCTGTTCCGGCTGGCAAACCATCACGACGGCATCGTGATCGGCACCGGCGATCTGTCCGAGCTGGCGTTGGGGTGGTGTACCTACGGCGTCGGCGATCACATGTCGCATTACAACGTGAACGCCGGCGTGCCGAAGACGCTGATCCAGCATCTGATCCGCTGGGTCGCGGCCTCCGGCCAGTTCGCACCCGGGGTGGGCAGCATTCTCGAGGCGATCCTGGGCACCGAGATCTCGCCGGAGCTGATCCCGGTGGCTCCCGGTGCGGCGCCGCAGAGCACGGAAGCCAGCATCGGCCCCTATGCGTTGCAGGATTTCACCCTGTTCTACACGCTGCGCTACGGCTTCCGCCCGTCCCGGATCGCCTTCCTCGCGCTGGCGGCGTGGGAGGATCCAGCGCGCGGCGCCTGGCCGCCCGGGTTCCCGCCCGACCGGCGACCCGCCTATGATCTGGCCACCATCCGGCGCTGGATGGCGGTGTTCCTGCACCGCTTCTTCGCCACCTCGCAGTTCAAGCGTTCGGCGGTGCCGAACGGGCCCAAGGTGACGGCAGGTGGGTCGCTCTCGCCGCGCGGGGACTGGCGCGCGCCATCCGACGGATCGGCCGCGGCTTGGCTCGCCGAACTCGCGGCGAACGTGCCGGAGGCTTGAGGGCGCTCATCCGGCCAGCACAGGCAGGATGACTGCGCTCGGACGCGCGGCGTCGGCGTAGATGGTGTTGACGGCGATCCGCCGCCGTCGGGACGCCCCCTCGGGCTCGCCAGTGTTCGGATTGACGTCGAATTTCGGGAAATTGGCCGAAGCGATATCCAGCCGGACGCAATGGCCGGGCAGGAACAGATTGGCGGTAGGGAACAGAGTGATGCGGACCCGGCGCAGCTCGCCCGGCACGTTGAGGCGCGGCCGGGTGCGGTCCTCGGCATAGCGCAGCCGCAGGATGCCGTCGGTCAGGTTGAGGGCGAAGCCCCGCGGATAATCGGCCGAGGCGGGATGGACGTCGATCAGCTTGGCGGTGAAATCGGTATCCGGTGCGTCGGAGGCGACGAACAGCTCGGCGGTCACCGGCCCGACGATACGCAGCGGACGGACCAGCGGCGCGGTCTGGAACACCACCACGTCCGGTCGGGCGGCGAGCGGCAGAAACGGAGGCGCGCAGGCGTAGTGGCGCGGTGATTCCACCTGGTCGAAGG
>JBMFXF010000162.1:0-7580 GCA_049964515.1 Acetobacteraceae bacterium | reverse complement strand
GCCGCGACCGCGCGGGCGGTGTCGATGACGTGGCGGTGGCGGCGGGCGGTCTCGCCGATCAGGTCGGTGGTGCCGCGGATGGGCTGGATGGGGGACACGGGCGGGCTGACGATGCTGAGGGGAGGTGTTTGGGGCGTTCGGGGCCGCGTATCAAGATGCGGATGGCGCGGCCCCTCGTCTGCCCTGGTCGTTCGCTCCACTGCGGGGCATCCTGCCGCCGCATCCCCGTCCCGGAGTCCCGCCCGTGCCCTCCGCGTTGCCGCGCGCCGGCTTTCTCTATGCGCTGGCCTGGGCTGGCGTGCTGATTTCCGCCATTCCCGGTTGCGCGCTTGCCGGCGACCTCGCCGGTCTGGCGCTGATCGGCTTTCTGCTGGGGGAATGGCCGCGCCAGCGCCGCTACGCGCGGGTGGTGCTGGCCGGTTTCACCGCCGCTGGTCTGGCCGGGATTGCGCTGGCCGCGCGTCGGGGCGCCCCGCCGGTGGCGTTGTTTCTGGCCGGCTGGCGGCGCGGGGCGGCTTATGCCGCGTTCTATTTCGCCCTCAGCGCGTTGCGCGACGCCGCCGAGACCTCGCCCCTGGTCCGGGCCTGTGGGCGGCAGCTGATCGCCCAGCCGCCGGGCCGGCGCTACGCCGCGCTGGCCGCCGGCGGGCACGTATTCGGCATCATCCTGTCCTACGGCGCGATCGATCTGTTGGGCGCGATGGTGATCCGCGCCGAGGCGGCCGCCGCTGCCGCGGTGCCGGATCGCGCCCGGCGGATGCTGATGGCGATCTACCGCGGCTTCTGCGTCATGAACTGCTGGAGCCCGCTCAACGTGATGACCGCCGTGGTCTCCACCGCGGTGCCGGCCGCGCCGATGGGCCGACTGGTTCCGCTGGGGTTTCTGGCGGCGCTGGCGATGGGGGCGGCGGGTTGGGCCGAGGACCGGCTGCGCTTTCGTGCCCGTCCCGAGCCGGCGCTCGCGCCGCCCGGCGGCTGGGCGGTGCACCTGCGGCTGATCGGGCTGGTGGCGCTGGTGATGGCGCTGGCGGAGGCCGTCGGCTCCCTGCTGCATCTGGGGTTGGTCACGGCGGTCACGCTGATCGTGCCGCTGGTGGCATTGGTCTGGGTGATGGCGCAGCTGCCGGCGCGCGGCTGGCGGCGGCTCGCGCTGCTGGGCCGCCGCGCCGTCCGTTTCGCCGCCCGCAGCCCCGCCTTCCGCGCCGAGGCGACGGTGCTGGGCGCCTCCGGCTTTCTGGGGGTGGGGCTGGGCGCGGCGCTGGGGATGCTGGGCGTGAGCGGGGCCTTGGCCGGGGTGCCGCCGATTCTGATCCCGCTTGCCGTGCCGCCGCTGTTGATGGCCACTGGCCAGATCGGGCTCAACCCCATCGCCGTGGTGGCGGTGCTCGGCGCCGCGCTGCCGCACCCGGCGGCGCTGGGGGTGCCTCCGGCGGCGCTGGCCTTCGCCGCCATGCTGGGCTGGGGTCTGGCGGTGGGGGTAACGCCGATGTCGGCCAGCGCCATCACCACTGCGCGCTGGCTTGGGGTTTCTCCGTGGCAGGTCAGCACGCGGTGGAATGCGGCCTATGCGGCTGCGGCATGGCTGATCGCGTCCGGCGCCATTGCCGGCGTGTTTCTGGCCGCGCGGGCGTTTACCCCAGGTTAGCAACTTGCCGGGCAGCCTGCGGCGACGATGACGGAGTTCGCTGGTGTTGCCACGGCTGCGTGACCTTTCGACCGGGGGCAAGCTCGCGCTGTCCGCCGCCCTGGCGCTGCTGTTGCTGGGCGCGCTGTTTGCCTCGGCGCGTTCGGGGATGGATTCGCTGGCGCGGGCGGGGGCGCGGGTGGCCGCGGCACGGACGGCGCAGCGCCAGGTGGCGGAGGTGCTGCTGGTGGGCGCTCGGCTGGGTGCGCTGGCCGATGCGCTGGCGGCCGATCAGACCCTCCCCGGCCTGGCCCGGACCGAGGCCCGCGGGGCGACGCTGATCCGGCGGGGACAGGCGATCCTGAGCGGCGCGGCCCGCGGCAACCGCGATCCGCTGACTGGCACCGAGCTCACCGCCGCCGCCGCGTCGCTGCGTCGGTTCGCGCTGATGCTGAGGCAGACGGAGGCGCTGCGACGCGGGTTGCTGCGGACCCGTGGCGCGCATCTGCTGGAGGCGCGCCGAGACTTTGCGAGCAGCGCCAGCGCGCTGAGCGCCGATCTGGCGCAGGGCGGGCAGGCGGCCTCCATCATCCCGGGCAGCGGGCCGGCCGCCGCGATCGTCATTCCCGGCAGCGCGCCGTCGGCGCCGGCCGGGCCGGTGGCCAGCGACCCGGCGGTGCTGGCGCGGGCGCGGCGGTGGCTCGACCGTTACCGGGAGCATATGCAGGGGCTGGAACTGGCCGCGTTGCAGTTTCTCGCCACCGGCAATTTCGTCGCCGCCGATGGTATCGCCCGGGAGGGTAAGGCGGCAGCGGCGGCCATGAGAGCGTTGCAGGCCTTGCCGCTGCCCACCGCGACGCTCGGCGATGCCCGCACGCTGGCCCTGCTGGGCGAGGGGATCAGCCAGGCCGCGCGCGCAGCCGTCAAGCAGACGATCGTTCTTAATCATTTTGTATCGGGACCGGTAGCGCTGTTGCAGCGCAGCCTGGCCGGCAATCTGCGCGCCGCGGCCGGGGCGTTCGACCGGGCGGCACGGCGGCAGGAGGCGGCGGCAACCGCCGCGCGCCGGGCGGCGGAACGCCGGTTGACCCTGATTGCGCTGGCGATCGGGGCGGTGCTGGTGATCTCCGGCTGGCTGACCGCGCGGGCGATCGGCGGGCCGATGCGGGCGATGACGCGGCTGGTGACCGCGATGGCGGCGGGCGACACGCGTGCGGCAGCCGGCATCGTCATGGCAGGTCGGCGCGATGAGATCGGCCGTATGGCCGCCGCGCTCGAGACCCTGCGTGGCGTGGTGCGCGATGCCTTCGTGAAGGCCGAGATTATCCGCAACCTGCCGATCGGGCTGCTGACCGCGGGCACTGACGGCGTCATCAGCTACATCAACCCGCGCGGGATGGAGCTGCTGGGCGCGGTGGCGACGGCGCTGCCAGTGCCGCCGGAGGCGCTGGTGGGGCGGCCGGTGACAATGTTGGGCGACGATCCGGCGCTTTCGCCCGGGCGGCTCGCGGCCCCCTCCGCGCTGCCGGCGCGCGTGCGGATCCGGCTCGCCGAGGATTGGTTCGACCTCGTCATCAGCGCGCTCCGCGACCGCGACGGTGCCTATGTCGGCCCGGTGCTCACCTGGCATCGTGCCACCCGACAGGTACGGCTGGTGGCCCGGTTCGAGGAGACGGTGGGCGCGATCGCACGCGACCTGGGCAGCCGGGCCGGTGGGATGCGCGAGACCGCGCAGACGCTCTCGACCATGGCCAGCGATGCCGGGGGGCGCACCACCGCGGTGGCGGCGGCGTCGGAGGAAGCGTCGGCCAATGTCGGCGCGGTGGCGGCGAGTGCCGAGGAGCTTTCGGCCTCGGTGGCGGAAATCGGCCGGCAGGTGGCGGAATCGGCCGCGATTGCCGGCCAGGCGGTGCGCGAGGCGGAGGCGACCGACCGTTCCGTCACCGGCCTCGCCGAGGCGGCGGGACGGATCGGCGAGGTGGTGCGGCTGATCGGCGATATCGCGGGACGGACCAATCTGCTGGCGTTGAACGCAACGATCGAGGCGGCGCGCGCCGGCGAGGCGGGCAAGGGGTTCGCGGTGGTGGCCGCCGAGGTGAAGACCCTGGCCACGCAGACGGCGCGGGCGACTGAGGAGATCGGCGGACAGATCGCGGCCATGCAGGGAGCGACCGGGGCGGCGGTGCAGGCGCTACGCTCGATCGCCGGGACGATCCAGCGGATGCACGCGATCGCCGGCGGGATTGCCGCGGCGGTGGGCCAGCAGGGCGCGGCGACGGCCGAGATCGTGCGCGCGGTGCAGCAGGTGGCGGCGGGAACCGCGGAGGCGACGGGAAATGCGGCGCATGTGGCCGAGGCGGTGCGGCGGACCGGCGAGGAGGCGGGCGGCGTGCTCACGGCGGCGGATGCCTTGGCCGCGGAGGCGGCGCGGCTGGCTACGGAGGCGGACGGGTTCGTCTATGCCATCCGGGAGGCGGCGTAGCCGGCCGCGTGTCCGGCCGCGTCGGCCGGCCCGGTGCCGCGATGACCGCGGCCGTGACGGGCGGCTCCGCTTGCCGGCATCGCCGGCGCGCGCGGTATAACCGGCCGAATGAACGGACGCTTTCGCCTGCTGGGCGCGGTGCTGGCGCTGGCCCTGGTGGGGGCGGCGCCGGCGGTGCCTTACACGCTGCATCTCGGCCCGGTGGGGGATCCCGCGCTGGCCACGGCGCTGGCCGACAGTTCCGAACTGCGCGCGTTGCGCCGGACCGCTCCGGTGGGGCCGTTCGCGCTGCTGGCCCGTGCGCGCGGCGATCTCACGCGGTTTCATACCGTCCTCGCGGCATTCGGCTACTATCAGGGGCGGGCGGTGATCCGCATCGACGGGATGACGCTGGACGCCCCCGGGCTGCTGGCGCGGTTGGATGCTGCGCGGTCGCCGGCGCGGGTCAGCGTGCGCTTTCATCCCGGCAGGCTGTTCCGGCTGGGGCGGGTGCGCATCGCCGGCGCGGTACCGCTCGCGGCGCGCAAGGCACTGGGGCTGCATCCAGGCGAGCCGGCCCGCGCCGGTGCGGTCCTCGACGCCGAGGCCCGCCTGCTCGCGGCGCTGCGCGCCGAGGGCCACGCTCTGGCCCGGGTCAGCCTGCCGCCGGCCATCCTGCACGCCGCCAGCGCGCGCATGGATGTGACCTTCCGCGCCGTGCCGGGGCCGGTGCTGCGCATCGGACCGCTCCGCTTTACCGGGCTGCGCGGCCTTCGCCCCGGGTTCCTGCGTCGGCGGCTGGCCGGCTATTCCGGGCAGGTGCTGACCCCAGCGCGGGTGGCGGCGATGCGCGCGCAGCTGTTGGACCTGCCGATCCTGTCCTATGCAAGGGCGGAGCTGGGCACCGCCCCCGATGCGGCCGGGCGGCTGCCGCTCACGTTCGCGCTTGGCGAGCGGGCGCGTCACGTGCTGGATGCCGGGCTGGATTACAGCACCGATATCGGCCTTGGCGTTACCGCTGGCTGGCATGACCGCGACCTGTTCGGGAAAGCGCGGCAGCTGGATCTGACCGGCGCGATGCAGGGCGGGGGCAATGCCGAAATCCAGCCCGGCTACCGGCTGGCCGCCCGCTATCGCGCTCCGGACGGGTCCGCTGTGGGCCGGACCCTCGAGCTCGATGCCGGCGCGGTTCATCAAGTGCTGATCCCCTACACGCAGACCGCGGTGACGGAGGCGGTGCGGGTGGACAGGCGCCTGTCGGCGCATTGGGCGGCGAGCCTGGGCCTGGCCGGGGAGCAGGAGACTATAAGCCAGCAAGGGGTTTCGCGCGTCTATTACCTGGTCCGGCTGCCGTTCTGGCTGCGCTTCGACGACGCCAACAGCGCGCTCAATCCCACCTACGGGGCGCGATTCGCGCTGCTGCTGGCGCCCACCCAGTCGCTGCTCGGCCACACTTCGGTGCTGATGACCGAGGCGAGCGGGGCGATCTACCTCGACCTCGAGGGGGCTGGGCGCGGGGTGCTGGCCCTGCGTGGGCTGTTCGGGGCGGCGCTGGGCGCACGCTCGGCCTTCACCCTGCCGCCCGATCAGCGCTTCTACGCCGGCGGGTCGGCTACCGTGCGGGGCTATCGGTTTCAGTCGCTTGGCCCGCAGTTCCCGGACGGCCAGCCGATCGGCGGGACCGAGATCGCCACCCTGGGCGCGGAGTTCCGCCAGCGAATCGGGCGTGCCTGGGGGTTTTCGGTGTTCGCCGACACCGGGGCGGTAACCGCGGGGGGGGCGCCGCGCTTCGGGGTGGGGATCGGGGCGGGGCTGGCCTATTATACCTCGATCGGGCCAATCCGCGCGCAGGTTGCGGTGCCGGCGGTGCGGATGCCGGGGTCGGGAGCGTTCGAGCTGTATCTGGGCGTGGGTCAGGCGTTCTGACCGCGCTGGCCAGGCCGGGCGGACGCGGCGGATGTCTCGGCAACGTCACGCCCCTGCCATTGTCCCGTCGCGGGCGCGGGATTACGTCCCGGTCATGGACGCCGCTCCTCGCCGCCTGCGCCGCGCCGACGGTCCGATGATCCCGCCCGGCGGCGGGGTGGACCCAGCGACCGGCGATTTCCTGTTCCGTAAGCGCCACCAGCGGGTGCTGCCGGGTTCGGCGCGTGCCATCGCCCGGGCCGCGGCGGTGGCGTTGTGGACCCTGCCGGCGATGGCGGTGCAGGCGCTGCTGCTGGCGGCCCCCGGGGCGGGCAAGGTCTGGTTCGCGCGGGCCTACTGGGCGGTGGTCTGCCGGCTTTTGGGCGTGCGCGTGCGGGTGATCGGCGCGCGTCCGGCCGGCTCCGGTGGGGCGCGCAGCGTTGTGTTTGTCTCCAACCATTCGTCATGGCTGGATATCCCGGTGCTGGGGGCGAAACTGCCCGCCTGCTTCGTCGCCAAATCGGAAATCGGGGCGTGGCCGGTGGTCAACTGGGTAGCCAGGCTCGGCCGCACCGAGTTCGTCTCCCGCCAGCGCGGCGCCACCGGGCGGGAGCGCGATGCGCTGCGTGCGCGGCTCGCCCGCGGCGACAACCTGGTGCTGTTTCCCGAAGGCACCACCTCGGACGGATCGCGGGTGATGCCGTTCCGCAGCGCGTTTTTCGCGGTGGCCGAGGGCGCGGCGCCGCCGCTGATCCAGCCGGTCTCCATCGTCTATGACCGGCTGGCGGGCTTGCCCACCGGACGGGCCACGCGCCCGCTGTTCGCTTGGTACGGGGATATGGATCTCGCCGGGCATTATTGGCGGCTGGGCCGGCATCGCGGGATGCGGGCGACGGTGCTGCTGCACGCGCCGATCGACCCGGCCGCCTGGCCGGATCGCAAGGCGCTGGCCGCGGCGGTGTGGCGGGTGGTGGCGGACGGCGCGGCCTGCCTGCGGCAGAACCGCCCGGCCGCACCGATCTCCGCGCCCACGCCCGCACCACCGTCGCGGCCCGCCTTCGCGTGAACGCGGCGGTTCGGGCGCGGGGCCGACAGCAATTCTAAATCCGTGGTTTCCTGAAGTTTCTGTCGGTTTATCCTTCCCCTTTCTGGTCGTCTTTTGCAGCGGCTTCGCAGGTCTTTCGCCGTCAGGGTGGCCTGATGGCGGCGTCGGTGATTGACCCCAGCAGCTGCTCCCAGTCGTGGAACACGACATAGGCGGTGATGGTACGCAGATGCTCGAAGAACCGGTAGTTCGCCTTGCGCGCCGCCATGGCCTCGGCCCAGGCGAGGCATCCCAGCCGTGCGGCGGTATGGGCGGCGAAGGCGAGCAGGTTCAGCACCACCAGCACGCTGGCCAGGGTCTTCTTGCCGTGCCCGAAATTGTGTTCGAGGTTGTAGCCCCCGCATTTCAGCACGTTGAAGGTCTCGTTCTCGATTTTCCACCGCGCCCGCCCGCACGCGGCCAGTTCCGCGACGTTGGCCGCCGAGACCGGCAGGTCGGTGACGAAGCTGTTGGTGTAGGTGCGCTTGCCCGCGGCGTTGCGGGTC
>JBMFXF010000161.1:3083-7591 GCA_049964515.1 Acetobacteraceae bacterium | reverse complement strand
GAGCTCGGCCATCCCCATTGGCATCCCCGGATGGCCCGATTTCGCCGCTTCCACGGCGTCGATCGCAAGCGCGCGGATGGCATTGGCCATCTCCTGCACCGGCCCGGTGGGGCGGGCGGGAATGTCTTTCTGGATCGTTCGTCTTTCAGCAAGGACGGCAAGTTCGGCGGTTGCGGTCATGCTCGGCTCCTGGTGAGGTGGCGCGCCGCGGGGGTCAGGCGATACGCGGGTCGAGGCGGCCCGTTTCGTATTGCTCCGCCATCACGGCGAGGGGGATGGGACGGATGCGCGGGGCCTGTCCGGCGCTGCCGAACGCCTCGAACCGTTCGCGGCACAGCGCCGCGGTCGCCGCCACCGCGGCGGCGAGGAACTTGCGGGGGTCGAACTCTTCCGGTCGCGTGCCCATGACGCGCCGCATCGCTCCGGTCATCGCCAGGCGGATGTCGGTGTCAATATTCACCTTGCGCACGCCGTGGCGGATGCCCTCGCGGATCTGTTCCAGCGGCACGCCATAGGTTTCCTTGATGGCGCCGCCGTATTCACGCACCACGGCGAGCAGTTCCTGCGGCACCGAGGAGGAGCCATGCATCACCAGGTGTGTGGTCGGAATCCGGGCGTGGATCGCGCGGATGCGGTCGATGGCGAGAATCTCGCCGGTCGGCTGGCGGGAGAACTTGTAGGCGCCGTGACTGGTGCCGATCGCGATCGCCAGTGCATCGACCCGGGTACGGGCGACGAAATCCGCCGCCTGGTCGGGATCGGTCAGCAACTGCGCGTGATCGAGCCGGCCGGCCGCGCCGGAGCCGTCCTCCTCGGCCGCGGTGCCGGATTCGAGCGATCCGAGGCAGCCGAGTTCGCCCTCGGTCGAGACGCCGACGGCACGGGCCAGCTCCACCACCCGGGCGGTGACGGCCACGTTATAGTCGTAGCTCGCCGGGGTCTTCATGTCCTCGCCGAGCGAGCCGTCCATCATCACGCTGGTGAAGCCGGAGCGGATGGCGCGCAGGCAGACCGCGGGGCTGGCGCCGTGATCCTGGTGCAGCACCACCGGGATGTCGGGCCAGGTTTCGACCGCCGCGGCGACGAGGTGGCGCAGGAACGCCTCGCCGGCATATTTCCGCGCCCCCGCCGAGCCTTGCAGGATCACCGGGCTCGCGCAGGCGTCGGCCGCCTGCATGATCGCGTGGATCTGCTCCATGTTGTTGATGTTGAAGGCTGGGACGCCGTAGCCGTGCTCGGCGGCGTGGTCCAGCAGTTGGCGCATCGAGATCAGTGCCATGGTTCGGTTTCCTCCGGTTCGGTCGCGAGATGGATCACGCGCTCCGCTTCTTGCGGTCCATCAGTTGCCAGATCATTGGCGTGAAAATCAGCTGCATCGCCAGGTTCATCTTGCCGCCTGGACAGACGATGGTATTAGGCCGGGACATGAAACTGTCCTTCAGCATCGACAACAGATAGGGGAAATCGATCCCCTTCGGATTGGCGAAGCGGATGACCAGCATGCTCTCGTCGGGACTGGGGATATCGCGGGCGATGAATGGATTGGACGTATCGACCGTCGGTACGCGCTGGAAATTGACATGGGTGCGCGAGAACTGTGGGGTGATGTAGTTGACGTAGTCCGGCATCCGGCGCAGGATAGTATCGACCACCGCCTCGTGCGAATGCCCACGCGCCTTCTTGTCGCGGTGCAGCTTCTGGATCCACTCCAGGTTGATGATCGGTACCACGCCGATCAGCAGATCGACGTGGCGCGCGACATCGCACTGGTCCGTCTGCACGCCGCCATGCAGGCCCTCGTAGAATAGCAGATCGGTCCCCTCCGGCAGATCGAACCACGGCGTGAAGGTGCCACTGGGCTGGCCATATGGCGCGGCTTCCTCGTCGCTGTGGAGGTATTTTCGGATACGACCAGTACCGGTCTCGCCGTACCCGGCGAACAGCGCTTCGAGCTCCGCGAACAGATTGGCCTCGGGGCCGAAATGGCTCAACGTGTTATCACCGGCCTTCTGGCGTTCCGCCATGAGCGCGCGCATCTCGCCGCGGTCATAACGATGGAACGCATCGCCCTCCAGCATCGCCGCGTTCACGCCCTCGCGGCGGAAAATCTGCTGAAACGCAGACATTACCGTGGTGGTACCGGCGCCAGAGGAGCCAGTGATGGCAACGATGGGATGCTTCCTGGACATGCGGGCGGTCCCTGCTAGGCGTTCCGGAGGAACAGCGAGCGAGAGTTGAACAACGGCGTCTCGAAGGCGAGGTCCTCGCCGCGATCGAAGGCGGCGTGATATCGCACGACCCGCTCCACTTCCTCACGGGAACCGAGGATGACGGGCACGCGCTCGTGGATGTCGCGCGGCTGCAGCGACAGCAGGCGTTCCCGACCGGTGGAAGCCGCCCCGCCAGCCTGCTCGATCAGCATTGCCATCGGATTGGCCTCGTAGAGGAGACGCAACCGGCCCGGCCGGGAGGGATCGCGCGTGTCTCGCGGATACATGTAAACCCCCCCACGGATCAGGATCCGATGCACTTCCGCCACCATCGCGGCGATCCAGCGCATGTTGAAATCCTCGCCCCGCGGGCCTGCCTTGCCGGCGATACATTCCTCCACGTAATGACGAACAGGCGGTTCCCAGAACCGTTCGTTAGAAGCATTAATCGCGAACTCCCGCGCGCCGGGGGGAATGCGCAGATCGGGATGGGTAAGGGTGTAGGCGCCGATCTCGCGGTCAAGGGTGAAGCCATGGACGCCGGAGCCGAGGCTGACCACCAGCATCGAGACCGGGCCGTAGAGCGCGTAGCCGGCGGCGAGTTGGCACGTTCCGGGTTGCAGAAAGTCTTCCGCCCGCGGTACCGCCGCGTGCTCCGGGGCGCGGAGCACCGAGAAGATCGTCCCGACGGTCCAGTTCACGTCGATATTGGAGGATCCATCCAGCGGATCGAATACCAGCAGATAGCGTCCACGCGCCCCCCCATCTGGAACCACGTAGGGATCGGCCATCTCCTCTGACACCATCGCCCGCACCTGGCCACCGAATTCGCAGGTCTGTACCATAATCTGGTTGGTGAGCAGATCGAGGGGCTTCTGGATCTCGCCATGGACGTTGGCGCCCATCGGGGTCTTCGTCGCCGCTCCGCCGCGAGAGACCGCAACCGCGATGTATTTGCAGGCGGTCTGGATATCGTTGAGCAGCGCGGTAAAATCCGGATCCGGTCGGGCGTCGCGGCGCTGCTCCTCGATGATGAACTTGCTGAAGGTCTTCTGCCGATGCATGGTTTCCCCCCTCATGTCCGGGTCAGTCCGCGAACACCCGGCTGGCCCGGATGTCGGCCGCCTCGATCGTGGCGAGGGTCGAACGGTCCAGTGCGCCCCCGTTGCCAGCAAACAGACGGTTCGCCTGGCGCAGCCGGGCCCGGTCGAGCGCGTTGCGGATCGACCGCGCGTTGGAAAAGCGCGGCTGGCGCATCCGCCGCGCGATATACTCCCCGAGCGCCACCGCGGCGTCCGGGCTCAGCCGGTAATGCATCTGCTCGAGCATCAGGCCGGCGATGCGGAACAGCTCCTCGGCGGTATAGTCCGGGAAGTCGACGTGATGCGCGATCCGCGACGCCATGCCGGGATTGCTGCGGAAGAACGTGTCCATCCGGTCCTTGTAACCGGCCAGCACGACCACCAGATCATCGCGCCGATCCTCCATCACCTGCAGCAGAATCTCGATGGCCTCCTGGCCGTAATCGCGTTCGTTCTCGGGGCGGTAGAGATAGTACGCCTCGTCGATGAACAGCACGCCGCCCATCGCCTTCTTCAGGACCTCCTTGGTCTTGGGCGCGGTATGGCCGATATACTGGCCGACCAGGTCGTCGCGGGTGACGCTGACCACGTGATTGCGCCGGATATAACCCAGCTGGTGCAGCATCGCCGCCATCCGCTGCCCGACGGTGGTCTTGCCGGTGCCGGGATTGCCGGTGAAGCACATATGCAACGATGGTGGCTCGGCCGCGAGGCCGAGCAGGCGGCGCGCGCGCTCCACCAGCAGCAGCGCGGCGATCTCGCGGATTCTGGTCTTGACCGGTTGCAGCCCGACCAGATCGCGCTCGAGCGCGGCCAGCGTTTCGCCCACCTTGCTCTCGGTGAACAGCGCCTGCAGATCCACCGTCTGCGCGGCGACTTCGACCGGCGCGTTCATGGCGCGCACCATGGCGCGGCGGCGGCAATCTCGCTCCGCAGCGCCGCCATCACCCGGCGATAGCCGCCGTCCGGATCGGGTGCCCCGAAGACCGCCGAGCCGGCCACGAACGTATCGATTCCGGCCGCGGCGATCGCGGCGATGTTGGCCGGCTTCACCCCGCCGTCGATCTCGAGCCGGATCGGCTGCCCGCCGGCGGCGACGTGCGCCGCGATCCGCTGCCGTGCCGCGCGCGCCTTGCCCAGCGTCGTCGGGATGAAGGCCTGGCCGCCGAAACCCGGGTTGACCGACATCAACAACACCATGTCGAGCCGGTCCAAC
>JBMFXF010000161.1:0-3073 GCA_049964515.1 Acetobacteraceae bacterium | reverse complement strand
ACGTCGCCGGGTTGAGCGCGAGCGCGGCCTGACAGCCGCGCTCGCGAATCAGCGCGAGCGACCGATCGACGTGATCGGAGGCCTCCGGGTGGAAGCTGATGATATCGGCCCCGGCCTCGGCGAACATCCCGATCAGCGCATCGACCGGCCGGGCCATCAGGTGCACGTCGAGCAGCGCGGCGGTGTGCGGACGCAGCGCGGCGCAGACCTGGGGCCCGAAAGTCAGGTTAGGAACGTAGTGGTTATCCATCACGTCGAGATGGATCAGCTCCGCGCCGGCGGCGGTTACGCGCGCGACTTCCTCCCCAAGTCGGGCGAAATCGGCCGCAAGGAGCGAGGGGGCAATTCGCGCGGCGGGCATCATCATGCTCCGGAACAACTCAGGTGGCGGGCGGGCGGACGGTGGTGTAACCGCGCAGCCGGTAGCCAATACGGCGCCCCTCGCCCTCGCCGCGCACCAGCTCGAAGCCAGGTTCCTCGGCTGGGCGGTTGACGATGAAGGACATGCGGATCGACTCCCAGCCCTTGCGATTATCGAACGCGATCATGCGGATATAGCCATCGCCGTGATCGCGCCGGCAGGCTTCCAGCTCCATCATCACCCCGGCCGGATCGCGCAGGTCGAACATCGGGTGCCCCCACATCGCCCAATAGATATTGCGGGGGTGCGGATCGCGCGTATGCTCGATGCCGACCGCCCAGCCCTGATCGAGTGCGTAGGCGACTTGCGCCGTGATCTCGGCATCGGTGAGATCCGGGAGGAACGAGAATTGCCCCTGGGTCAGCTTCATGGTCCGGCTCCTTCGTCGGTGCGGCGCGGTCAGGCGGTGGTGGGCGTCGGCAGGAAATCGACCGTGTCGGTCGAGGCGTAGTCGAAGGTGACATCCTTCCAGGTGTCGAGCGCGGCGCGCAGCGGCTGGCACCAGCGCGCCGCCTCGGCCAGGATCGCCGGCCCCTCGTTCCAGAGGTCGCGACCCTCGTTGCGGGCCTTGACCATGGTTTCCAGGGCGACGCGGTTGGCGGTCGCGCCGGCGGCGATGCCCATCGGATGACCGATCGTGCCGCCGCCGAACTGCAACACCACATCCTCGCCGAGATAGCCGAGCAGCTGGTGCATCTGTCCGGCATGGATGCCGCCTGAGGCGACCGGCATCAGCCGCTTGAGGCTGGCCCAGGGTTGGTCGAAGAAGATGCCGTGCTGGAGGTTTTGCGGCACGTGCAACTCGCGGCAGGTATCGTAGATGCCGCGGATCACGTTGGGATCGCCCTCGAGCTTGCCCACCACGGTCCCGGCGTGGATGTGATCCACACCGGCCATGCGCATCCATTTGGCAATCACCCGGAACGCGACCCCATGGGTTTTCTGGCGGGTATAGGTGGAATGGCCGGCCCGGTGCAGGTGCAGGATCATGTCGTTGCGTCGGGCCCATTTCGCCATCGACTGGATCGCGGTGTAGCCGATCACCAGGTCGATCATCACGATCACGCTGCCGAGCGAACGCGCGAACTCGGCGCGCTCGTACATGTCCTCCATCGTGGCGGCGGTGACGTTGAGATAGGTCCCCTTGATCTCCCCGGTCTCGGCCGCGGCCTTGTTCACCGCCTCCATGCAATATAGAAACCGATCGCGCCAATGCATGAAGGGTTGCGAATTGATGTTCTCGTCGTCCTTGGTGAAATCGAGGCCGCCGCGCAGCGCCTCATAGACCACCCGGCCGTAGTTGCGTCCGGACAGACCGAGCTTCGGCTTCATCGTCGCCCCGAGCAGCGGCCGACCATAGCAATTGAGCCGCTCCCGCTCCGCCACGATGCCGGTGGCGGGTCCCTGGAAGGTCTTGAGGTAATGCGCGGGGATGCGCATGTCCTCGAGCCGGAGCGCCTTGAGCGGCTTGAAGCCGAACACATTGCCGATGATCGAGGCAGTCAGGTTGGCGATCGAGCCTTCCTCGAACAGATCGAGGTCGTAGGCGATATAGGCGAACCACTGGCCGGGCGTGCTCGGGACCGGGTCCAGGCGATACGCCTTGGCGCGGTAGTATTCGCTGTCGGTCAGGCGGTCGGTCCAGACCACGGTCCAGGTCGCGGTGGAGCTTTCGCCGGCCACCGCGGCGGCGGCCTCCTCCGGGTCCACCCCGTCCTGCGGGGTGATGCGGAACACCGCGAGCACGTCGGTATCCTTGGGTTGGTAGTCGGGCTCCCAGTAGCCCATCTGCCGGTATTTCAGCACGCCGGAGCGGTAGCGCTCCTTCATGTCGGTGATCTTGCCACTGGCCGGATTGTCCATGGGCTTGTCCTGCTGGCTGGTTGGGGTCTGGGTCCGAGGCGGAAGCTAGGGGAGACAATCAACATAGAAAAGCAAAAAGAACTTGCCGATTCGACAAGTAATTCTTTATCTATCGCCCATGCGCCAGGCCACCATCCGCCAGCTTCAGATTTTCGCCGAAGCCGCCCGCTCCGGCGCCTTCGCCCGCGTCGCCGAGCGACTCCACCTCACCCCCGCCGCGGTTTCGGCCCAGATCCGCCAACTGGAAAGCGTGAGCGGCTTCGCCCTGTTCGAGCGCGCCGGCCGGCGCATTGGGCTGACCGAACCCGGCCGCGCCCTGCTCGGTCACGCCGAGACGATCCTTCAGGCGCTGCAGGACGCGGACCGGGCGTTGCAGGCCCACAAAGGCTTGACCGGGGGGCGGATCAGCGTCGGCCTGGTCTCGACCGCCAAATACATCGTCCCGCACATGCTCGCCCGCTTCCAGGCCGCCTACCCAGCGGTGACGCTCAACCTGCGTGACGGCAACCGGCGCGAGATCTTCCAGGCGCTGATCGAGGGGACGGTGGATCTCGTCATCGCCGGGCGCCCCCCGGCCGATCTGCCGGTCAGCGGGGAGGCGTTCGCCGACCATCCCTCGGTGATCATCGCCGCCCCGGGCCATCCCTTCGTCGGCCATGGGCCGCTGCCCGCCACCATGCTCTCTGGGGAGGCGTTCATCGCCCGCGAGGAAGGCTCGGGCACCCGCGAGCTCGCCGAGCGGTTCTTTCAGGCCGCCGGTGTCAAGCCGCGGGTCCTGCTGACAAGCAG
>JBMFXF010000160.1:0-7662 GCA_049964515.1 Acetobacteraceae bacterium | reverse complement strand
CGCCAGGCGCGCACGCCGTTCAACGTGACCGGGAACCCGGCGCTGGCGATGATGG
Organism: Acetobacteraceae bacterium; assembly: GCA_049964515.1. GTDB lineage: Bacteria > Pseudomonadota > Alphaproteobacteria > Acetobacterales > Acetobacteraceae > JAJZVS01. The sequence goes on along the minus strand of JBMFXF010000160.1, from coordinate 7,607 downwards.
CGGGGCTCGGCGCGTCGGGGCTGCCGCTGGCAGTGCAGTTCGTCGGCCGCTGGTTCGAGGACGCGACGGTGCTGCGGGTGGCGGCGGCCTATGAGCGCGCCACCGGCTGGCACCGGATGCGCCCGCCGCTGTGAGCGCGGCGATGCACGAGGAGGCGGGGCCGGTTTCGCGCTGGTATTTTTCGCAACGTCTGCGGCTGCATTACCTCGACTGGGGCAATGCCGGGGCACCGCCGCTGATCCTGCTGCACGGCGGGCGCGATCACGCGCACAGCTGGGACGACATCGCGCGTGCCTTCCGCGCCCGTTATCACGTGATCGCGCCGGATCTGCGCGGGCACGGGGATTCGGCGTGGTCGGCCTCGGGGCATTACCCGATGGCGAGCTACGTGTACGACCTCGCGCAGCTGATCCATTCGCAGGCGCTGGCGCCGGTGTCGGTGGTGGCGCATTCGCTGGGCGGGAACATCGCGCTGCGCTTCGCCGGCGTGTTCCCCGAGCAGGTGCGCCGGCTGGTGGCGATCGAGGGGATGGGGCCGGGGCCGCGATCGGCCGCTGAGCGGGCGGCCAAGCCGGTGCACGAGCGGCTGGCCGAGTGGATCGCGCAGAGCCGGGCGCAATCCTCGGAAGTGCCGTGGCGCTACCCGTCGGTGGAGGCGGCGCTGAAGCGGATGCAGGAGGCGAACAAGCATCTGTCCGAGGCGATGGCGCGGCACCTGACCGAACACGCGGTCAATCAGAACGAGGACGGCACGTTCTGCTGGAAATTCGACCCCTATGTGCGGGTCTGGCCGCCGGTCGATCTGACACGCGAGGAGATCGCCGGGCTGTGGGGCCGGATCGCCTGCCCCACCCTGCTGGTCTATGGCCGCGAGAGCTGGGCCACCAGCCCGGCGAAGGACGGGCGGCTGGCGTATTTCCGCGACGCGCGGGTGCTGGAGGTGGAGGGCGCGGGGCACTGGGTGCATCACGACCGCCAGGCGCTGTTCATCGAGGCGGTGCGGGAGTTCCTGGGGGACCACTGACCCGACCCACCAACCGGTATCGACGTCGGCGACAGAGCGGGGGGCATGGCTAGCCACATAAACGTCCAGCACCATCAGGCGGCGGAGGCAGCTCGCGAGCCGTGAAGTCAGGCGGGTGCTACCAGCAAGCGCTCCGTTATGGCTCCCTCTCGTCGATGATGACGCCGATCAGCCGGTCCTCGGTGGTAGAAAACGAGAACAGCACGTCGGCCCAGTCGCGGCGATACCACAACCCCATCGGGCTGCCAGGCGGCTCACGCGGCGTCGGTATGATGGTGCTGCTTTCCGCGCCGTAGGCTTCGCGGACATCGGCCTTCCCGATTCGCACCGCCGGCGCGAGCGTCAGCACGAGGGAGCTGGATGTCCCGGCGAGCGTGCTGGCGGGGCAGGACAGTCTCGCCGCTTCGACCAGGTTGCCCCCGACCGCGGCGCTGGCGAAGACGTCCTTCACCGCGTCGGAGGCCGCCGGATCACGCGCGAGCACGACGCCGATCCGGGCCCCGACCGTCTCGGGGCGCATCGGTCCGGCACCTGACAGACGTTGCAGGATATCGAAAAGTCGCGCGGCGTCTGTCATGGGTGCGTCTCCGTCTTTTATCTGAATGTGAGCCGACAGCCCGGGTCGGGCAAGGCCACGGTGGAATCGCCCGTGGAGATCGGCCAGAGCGCGCGCGGCCAATCCGTCACGGCGGCAGATGCCCGGGGGCGGCCCCCCTCGCCCAGTTCCGGTAATAGCTGTCGTAATTCTGGCCGTCCGTCGAAGTGGTTTCGGAAGTGCCGAAAGAGGATGCAATCCGATCGAGCGCCTGCTCGCGTGTGATGGCGTTGGCCTTGTACTGCTCGTAAATGCCAATGTAGCTGCTCGCCCCCGCCCCGGCCACTCCGATGTCCTCGCCACCGGCATCGAGGATCTCTTGCCGGACCTGGCAGTTGAAGAGCGTGGCTTCCGCCTCGTCGATCAGGCACTTACGTACCTCGATATCGACCCACTGCTGCTGGGTCGTCGCGGCATTGTCGGTGCTGGGGGTGTATTTTGCGTGCCCGGCCTCGTGTGCGATGGTCTGTACCAGCTGGGCAGGGGTCAACGAAGTCGCGTAGTTCTCGGAGATACTGATCTGCCGGTCTAACGAGGCCCGCGAGCAACAGGCACCGTTCATACCTGGGACGATCTTGATCGGGAACTGGTTCGCGGCCCGCCCCTGAAGGTCGTACAATGCGTCCTTCATCGTCGGCGACTTGTGGGCAAGGGCGGTCAACTGCTCGAATTTCTGGACAAGTTCGGAACTCGGCGTTGTCCCGTTCGAATAGGTCGCCTTGACCTTAGCCACGTCGTCAACATGGGCGATCGCGCTCTGCGCGATGGTCCGAAAGTCAATCGCCTCGACCTCCGCATCGGACTTCTTGAGTTCGGTCTCGATCAGCCGGTCGATCGCCTTCTTTTGGCTCCTCGTCAGCTGCGCGGCACCGGCAAGGCCCGCGAAGTCGGCGCCGTCGGTCTTGAAACTGCTGCCGGTCGCCCGCTTGGCGATAGCCGACCTGGCAGCTTCTATCGCGGCCTTGACCTTGGCAAGTTCATCTCTGGCCTCGGCGATACCGGGAGCATCCACCATTGGGGGCAGCGCATCCCGGACCTTCTGACGGGCCAGCTCGATCGCGTTCCGCTGGGCCTCGATGGCCCCCGGCGGATCGGTCGCCAGCGCCAGCTCGTCGAGGATTTTCTGGCGCTCGGCGGCCAAGCGCTTGCGCTCTGCAATCTTGTCTGCCAGCGCCTTGACCGAATGCTTGCGGGCCTCGATCGCAGCCGTCGCTGTCGCCAGCACCTCGGCCGAGGGCGGCACGGCGTCGAGCAGGGCGCGGATCGCGTCAGGCTTCGTCTCGGCCGGTAATGTCGCGAGATCCTCCGCCGTCGCGTCGGCCGGATCCGCCAGGTCCGCGGCGGTCAGACGCGCCAGCAAGGGCACCCGCTGCGCGAGCAGGGCGGCCAGCGGGTCGAAGACCTGCAAGCGCTGGCCGACCGCGACATAGGCCGGGACGTCCTGGGCGCCCTTGAAGGCCGCGTCGATCTCGCTCAGCGCGCGGATGAGATGCGTCTTCACCGCGTCCGGTTCAGGGGTCTGATCGCCAGCCAGAGTGGCGGTCGCGGCCGCCAGCCTCTGCTCGGCCGCCTTGCGTGCGGCCGCCAATGCGGCCAGCCGCCGCACATCGACGCCAAGGGCGGCCAACACCCACGCCGCCCTCAGATCAGCGGCATTACTTGCGCTATCCCCCATTGCGCCTGCTCCTCCACCTCGGCTCCGTCACGGGGCGCCGCCTGTGCCCACACGAGGGGGCTGTCCAGGACGCCGTCAACAGAAATGCGCGGAACCAGCGACACGGGCTATCACATTTACGTGAGCACGATCCCTACGCATGTCTGGCACCCGATGCGAGCCGTTCTCGGCCCACCCGTGATCGCGCGCGAGATGTCGTCGCTATCGACGCAATGCGCCGGCCCGCGGATCGCGCCGGTCAGGGGGTGACCATGACGCGGCATGTTGCCCGTTCCTGGCTTCGCAAGTGCAGCCGAACATGCCGAAATAGATGCCATCCGACTTCTCCTCGCCAGCGGAGGACGGTCGAGGGGCGGGCCGCGCGGGGGGGACACGGAAAAGGGGGATGAAATCCTGAGCGATTTGCCTGGCGGTAGCGGGCGGGCGAAGGCCTGGCGGATGCAGGGGCAGTTTGGAGTCATACCCGCCGGCCTTGATGTTGCCCCATAAGGCATGGGTGAACGTCGGCTGGTATCGGTTCATGTTTCGTGCGCCGCCGCCCGCCAACCCGGCGCACTACCAACCGGCCCTATGGCCGGAAGAGACGGCCATACGGCCGGTTGGCATCATGCTACGCCCCGACCCCCGGCATCCCCAGCCGCCAAGCCCAGCTCATCAGGTAGTACGTCGCCTTGAACAGCATCAGCGGCACCCCGAAGCCCGGCCGCTCGTAAAGAAAATGCCCGGCCAGCACCGAGATCAGCCCGTCGCGCATCCGCAACGGATTGCGCGGGCGCAGGAACATCGCCCGCATCACCGGATGGTTGATGCGCCGGATCAGCCAGGAGAGTTCGTTCATGCTGCGCCGCAGCCGCCGCTCGGTGGCGCGCGCCAGCGCCCGCCCGGCGGCGGGGTCGCGCAGCCAGGCGTCGGCCACCGCCGCCCCCATCTCCGCCGAGGCCATCGCCAGCAGCACGCCCGAGGAGAACACCGGGTCGAGAAAGCCGAACGCATCGCCGATCAGCATCCAGCCCTCGCCCCATTGGGCGGCGGCGCGGTAGGCGTAGTTGCCGGTGGCGGTCACTTCCGAGATCAGCTGCGCGTCGCGCATCCGCGCCGCGACCGAGGGGCTGGCGGCGATGTGCGCGAACAGCAGGTCCGCGATCGAGCCGGCGCGGTCGCGGAAGGCCGCGGGGCCGGAGACGAAGCCCACGCTCATCACGCCCGCTGGCAGCGGGATCATCCAGAACCAGCCGTCCTCGACCAGATGGACGGTGATGCAGCCCTCGTGCTCGCCGCCGCGGGCCACGACGCCGCGGAAATGCCCATAGACGGCAGCGGTGTTCAGCCGCTTGTCCGGCGCCTTGAGACCGAGGCGGGAGGCGAGGAACGTGTCCCGCCCGGACGCGTCCAGCACGAAGCGGGCGGCGATGCGGCGCGGCCCGTCCGGCCCGACAGCGGTGGCAACGGCGCCCCCGGTGGGGGTGAAGTCGAGCGCGCGCACCCGGGTTGCCTCGGCCACCCGCGCGCCGCGTTCGCGGGCATTGTCGAGCAGGGCGGCGTCGAACGCCGCGCGCGGGACCTGGTAGCAATGGGTGAAACGGCGATCGAGTCCCTCGGCGAAGGAGAACACCGTCTGCTCGCCGGTGGAATCGGCGACGAACTCGGCGCCGGGCTTGAACACCCCGAGGGCGTGGATGCGCTCGCGCACGCCCAGCCGGTCGAAGATGGCGAGGTTGCGCGGCAGCAGGGATTCGCCGATGTGGAAGCGCGGATGGCGGTCCTTGTCGAGCAGCACGACATCGCGCCCGGCCTCGGCCAGGATCGCCGCGGCGGTGGCGCCGGCCGGGCCGCCGCCGATCACCAGAACGTCACAGGATTCCGCCGCGGCGCGGGGTTCCGGCGGAGTTTGCTCTGGCGCTTCGTGCATGGCTGCGCTTTGATGTGGGCTATGAAGGCTCAGCATAGCGATGCGCCGGAGCGGACGGAAGCGGGCGATCTCGCCGGCGCCGCCATCGTCATCCCCGCCTTCAACGAGGCCGCGACGATCGGGCCGCTGGTGCGCGCCTGCCTGGCGCTGCCGGGCCCGCCGCGGGTGATCGTGGTCGATGACGGCTCGGCCGACGCCACCGCGGTGGAGGCCGCGGCGGCCGGGGCGCGGGTGCTGCCGCGCCGGCCCAACGCCGGCAAGGGGGCGGCGCTGCGCCACGGGTTCCGCGCCGCGCTGGCCGAGGGCGTGGGCTTCATCGCCACAATGGATGCCGACGGCCAGCACGACCCCGCCGACATCCCCCGCCTGCTGGATGCGGCGGCGGCGGGACGGGTGGTGATCGGCGCGCGCACCCCCTGCCCCGACACGCCGCCTGGGCGGCTGCTGGCCAACCGGATCGCCGATTTCTGGGTCTCCTGGGCGGCCCGCCAGCCGGTGACCGACAGCCAGTGCGGGCTTCGGGTGTATCCGGCCGCGCTGGCGCGCCGCCTGGCCGGCGGCGGGGCGGGGTCGGAGCGGTTCGCCTTCGAGAGCGAGGCGCTGATCGAGGCCGGGCGCGCCGGGTTCGCCGTGGTCGCGGTGCCGATCGCCAGCCGCTACCCGGCCGGGGCCCGGGCCAGCCATTTCCGCCCGGTGGCCGATATCGCGCGCATCGTGCGCATGGTGGCGGGCAAGCTGCTGGCGCGGGGGATGGACCCGGTCGGGCTGTGGCGGTCGCGCCGATGCCGCGGTTTGCCGCCGCCCCCGCCGGCGGGGTAGCCTGCCCCGGCCACGACGGAGGTTTTCATGTACGCCCAGGCGCTGGATCAGCAAGACCGCACCCCGGCCGAGGCCGAGCCGGGGGCGGCGCTGGAACGCTTCCAGGCGCGCATCGACGCCGAGGAAAAGATCGAGCCCAACGACTGGATGCCGGCGGCGTACCGGCGCACGCTGATCCGCCAGATCAGCCAGCACGCCCATTCCGAGATCGTCGGCATGGGGCCGGAGGGCAACTGGATCACCCGCGCCCCCAGCCTGCGCCGCAAGGCCGCGCTGCTGGCCAAGGTGCAGGACGAGTGCGGGCACGGGCTCTACCTGTATGCGGCGGCCGAGACGCTGGACGTGAGCCGCGAGGCGCTGGTGGAGCAGCTGCTCGATGGGCGCGCGAAATACAGTTCGATCTTCAACTACCCCACCCTGACCTGGGCCGATATCGGCGTCATCGGCTGGCTGGTCGATGGGGCGGCGATCATGAATCAGATCCCGCTCTGCCGCTGCTCCTATGGCCCGTATGCGCGGGCGATGATCCGGATCTGCAAGGAGGAGAGCTTCCACCAGCGCCAGGGCTTCGAGATCGTGCTGACCCTGGCGCGCGGCACGCCGGCGCAGCTTGCGATGGCGCAGGACGCGCTGGACCGCTGGTGGTGGCCGGTGCTGATGATGTTCGGCCCGCCGGATACGGAAAGCCAGCACTCGGACCAATCCATGCGCTGGAAGATCAAGCGCTTCAGCAACGACGCGCTGCGCGGCAAGTTCCTGGACGCGACGGTGCCGCAGGCGCAGTACCTGGGGCTTTCCATCCCCGACCCGGAGCTCCGCTTCGTCGATGGGCACTGGCGGCACGGCCCGATCGACTGGGAGGAGTTCCGCCGCGTGCTGGCCGGCGGCGGCCCCTGCAACGCCGAGCGGCTGGAGGCGCGCCGGCGCGCCCATGCTGAGGGCGCCTGGGTGCGCGAGGCGGCGCGCGCGCATGCCGCCAAAGCCGCCGCCCCGGCGCGGGCGGCCTGAGCCATGGCAAGCGAACCGGACAGCATGTTGTGGGAGGTGTTCATCCGCTCGCGCAACGGGCTGGCGCATCAGCACGCGGGATCGGTTCACGCCGCCGACGCCGAGCTGGCGTTGCAGGCGGCGCGCGATACCTACACGCGGCGCGGCGAGGGGGTTTCGCTGTGGGTGGTGCCGTCGGCGGCGATCACCGCCTCCGACCCCGCCGAGGCGGGAGCGCTGTTCGAGCCCGGGACCACCAAGCCGTACCGGCACCCGACGTTCTATCAGGTGCCGGACGAGGTGGGGCATATGTAGCGCCCGGCGGGCGCGGGATCAGCCGGGCGGGGTGAGCTTCACCCCGTGCAGCACCACCCCGGTCGCCCCGAGCGGCGGGCCGGCGTGGCCGTTCACCACCAGCTCGGTGCCGCCCGCGTTGCCGGTGGTCAGGGTCAGGCCGGGGGCGGGCGGGACCAGCGTGTCGCCCGGATGCAGCAGGCGGGCGAGCACGAGGCGCCGGTTGAGCGGCCCGGGATCGCAGGACGCCGCCTGCGCCGGCGGCGGCTCGTACTGGTGTGCGAGCAGCGCCTGTGCCGCCGCA
>JBMFXF010000159.1:0-7680 GCA_049964515.1 Acetobacteraceae bacterium | reverse complement strand
AGCTTGGCCTGCGCACCCAGGCCGGCACGCTGCGCGCGCGCACCGGCACCGGCCCGGTGACGGCGGCGCTGACCCGGGCCCGCGCGGCGATGCGGGATGCCGCCGCGGCGCTGGCCGCCAACCGGGATGCCGCCGCCGAGGCTGCCGAGCGCCGGGCGGTGGCGGCGTTGCAGCAGGGCGGGCAAGCGCTGGCGAAGGCGATGGCGGCGGCCGGGCATGGCGCGGCGATGGCGCTGCCGGGGCTGGGTGGGCTGTTGCCGGGCGCCACGGCGGACCCGATGGCCCGGCTGGGGCTGCCGGAAAATCCGGCGCTGCGGCAGACCCGCGCGATCGAGACCACGCTGCGGCGGCGGGAGGCGGATCCGGATCGGTCGGCGCTGGAGCGGGCCTATCTGCGGCGGTTGTTGCGGGGGTATTGAGCGCCCCTACCCCCGCGCCAGCAGCACCGCCACCGCGCAGGACGCAATCCGCGTCCGCTCCGAATCCGCTCGGCTGGTCAGAATGATCGGCACCCGCGCCCCCACCACCACCCCGGCCGCATCAGCCCCGGCCAGAAACGTCAGCTGCTTGGCCAGCATATTCCCCGCCTCCAGGTCCGGCACCACCAGGATGTCGGCCTTGCCCGCCACCGCCGAGACGATGCCCTTCTCCGCCGCCGCCGCCTCGCTGATCGCGTTGTCGAACGCCAGCGGCCCGTCCAGCACCCCGCCGGTGATCTGCCCGCGATCGGCCATCTTGCACAGCGCCGCCGCCTCGATGGTGGAAGGAATGCGCGGCGTCACCGTCTCCACCGCCGAAAGAATCGCCACCAGCGGCGCCGGGTTGCCCATCGCATGGGCCAGATCGATCGCGTTCTGCACGATGTCGCGCTTGGTCATCAGATCGGGCGCGATGTTCACCGCCGCGTCGGTGATCAGCAGCGGGCGCGGATAGCTCGGCACGTCCATCAGATACACATGGCTGATCTGGCGTTCGGTGCGCAGCCCGGTGGCCGGGATCAGTACCTCGTGCAACAACTCGTCGGTGTGCAACGAGCCTTTCATCAGCAGCCGCGCCTCCGCCGCGCGCACCAGCGCCACCGCCGCCGCCGCCGCGGCATGGCTGTGCGGGGCCGGCACCAGCCGGTACGGCGCGATGTCCACCCCGGCCTCGGCGGCGGCGCGCAGGATGCGGGTCTCCGGCCCCACCAGGATGGGCACGATCAACCCGGCCTCGGCCGCCTCCACCACCGCGGCCAGCGCGTGCGCCTCGCAGGGATGCGCCACCGCGGTGGGCAGCGGCGGGCCCTCGGTGGCACGCGCCAGCAGGGCGGCCGACCAAGCGTGGCGCTCATGCTGGGGGGGGGCGGGATCAGCGTTCATGGATATAGCGCCCCGGTGCGGCCTCGGTGGCGGGATAGGCGGCATTGCCCAGCGGCGGCGGCGGGCCCGGCGGGCCGGACGCTTGGTCCAGGAACCGGCTCCATTCCGGCCACCAGGAGCCCTCGCGCAGCGCCGCCGCCGCCATCCAGCCCTCCGGGTCGCGGTAGCGGTCGCCATGCGCGCGGCGCAGGATGCGGTAGTGCCGGTGCGGATGCCCCGGCTCGCTCACCACCCCGGCGTTATGTCCGCCGGCGGTCAGCACGAAGGTCAGATCCCGGTCGTTCAGCAGATGCAGCTTGAACACCGAGCGCCACGGCGCGATGTGATCGGTCTCGGTGCCCACCACGAAGAACGGCGCGCGGATGTCGGCCAGCGAGACCGGCGCGCCACCGGCGGGGAAGCGTCCCTCGGCCAGATCGTTGTCCAGGAACAGCCGGTGCAGATACTCGCTGTGCATCCGCGCCGGCATTCGGGTGCCGTCCTCGTTCCAGGCCATCAGGTCGGAGGGGTGTTCCGGCTCGCCCAGCAGATAGGCCCGCACCGCGCGCGACCAGATCAGGTCGTTGGCGCGCAGCATCTGGAACGCGCCGGCCATCTGCCGGCTGTCCAGATAGCCTTGCGCGCCCATCAGATCGTCGAGGAAATCCAGCTGGTCCTCGGTGATGAACAATTGCAGCTCGCCGGCCTCGGTGAAATCGGTCTGCGCGGCGAACAGGGTCACCGAGGCAAGGCGGTCGTCGCCGTCGCGGCCCATCGCCGCGGCGGCGATGGAGAGCAGCGTGCCGCCCAGGCAATAGCCGGTAGCGTGCAGCCGCGGCGCGCCGGTGATGGCCAGCGCCGCCTCGAGCGCCGCCATCACCCCGAGCTCCCGGTAATCCTCGAGGCTGAGGTTGCGGTCGGCCTCGGTCGGGTTGTGCCAGGAGATGGCGAACACCGTATAGCCCTGCCCCACCAGCCAGCGGATCAGCGAGTTCTGCGGCGACAGGTCCAGGATATAGTATTTCATGATCCAGGCCGGCACGATCAGCACTGGCTCGGGGCGCACCGTCGCCGTGGTGGGGCTGTACTGGATCAGCTCGATCAGCCGGTTGCGCAGCACCACCCGCCCTTGCGTGGCGGCGATGTCGTGCCCGACCCGGAACGACGCGCCATCCGGCCGCCCCGACAGCATCCGGTGCAGATCGTGCAACGCGTTGACGGTGCCGGCCAGCAGGTTGCGCCCGCCGCTTTCCACCGTGGCCGAGATCACCTCGGGGTTCAGCCACGGCAGGTTGGACGGCGAGAGCATGTCGAGCCATTGCCGGGCCATGAAGCCGACGATGCGGGCATCGGCGCGCCCGGTGCCCTCGGCACCGGCGGCGGCCTGCTCCCACCATTGCTGCGCCAGCAGGAACGCCTGCTCGGCCAGCAGGAACGGCGGCTGCCGCCAGCCGGGTGCGGCGAAGCGGTGATCGCCCGGCGGCGGCGCCACCGCCGGCTCGCCGGTCATCGCCACCTCGGCGAAGCGGCGCGCCTGGTGCAGCGCGTCGCGGGTCAGCGCCAGGCGGCGGAACGGGCTGTTGGCGAGGTGGGTCGCCCAGTCCTGCCACGCCAGGCCCAGCGCGGTGGGCGACAAGCCATGCGAGAGCCGCGCCTCCGCGGCATGAACCAGGTTGTCGAGCGGGGCCGCGGCAACGGTGGAATCGGGGATGGGGGTCGCTGTGTCCATGGGCGCTATATAGGAACGCCGCGGCCGGGGCGACTGATGTGGATCAACCCGGGCTTCCGCTCCCCCCCGGCGCGGCGATAGACTGCCCGCGATCGACCCGGAGGAGCACGCCATGACCGAAGCCTGCATCGTGGGCTGGTCCCACTCACCGTTCGGCAAGCTCGACGACCCCGATGTTGAGAGCCTGATCGGCCGCGTCGCCGGGGCGGCGATCGCCGACGCCGGCATCGCGCCGGAGGAGATCGACGCCAGCTTCGTCAGCCTGTTCAACAACGGGTTCTCGACCCAGGATTTCCCCGCCTCGCTGGTGCTGCAACACCTGCCCGCGCTGCGCTTCAAGCCGGCGACAAGGTTCGAGAACGCCTGCGCCTCCGGCTCCGCCGCGGTGCATGGCGCGCGCGATTTCCTGCTCGCCGGGCGCGGCCGGTTCGCGCTGGTGATCGGGGTGGAGAAAATGACCGCCACCCCGGGGCCGGAGGTGGGCGATATCCTGCTCAAGGCCGCCTACCGCAAGCAGGAGGCCGACATCCCGGCCGGCTTCGCCGGCGTGTTCGGCCGCATCGCCGAGCGGTATTTCCAGCAATGGGGCGACCAGTCCGACGCGCTGGCCGCAATCGCGGCCAAGAACCACAAGAACGGCGTGGACAACCCCTATGCGCAGATGCGCAAGGACCTGGGCTTCGCCTTCTGCCGCAACGTGAGCGAGAAGAACCCCTATGTCGCGCCGCCCTTGAAGCGCACCGATTGCTCGCTGGTCTCCGACGGCGCCGCCGCGCTGGTGCTGACCGACGAGGACACCGCGCGCGCCATGGGTAAGGCGGTCCGCTTCCGCGCCGCGGTGCAGGTGAACGATTTCCTGCCGATCGCCGCCCGCGACATTACCCGCTTCGAGGGCGCGGCCGAGGCCTGGAAGCGCGCGCTGGACGCCGCCGACCTCCGGCTTGGCGATCTCTCCTTCGTGGAATCCCACGACTGCTTCACCATCGCCGAATTGCTGGAATACGAGGCGATGGGCCTGACCGCGCCGGGCCAGGGCGCGCGCGCGGTGCTGGAAGGCTGGACCGCGAAGGACGGGCGGCTGCCGGTCAACCCCTCGGGCGGGCTGAAGGCGAAGGGCCACCCGATCGGCGCCACCGGGGTCTCCATGCACGCCATCACGGCGATGCAGCTGACCGGCCAGGCCGGGACGATGCAGCTGCCGAAGGCCGAGCTGGGCGGCGTGTTCAACATGGGCGGCGCGGCGGTGGCGAACTACGTCTCCATCCTGGAGCCGCTGCGCTGATCCCAACCCCCAACCTCGCGGTCCTGCTGGACCAGACCGCGGCGCGGTTCCCCCACCGCCCCGCGTTCATCCGCGGCGCCACGGTGGTCAGCTGGGCCGAATTCGCCGCCCGCGCGCGGGCCGGGGCGGCGGGGCTGCGGGCGCGCGGCATCGGCCCCGGCGACCGGGTGCTGGTGCATTCGCGCAATTCCATCGCGCAGATGGAAACGCTGTGGGCCTGCTGGCACGCCGGCGCGGTGTGGGTGCCGACCAATTTCCGCCTGACCCCGCCCGAGGTGGCCTATCTGGCGGAGTCCTCCGGCGCCGTCGCGCAGCTGATCGACCCCGCCTTCCCCGACCATGCCGCGGCGGTGCGCGCCGCCGCGCCCGGGCTGCGGCTGTCGCTGTGGCTGCCGGAGACCGGCACCGGGGCCGTCGCCCCCGACCAGTGGCAGGCGCTGACCGCGGGCCCCGCCGAGGCCGCCCCGCCGGCCGCGGTGGCGTACGACCACCCGGCCTGGTTCTTCTACACCTCCGGCACCACCGGCCGGCCCAAGGCGTCGGTGCTGACCCATGGCCAGCTCGGGTTCGTGGTGAACAACCACCTGGCCGACCTGATCCCCGGCACCACCGAGCGCGATGTCTCGCTGGTGGTGGCGCCGCTGTCGCACGGGGCGGGGGTTCACGCGCTGGTGCAGGTGCCGCGCGGCGCCGCCTCGGTGCTGCTGTCGGGGGAGCGGCTGGACTGCGCCGAGGCCTGGGCGCTGGTGGAGCGGCACCGGGTGAGCAACCTGTTCACCGTGCCCACCATCCTCAACCTGCTGGCGCGCGATCCGGCGGCGGGCACGCGCGACCGTTCCTCGCTGCGCTACGTCATCTACGCCGGGGCGCCGATGTATCGTGCCGACCAGCGCCACGCGCTGGAAACCCTGGGCCCGGTGCTGGTGCAGTATTACGGCATGGGCGAGGTCACCGGCGCCATCACCGTGCTGCCGCCCGAATGGCACAGCACCGAGGACGCGGCGATGCCGGTGGGCAGCTGCGGCTTTCCGCGCACCGGCATGGAGATCGCCATCCTCGCCGCCGACGGCGCGCCGCTCCCGGCCGGGGAGACCGGGGAGATCTGCGTGCGCGGCGGCGCGGTGCATCGCGGCTACTGGAACAACCCGGAGGCCGACGCCCGCGCCTTCGCCGGCGGCTGGTTCCATACCGGCGATCTGGGCCATATCGACGCCCGCGGGCTGGTCTATATCACCGGCCGCGCCTCGGACATGTTCATCTCCGGCGGGTCGAACGTGTATCCGCGCGAGATCGAGGAAGCGCTGCTGCTGCACCCGGCGGTGGCCGAGGCCTGCGTGGTGGGGATGCCGCACCCGAAATGGGGCGAGGCGGGGGTGGCGGTGCTGGTGGCCCGCGCGCCGGTGTCGGAGGCCGCGCTGTTCGCGCATCTGGACGGGCGGCTGGCGAAATACAAATGGCCGACCCGCTTCGTGTTCTGGGACGAGCTGCCGAAATCGGGCTACGGCAAGGTGACCAAGCGCGCGGTGCGCGCCCGGCTGGAGGAGCAGACATGACCGAGACCGCCCGCGACCCCGCCACCATCACCGAGTACCACGCGCATATCTACTACGACGAGGCCACCAGACCCACCGCCGCCACCCTGCGCGGCTGGGTGGAATCCCGCTTCCCCGCCGCCCGCATGGGCCGCTGGCACGATGTGCCGGTCGGCCCGCATGTGCAGGCGATGTATCAGATCGCCTTCCCGCCGGCGCTGTTCCCCAGCCTGGCCCCGTTCCTGATGCTCAACCGCATGGGGCTCACCATCCTGCTGCACCCAGAATCCGGCCGCCCGCGCGACGACCACACCAAGCACGCGGTCTGGATGGGCGCGGTGCTGCCGGTGAAGCAGGACGTGCTGCCGGAGGTGGGATGACCGCCGCGTTCCCGATGGAAGGCGGCTGCACCTGCCGCGCCGTGCGCTTCGCGCTGTCGGCCCCGCCGCTGTTCGTCCATTGCTGCCACTGCACCTGGTGCCGGCGCGAGAGCGGCGCCGCCTTCGCCCTGAACGCGATGATCGAGACCGAGCAGGTCAGCCTGCTGTGCGGCACGCCGGAGCCGGTGGCCACCCCCTCGGCCAGCGGCAAGGGTCAGACCATCCTGCGCTGCCCCGCCTGCCGGGTCGCGCTGTGGAGCCATTACGCCGGCGCTGGGGAGAAGATCGCCTTCGTCCGCGTCGGCACCCTGGACCGCGCCGAGCTGGTGCCGCCCGATATCCACATCTTCACCGCCTCCCGACTGCCCTGGGTGGTGCTGCCGGAAGGGGCAACCGCGGTGGCGGAATACTACCGCGCGCGCGATCACTGGCCGGCGGAAAGCCTGGCCCGCCGCGCCCGGCTGCTGGGCGCGGCGTGAGCGGCCCGGTCCCGCCGCCGCTTGCCCATGTGTTCACTGCCCATGTCGCCGTGGGCCCGGTGCGGACGCTGGGGCCGGTGGGGGTCGGGACGCGGCGGATCATCCCGATCCTGGGCGGCACCGTCGCCGGCCCGCGCCTGAACGGCACGGTGCTGGACGGCGGGGCGGACTGGCAGATCATCCGCCCCGACGGCACCGCCGCGCTGGTGGCGCGCTACATGCTGCGCGCCGAGGACGGCACCCTGATCTCGGTGGTCAACCGCGGCCTGCGCCGCGGCCCGCCGGCGGTGCTGGCGCGGCTGGCGGCGGGCGAGGCGGTCGCCGCCGAGGAGTATTATTTCCGCGCCAGCCCGACCTTCGAGGCCCCGCCCGGTCCGCACGCCTGGCTGATGGACCACATCTTCGTCGCCACCGGCGAACGCCGGGCCGAGCAGGTGGTGATCACGGTGTTCGCGCTGGGCTGAGCTCCCGCCGCATCACCACCGCGTCCGCCCCGCCCGGATAATACCGCGCCCGCCGCCCCACCACGGCAAACCCCGCCGCCGCATAGAGGCCCAGCGCCGCCGCGTTCTCCGCCGCCGCTTCCAGGAACATCGCCCGCGCCCCGCGCGCCGCCGCCTCGGTCAGCGCGGCGGCCAGCAGCGCCCGCCCCCGCCCGCGCCGGCGCGCCGCCGGCACCACCGCCAGGGTCAGAACTTCCGCCTGCTCCAAGGTCACTCGCGCCAGCACCAGCCCGCCCGCCGGATCCAGCCAGCCGAACACCCCGGGCAGGCGCAGCTGGGTGGCGAAATCCTCCGCCCCCCAGGCCTCGCCGGCGGGAAAGCAGGCGGCATGAACCGCGGCCAGCGCCGCCCCCGCCCCCGGCCCCGCGGCGATCAAGCCGCCACCGGGGGTGGGCGCAGCCCGCCCGCCGGCAGGCGCGCCGCCGGCGGATCGAC
>JBMFXF010000158.1:0-7706 GCA_049964515.1 Acetobacteraceae bacterium | reverse complement strand
AGCCGCAATCCGCAGCTTAGCGCCGGTCGAACCATTCTGGTTCCAGAGTGTAGCAAAACGAGGGGCAGCCGCAATCCGCAGCTAGTGTCGCCATTGCACCGACCACTACCGGGAGTGTAGCAAAACGAGGGGCAGCCGCAATCCGCAGCGCAGATGACACTGCCGTGGCGGATGCCGGCAGTGTAGCAAAACGAGGGGCAGCCGCAATCCGCAGCCCGTAGGTCCCGGAGATCGTCGTGCTTGCCAGTGTAGCAAAACGAGGGGCAGCCGCAATCCGCAGCGAAATGTGGGAGTGGGCACTTCAGGAGCTGAGTGTAGCAAAACGAGGGGCAGCCGCAATCCGCAGCCCGCAGCAGTCCCGCGACGTGGCTGAAATTAGTGTAGCAAAACGAGGGGCAGCCGCAATCCGCAGCCTGAAAAACGAGACGAGCTCTACGGCATCGAGTGTAGCAAAACGAGGGGCAGCCGCAATCCGCAGCGGCGCGTCGAAGCGGAACATTCGCCTGAGTAGTGTAGCAAAACGAGGGGCAGCCGCAATCCGCAGCAACAACGCGATCGAGGCGTACGATGCCGGGAGTGTAGCAAAACGAGGGGCAGCCGCAATCCGCAGCCGCGCCTGAAACCCCTTCGGGGGTCGCCCGAGTGTAGCAAAACGAGGGGCAGCCGCAATCCGCAGCCATGCTCGCGGCACTGCACTCTTTGCCGAAAGTGTAGCAAAACGAGGGGCAGCCGCAATCCGCAGTACAAGCCCTGTTACCTTACAATGTTACCTTCAATATTCCGACATCAAGTCGACCGGCACCGGACACCCGGGACGCGCCTTACCGCCCCCCTACCGCAGCAACGCCAGCGCGTCGGCGATGCTCACCCCGCCGTCGGCATGGACGATCACCGGGTTGAACTCCAGCTCTGCAATCCGGTCCCGATGCGCGACCGCGATCCGCGAGATCAGCGAGGCCAGCGCCGCCACCTCCGCCGTCGGCACCGGCGGCGCGCCGCGGAACCCGCCCAGCAGCCGCGCCGCGGTCAGGCCGCGCAGCATCGCCGCCGCCGTTTCCGGGCTGACCGGCGCCGGGTGGTGCGCCACATCGCCGAACAGCTCGATGCCGGTGCCGCCCAGCCCCAGCATCAGGATCGGCCCGAACGTCGCATCGTTCACGCAGCCGATCGCCAGCTCCACCCCCGCCGGGGCCATGCGGCTGACCAGCACGCCCTCGATCGCCGCCGCCGGCGCATGGGCCGCCGCCGCCCGCAGGATGGCGGGGAAGGCGGCGCGCACCGCCCCCGCGTCGGCCAGGTTGAGGCGCACCCCGCCAGCCTCGGTCTTGTGCGGGATGTCGGGGGACTGGATTTTCAGCGCCACCGGGTAGCCCAGCGCGGCGGCGGCGGCGACCGCCTCCTCGGCCGTGCGGGCCAGGCGGTCCGGCGCGGCGGGCAGGCCGTATGCGGCCAGCAGCGCCTTCACCCGGTGTTCGGTCAGCACCCGCCCGGGCCCGCCCGGCCAGGGGCGCGGGGGCAGCGGCGTGGCCGGGATGCGCGGCTGCCCGCGCGCCTCCGCCCAGGCGGTGTAGCGGCCCAGCGCCTCGCCCAGCGCGCGCAGATCGGTGTGCAGGAATACCCCGCAGGCGGCGGCGGAGGCGCGCCCGAAGCCGGAGGGTTCGGTGTAGCTCCAGACCGCCAGCGGCTTGCGTCCGCGCGCCACGATCGGGCCCAGCACCGCCGGGTCCAGCGTGCTGCGGGTCTCGCTGGCGAAGGAACTGACCAGCACCAGGCTGTCCAGCGCGTCGCAGGCTTCCAGCAGCGCCACGGTGCGCATCAGCATCGGCCCGGTGTTGGCGCCCTGCGCGGTGGTATCCACCGGGTTGGCCGGCGCGGCGTAGCTCGGCGTATAGGCGCGGATGGCGTCCTGCACCGCCGCCGGCAGGGTGGGCAGTTCCAGCCCGTTGGCCACCAGCGTATCGGCCATCCAGGCCCCGCCGCCGCCGGAGACGGTGATGACCCCCACGCGGCGCCCGCGCGGCGGCGGGGCGGTCAGCACCAGCCCGGCCAGCGCCACCGCCGCGGCGGGATCGGCGACCTGCATCACCCCATGCGCGGCGAACACGGCGCGATAGGCGGTCTCCGCCCCGCTCAGGGCGGCGGTGTGCGAGGCGGCGGCGCGCCGCCCGGCCTCCGAGGTGCCGACCTTGATGGCGATGATCGGCTTGCCGGCCGCGCGCGCGGCCGCGGCGGCGGCGCGGAAGCGGTCCGGGTCGCGGATCGCCTCGCAGAACATCAGCACTGCGTCGGTGCGCGGATCGGCGATCATGTAGTCGAGGAAATCGGCCGCGGTCAGGTCGGCCTCGTTGCCGGTGGAGATGGCGTAGCTGATGCCGAGCCCGGCGGCGCGGGCACGCTGGAACAGCGAGAACCCGATTCCGCCCGATTGCGCGATGACGCCGAGCCGCTTCGTCCCGAGGCCGCCCGCCGGTCCGCGCACCTCCACGGTGGGCGAGAAGGTGACCGCCAGATTGCCCGGGGCGTTGTAGAACCCCTCGCAATTCGGCCCGGCCAGGCGCGGCCCGCCGGGGCGGCGCAGCGCCGCCTGGTCGGCGCCCCCGCCCTGCTCGGCGAAGCCCGAGGTGATGATCACCGCGAACGGCACCCCGGCGGCGGCGCAATCCTCCAGCGCCGCCGGCACCGCCCCCGCGGGCACCGCGATGGCGGCGAGGTCCACGCCCTCCCCGGCGGCGGCCAGGCTGGGGTGGCAGGCGAGCCCGTCGATCTCGCGGTAGCTCGGGTTCACCGGCACGATCCGCCCGGCGAAGCCGTTGTTGCGCAGATGCGCGAGCAGCAGGCCGCGGATGCGGTGCGGGTCGGGCGAGGCGCCGATCACCGCCACCCCGCGCGGCCAGAAGAAGTGTTCGAGCGGATGCACCGCTCAGCGCCGATCGGAGAGAATGCGCCGGGCGATCACCATGCGGTGAACCTCGCTCGGCCCCTCATAGACGCGCATCACCCGCGCCTGCTGGGCCAGCAGCTGCAACGGCAGTTCCTTGGTCATGCCCATCGCGCCGAAGGTCTGCATCGCGTGGTCGGTGACGCTGCCGGCCATCTCGGTGGCGAACACCTTGATCATCGAGGCCTCGGTGCGCACGTCCTGCCCGGCGTCGTGTTTCGCCGCGGCGTCCATCACCATCAGCCGGCAGGCGTGGATCTGCGTCGCCGCCTCGGCGACCCACCACTGGATCGCCTGGCGGTCGGAAAGTTTCATCCCGAAGGTGGTGCGGTTCTTCGCCTGTTCGCACATCATGGCCAGCGCGCGGCGGGCGATGCCCAGGCACCAGGCGCCCATCTGCAGCCGCCGCACCGTCAGGCGCAGCTGCATCGGCGCGAAGCCCTGGCCGAGCGTGCCCAGCAGCTGCTTGCCGGGAATGCGGCACTCCTCGAACACGAGTTCATAGGTGCGCCGTCCGCCGATCATGGCGATCTCGCGCTCGATGATGAAGCCCTTGGTGCCGCGCTCGACGATGAAGGCGGAGATGCCCTCGTGGCGCTTGCCCTCGCCGGTGCGGGCCATGACGATGATGAAATCGGCCGCCGGCACGCGCGAGACCCAGATCTTGCGCCCGTTGATGACCCAATCGTCGCCGTCGCGCACCGCGCGGGTGGTCATGCCCGCCGGATCGCCGCCGGCGCCGGGTTCGGAGATGGCGATCGCCGAGACCGCGGTGCCTTCGGCGTAGGGGCGGAGGTATTTCTCCCGCTGTTCGGGACTGGCCACCGCCAGCAGCATGTGCAGGTTCGGGCTGTCGGGCGGGAAGGTGAAGGGAACCACGGTGCGGCCGAGTTCCTCGTTGATCGCCATCAGCGCCACGGTCGGCAGGTTGGCGCCGCCGAGCGCCTCCGGCACGTCGAGCGCCCACAGACCGAGCTCGCGGCATTTCGCCAGCAGCGGGGCTTCCTCCTCCGGGGTCAGGCCGTATTTGCCGCCCGCCGCCTCCCGCGCCAGCACCGACTTCTCGAGCGGCATCAGCTCGCGATCGACGAATTTCTCCACCAGATCGGCCAGCATCCGGTGTTCTTCCAGCAGCGCCATCTCCGCGATCCCTCGCCAGTGCGCGAAGACGCTACGGCGGCGGGACGCGGTGGTCCATCCGCCGCGGTCTCATGCCTGGGATGCCGCGAGGGCGCCGAGGTATTTCTCCGCCTCCAGCGCGGCCATGCAGCCGGTGCCGGCGGCGGTCACCGCCTGGCGATAGATTTTGTCGGCCACGTCGCCGGCGGCGAACACGCCGGGGACGGAGGTGCGGGTGCTGCCGGGGGTGGTGCGGATATAGCCGTCGGCGTCGATGTCGAGCTGCCCGGCGAACAGCGCGGTGTTGGGGGCGTGGCCGATGGCGATGAACACGCCGTCGGTCTCGATGATGCGGTCGGGCCCGCCGGCGCGGTCGGCAAGGCGCACGCCGGTGACCACCTCCGGGGTGCCGCCGCCCAGGATCTCCGCCACGGTGGCGTTCCAGATCACCGCGATCTTCGGATGCGCGAACAGCCGGTCCTGCAGGATCTTCTCCGCCCGCAGCGTGTCGCGGCGGTGGATCAGGGTGACCGCGCTGGCGTGGTGGGTGAGGTAGAGCGCCTCCTCCACCGCGGTGTTGCCGCCGCCCACCACCACCACCCGCTTGCCGCGGAAGAAGAACCCGTCGCAGGTGGCGCAGGCGGAGACACCCTTGCCGGCGTAGCGCTTCTCGGACGGCAGGCCGAGCCAACGCGCCTCGGCGCCGGTGGCGACGATGACCGCATCGGCGAGGTAGGTGTCCTCGGAATCCCCCTGGGCGCGGAACGGGCGTGCCTTCAGGTCGATCGCGGTGATGGGATCGAAGCGGATGATTGTGCCGACATGGGTGGCCTGGGCGGCCATCTGCTCCATCAGCCAGGGACCCTGGATGATCTCGGCGAAGCCCGGGTAGTTCTCGACATCGGTGGTGATGGTGAGCTGCCCGCCGGGGGTGAGGCCGGTCGCCAGCACGGGCGCGAGACCGGCGCGGGCGGTGTAGATCGCCGCGGTGTAGCCGGCGGGGCCGGCGCCGATGATGAGCACGCGGGAGCGGTGGATTTCGGGCATCGGACGGGTCCGGGCAGTGACGGGCGGGTTTATCGGGGGCGGGGGGCGGGCCGGCAAGAGGGCGGTTGCAACAGGGTAGGGGGGTACCCTATATCGCCCCCATGGCCCATCTCGCCGAACAGCGCCCGCGCCTGCTTGCCCGCGTCCGCCGGCTGCGCGGACAGGTCGAGGCGATCGAGCGCGCGCTGGAGGCCGAGGCCGACTGCACCGCGCTGCTGCACCTGATCGCCGGCGCCCGCGGCGCCATGGCCGGGCTGATGGCGGAGGTGGTGGAGGATCACGTCCGCCACCATCTGGCCCGGCCCGCCGATGCGCTGGACGGCCCGGCGGCCGAGGCGCTGGTCGGGCTGATCCGCACCTATCTCCGCTGAGGCCCCGTGTCCGGGTCCGCTCCGCATCCGCATCTGTTCCTCGGCACCGGGCATGAGGAGGCCGAGCGCCGCACCCGCGCGGTGGTGATCCTGTGCAGCGCGATGATGGTGGTGGAGATCGTGGGCGGGGTCTGGTTCGGCTCCATCGCGCTGGTGGCCGACGGGCTGCACATGTCCACCCATGCCGGGGCGCTGCTGCTGGCGGCGCTGGCGTACCGGTATGCGCGCACCCGGGCGGGCGACCCACGGTTCAGCTTCGGGACCGGGAAATTCGGCGATCTGGCCGGCTATACCTCGGCGATCGTGCTGGCGATGATCGCGCTGCTGATCGCGGTGGAGGCGCTGCGCCGGCTGTTCGCCCCGGTGCCGATCCGCTTCATCGAGGCGATCCCGATCGCCGCCCTCGGGCTCGTCGTGAACCTGCTCAGCGCCTGGCTGCTGGCCGGCGGCGGGGCGGACGGGCATCATCCCCATCACCACCATCATGGGCCGGCCGCCGATGCGCCGCCGGGGCGGCTCGAGATTTTCGAGACCGGCACGCCCCCGGTGTTCCGCCTCGGCGGCAGCGACGAGGCGGCTGCGGTCAGCGTGGTCACCGAACGGCCCGACGGATCGCGCCAGAGTTTCCGCTTCCGCCGGATCGAGGGCGGGCTCGAAAGCATCGAGACCATTCCCGAACCGCACGAGTTCCTGGCCCGGCTCCGCATCGGCGGGGTGGAGACGGCGCATCGTTTCACCGAATCGGATCACGCCACCCACCGCGACAACAACCTGCGCGCCGCGATGGTGCATGTGGCCGCGGATGCGGCGGTCTCGGTGATGGTGATCCTGGGGCTGGCGCTGGCCTGGGGGTTCGGCTGGGTGTGGATGGACCCGCTGGCCGGGCTGGTGGGGGCGGCGGTGATCGCCTCCTGGGCGGTCGGGCTGGTGCGCGACACCGGCGGCATCCTGCTCGACATGCAGACCGACCCGCGCACCGAGGCGGCGATCCGCGCCGCGGTGGCGGCGGAGGGCGATGTGGTGACCGATTTGCATCTGTGGCGGCTGGGGCCGGGGCATCTCGGCGCCATCGTCGCGGTGGAATCGGCCGCGCGCGATGCCGCCTTCTATCACACGCGGCTGGCCGGGATCGGCGCGGTCTCGCACCTGACGGTGGAGGCGCGTCAGCCTCCGCCGGCCCGGTAGCTGGCGAAGCGGCGGATCGCCGCCGCCACCTCCTCGGCGGTCAGCACCCGCACCGGCCCGGCGGCGCGGGCCAGCAGATATTGCCGGGCCAGCGATTCCAGCACGATCGCATCCGTCAGCGCCGCGGCCAGATCCGGGGCATGGACGATCACCCCGTGATTGGCGAGCAGACAGGCGCGCCGGCCGGCGAGCGCGGCCACCGCGGCGGCGGCGAGTTCCGGCGTGCCGAAGGTCACGTACGGCGCGCAGCGGATGTCCGCGCCGCCGAACGCCACCACCATGTAGTGGAACGCCGGGATCGGCTGGCCGAGGCAGGAAAGCGCGGTGCCGGCCTCGGCATGGGTATGGATGATGGCGCCGGCCTCGGGGAAGGCGCGGTAGATCGCCTGGTGCATCGGCGCCTCGCTGGAGGGCACGCCGCCGCGCGCGGTGCCGTCGGCTTCGACCCGCACGATGCCGGAAGCGGTCACCGCCTCGGCGCTGACGCCGGTGGGGGTGATGAGCATCCCGCCCCGCGCGCGCACCGAGACGTTCCCGGCCGAGCCCGGGGTGAAGCCGCGTCGGCCGAGGTCCCGATAGGCCGCCGCGACCGCCGCCCGGCTGCTCACATCAGGAACACGCCCTTGCCGGAGGTCTGCTGGTCGAACAGCCGGTACGCCTCCTCGGCCTGTTCCAGCTTCCAGCGATGGGTGAACAGCTGATCGACGGCGATGTTGCGCTCGACGATGAAGCGCGCGCACTCGGCCTGGCCGATCACCGAGAAGGTCCAGGAGCCGATCATGGTCAGCTGCTTGCGCAGGATGTCCGGGCTCACGTCGATGGTGACGTTGTTGCGCTCGCCGACGAAGCACATGGTGCCCCAGACCTTGGCGCTGCGGATCGCCGCGATCCGCCCCTCCGGTGCGGAGGAGGTATCCAGCGTGCAATCGGCGCCGCGGCCGTGGGTCAGGTCCTTGATCGCCGCGACCGGGTCGTTGGAATGCGAGTTGACCACCTCGTCGGCGCCGAACTCCTTGGCCCGCGCCAGGCGCTCGGGGGAGATGTCG
>JBMFXF010000157.1:299-7750 GCA_049964515.1 Acetobacteraceae bacterium | reverse complement strand
GATGCTGGACGTCCGCGCGCAGCCGGCGCAACCCGGCATCGGCGGGATCGGCGGCGAGCGCGGGGTCCAGCGCGGCCAGCGCCTCATCCAGCCGCCCGGCGGCGATGCCGAGCCGGGCGGTCAGATCGGCGGTGGTGCTGTCGGCCGGGGCGAGGCGGGTCAGCGCGGCCAGCACCGCCTGGGCGGCGTTGAGCCGGCCGGTGTCGATCATCTCGCGGATGCGTGCGGCGAGGGCGGCGGGATCGGGGGCGAGCGTGTCCATGGCGGGGCTCCTTCTGAGCCGGGTAGCGAATCGGGTGCGGGGTCACACCACCAGCCCCTGGGCCTGCACCGCGAGGGCCGACAGGCTGGGCTGGGAGGTGCCGGAACTGCTGGATTGCTGCGCCATCGCGATCAGGTAGCGCTGGGCGAACTGCTGGACGAATTTCGGGTCCTGCAGCTTGCTGATGTCGAGCTGCGAGGTGATCGCTTTCTGCTGCGCCTCGAGCGGCTGGAAGGCGATCTGCAGCGGGATCCCGAGGGTGGTGGTGACCACGCTGCGCAGCACCGGGTCCCCCAGGATCTGGTTGACGTTGGTCACGGTGGAGGCGTTGGCGAGGAAGGTAAGCGCATCCGACAGGCCGGGGGTGGTCTTATCGAGCGAGGTGCGCCAGGTCACTTCCGCATAGCCGTTGGCGATGGTGGAGATGACCGAGGGGTTCTGGATGACGCTCAGCCCCTTGTTGGCGAAATCGTAGGTCTGCACCACCGGCTTCCAGCGCGTGTCGGTCAGCTGGTTGGTGAGCGATTGGGGGTCGTTCACGTTCGACAGCAGGGTCTTCTGCGCCAGCGCGGTGTAGGGGATCTGGTCGGCCAGCCCGTTGGCGGTCAGCAGCACCTGCATGACGGTGGGATTGGACAGCAGCTGCTGCGGGCTGCTCGCCGCTTTCACCGCGGCGGTGAAGCTGGCGATGGCGCGCGCCACCGCCGGTTCCGCCGCGGTCGCCTTGATGTCCTGGGTCTGGTTCTGCTCGGCGTTGGTGAGCGCGGTGATCGGGTTGCCGCCCCCCAGCGCCACCCCGGAGGTGCCGGTGTTGTAGATCAGCCCCAGCAGGGTGCTGGTGGTGCTGGCGCTGCCGGCGGCGGGGAACAGCGAGACGAGCCCCGGCAGCGCGTTGAGGGTGGTGCCCATGGTGCGGCTCAGCCGGCCAGCAGGCCGGCGCCGATATGCTCGTTGATGGCGATCAGGAATTGCAGGTTCGGCTCCGGCTGCTCCATCTCCCGCTGCACCGCGAGGCCGACCGAGAAGATCGCGGCGCGCAGCTCGGTGGGCAGCGCGTTGGCGGGATCGCGCATCAGGTCGTTGACGGTGGTCCACAGCCGGCGGTTGTCGGCCAGCGCGCGGGCCCGGGCGGTGGTGCTGGTGGCGGCGCGCAGCCCGGCGTTGGTGATCTGGAACACTTCGGCCTCCTGCGCGCGGGGGGAGCGGTGGGTGGCGCCGGCCTGGTAGGCGCGGGTGGCTTGGCTCAGGCGGGACATGCTGTGGCGTTCTCCGGGAGGGTGGCGGCGGGGCGGGGCAGCACCGCGGCCTCGTGGCGCATGATGCGGCGGGCGAGTTTCAGCGCCTGGTAGCCGTCGTCGGCCTCGGCCGCGGCGAGCGCGCGGTCGAGAATGTCGCGGGCCAGGGCGGAGCTGGTGGCGGCGCGAAAATCGCCGATCAGCTCGCGCGCGGTCACGAGGGCGCGGCTGCGCTCTTCCTCGGAGCCGATATAGGCGCTCTGGAGGGCGAAATAGACGCGCCGGGCGGGGGTGTCGGCCTCGTTCGGCAGCATGATCTGCTTGCCGAACAGGAAGCGCGCATGGGCGGTGAGCTCGATGCGCGAGCGGGTGCGAAAGCGGATCGGCGCACCGTTGATGATCATCAACTCGCCCTGCCGGAGTTCCAGAACCAGGTTCGACATCGTGCGCGTCCTTGGGCCGCGGCGCCGCGACCGGGGGGCGTCCTGCCCCGCCGGCGGCGGCTGGCCGGTCAGGCGTTCTTGACCAGGGTCAGCAGCGTGTTCGGGGTCTGGTTCGCCAACGTCAGCGCCTGGGTGCCCAGCTGCTGGCGGATCTGCAACGCCTGCAACAACGCCGATTCCTGCGCCAGGTTGGCGTCGATCAGCGCCCCCATGCCCTGGTTCAGGCTGTCGATCTTGGCGCTGTTGTAGGTGATCTGGTTCGACACGAAGTTGGTGTTGGAACCGTAGGTGTTGAGCGCGGTGCCGACGGCGTTGAACTTGTTGATGAAGGTTCCGGTGTTGGTGATCAGCGCCGCCACCGTGCCGGCGCCGTTGAGCTGGGTGGAGGTGAAGTTCAGCGACCCGTAGAGCTTGGAGCCGCTGAAGGTGCCGATGCCGTAGGTGGACCCGACCTCGTTGCGCACCACCGAGACCGCGGAGAAGGTCCCGGTCGAGCCGGTGATGTTGCCGATCAGCGTCTTGCCGTTGTAGCTGGCGTCCTGGATGAAGCTCTTCACGTTCGCCAGCAGCGACGCATACTGCTGCTCGTACTGGGTGCGCTGGTTGCCCGATACGTTGCCGCTGGCCAGCGCCACCAGCACGTCGCGCATCGAGCTCATGGTATTCTGCGCGTCGTTGAGCGCGGTGTTGGTGGTCGAAAGCAGCCCCTGCACGCCGCCCAGCTGCTGGTTCGCGGTGGTCAGCGCCGAGACGTCCGAGCGGACCCGCTGCGCCACCGCATAGGCGGCGCCGTTGTCCACCGCATCCGCCACCGCGTAGCCGGTGGAGATCTGCTTCTGGGTGGCGTTCAGCTGGGTGGTGGTCGCGTTGAGCGACTCCAGGGCCACCATCGCGCCGACGTTGGTGTTGATCGAGTTCAGAGTGCTGGACATGGTGTTTTCCTGTTGCCCACAAGGTTACGGAATGCCCCGCCTTTTGCGGACAGCGACCCATCCTGGCGCGCCTTGGTAAATGCCGGGTAAACGCCGGGGCATCGGCATCATCCGACCGGAAGAAATTTCACCAGCGACAGCGCGGTCTGGCCGGAGATCAGCTGGTACGAGCTCTGCAGCTGGGTCTGCACCAGCGACAGGTCCGACAGCGTCTTGGCCATGTCCACGTTCTCCGCCGGGGAGACCTGGGCGGTGAGTGCGGTCACCTGCGAGGACAGCGCGGTGCCCTCGGCGGTCAGCGCCGATTGCTGGTTGCCGAGCGCGCCCGCCTCGTCGGCCGCCGCCCCCACCACCCCGGTCAGGCTGTTGTAGGTGTCGCTCACCAGCCCCTGGAAGCCGGACAGCCCCACCTGCGTGCTCGACATCGAGCCGATGGTGGCGAGCGCGCGCAGCAGATCGCGGGACCAGGCGCCGGTGGTGGAGCTGCCCGAGGAGATGGCATAGGTGTTGGCGCTGGCCAGCAACCCCACCGGCTGGGTTTGTCCCGGCCCGGTCTGCACCTGCGGGATGCCCGGTTGCAGCGCCGCCGCCGGCTGCGACATATAGGCCGAGAACGGCGAGGTGCCGGCGGCGTTGGAATTCGCGATCGTCAGGGTGGTGGCCGCCGTGGCGGCGGCGCCGTTGGCGGCAAGCCCGGCCACCGCGCTGTTGATCTGGGTATAGAAGCCGGAGGCGAGGATCTGGTCCGGATTGGGCACCGGCGGGTTGGTGCTGTCGGCGCCGCCAAACACATAGGTATTGCCGTCGGTGGTATCGAGCAGCCCCGCCACCTGCACCAGCGCCTGTCGCGCCGAGGCGGCGAGGCTGTCCACATTGGACGGGGAGAGGCCGTTCAACGTATCGAGCTGCGAACGGAAGTTCGAGGCGATGGACTGCAACTGCGTCATCGCCGTCTGCGTCATTCCCATGGTTGCGGTGGCGGCGTTGATGTTGGCCTGCCACACCCCGAGGGCGGCGATCTGCGGGTGCAGGTTGAGCGAGACCGCGGCCCCCGGGCCGAGCCCGGCATAGGTCTCGGCGATTAGCCCGGTGCTGGATTGCTGCGTCAGCTGATCCATCCGCTGGCGCACCGTCTGCGCGTCCGCGATCAGCGTGTTCATGGTGCCGTAGCCGGCGAAGGCGGTGACCGCGCCGCTCATTGCACCGCGCTCAGCAGCTGGGTGTACATCGCCTGCACCGCGGCGATCACTTTCGCGTTGGCGCCGTAGGCGTTCTGCAGCGCGATCATCTGCGACATCTGGGTATCCATGTTGACGCCGGACTGGCTGGTGAGCTGGCCCTCGAGGGTGGTCTGCACGCCTTGCTCGGTGCTGAGCTGCGCGCTGACGCTGGCGGAGGCGGCCGATTGGGCGCCGACCAGCGCGGTGGCGATGGAACCCAGGGTCGGCTGCGGCGCGTAGGGCGCGGCCAGGGTGCCGGTGGCGCCGAGGCCGGTGGTGTTGGAGGCCGGCTGGCTCACCCCGGGTTGGGCGTCCGCGCCGAGGGTGAAGTCCAGCACCCGGGTTATCAGGGTGGAGAACCCGGCCGGCCCGCTGGCGGGGTTGGGGGTGAAGGCGCTGGCCCCGCTGGGGCTGCCGGCGATCGCGGTGGTGCCGTCGCGCACCAGCGAAGGCGTGGCGCTGACCGCCGGGTTCACCTGGATGGTTGCGCTGAAGCCGACATAGCCTGCCTGCACCGGCACCCCGCCGCCCGCGGGCACCGCGCCTGAGGCATCGGTGAACAGGGCGAGACCCTGCGCGGCGAAGCGGCCGGCCAGGTTCTGCGCGAACTCGTCGAGCTCGGCCTGGTCGGTGGGCAGGGTGGAATCGCGCAGGGTCAGGTTGGCGCCGATCTGCCCGCCGGTCAGCGCGGCGGTGACATCCACCCCGCCCAGCATCACCGCCGGAATGCCGCCGCCCGGGTAGGTGCTGCCGGGCTGGACATTGGCCGGGGCGGTGCTCAGCGGATCGGCCGGGCCGTGGGTGGGCAGCTCGGTGCCGGAGGCGGTGGTGATGAGCATATCGCCGTTGGGTTGCACCAGCGTATTGACCGCGAGCTGCTGGGACAGCCCGGCCACCTGCGCGTCGCGCTGGTTTTCCAGATCCGCGGTGGACTGGCCGGCCGCCTTCGCCGCCATGATCTGATCGGACAGCGATCCGATCGCGGCGAGCGCGGCGTTGACCGTGCCGATGCCGGCGACGATCGCGTTCTGCGCCGCCTGGCGCTGCGCGGTGTAGGTGTTGCTCAGGGTGTTGATCTGCCCGGCCAGGGTGGTGGCTGCGCTCACCACCGCCTGTTGCTGGGTGGCGTTGGAGGGGTCGTTGAGCAGGGTGGAGAACTGGTTGCCCAGCGCACCGAGCAGGCTGGCGAGGTCCTGGCCCTGGCCCGGGGTGCCCTGCGCGGCGTCGATCGCCTGCAAGGCGCTCTGCTGGGTGGCGAGCCCGGCGACGGTGGAGGTCTGCGCCTGCACCTGCGCCTGCAACTGCGTGTCCAGCAACCGGATCGCCGGGCCGGTCCGCACCCCCATGCCGACGCCCTGGGCGTCGAGCGCGGTCTGGGTCGCGGTCTCGGTCACGTAGCCCTGGGTGCCGGCGTTGGCGACGTTGTGGGAGACCAGCGCCAGGCCCGCGCTGACGTTGGCGAGGCCGCCGGAGGCGATCGAGAGTGCGGCGTCGAGCCCCATCGGCTCCGGCCTATTGCTTCATGTCGATCGTGGTCTGCAACAATTGCTGGGCGGTGGTCAGCATCTTGGCGTTGGCGCCGTAGGCCTGCTGCGCGACGATCAACTTGGAGAACTCGGTGGCGATATCGACGTTCGATTCCTCGATCGAGCCGGTGACCAGGCCGCCGGCGCCGTTGGTGTTGGCGCTCTGGGCGATGGCGTTGCCCGAGTCGGTGGTGGCGGTGAAGGCCTGGCCGTTCTGGCGCTGCAACGCATCCGGCGCGGCGAAGGTGATGACCGGGACCTGCGCCACCGTCTGCGACTGGCCGTTGTTGTAGTTCGCCACCACATTGCCGGCCGCGGTCATGGTGATGCCGGTGAAGCTGCCGGGCGGCACCCCGTTCTGGGTGATGTTGCGCAGCGAGTAGGTGGAGGCGGCGAATTGCGTCACCCCGTTCGCCTGGCCGAAATTGCCGAGGTTCACGGTGAAGCTCTGCGCCCCGGCGCCGAAATTGGTGCTGACGGTCAGATTGGCCGGGGAGCCGATGCTGCCCGTCCCGGCGGTCACGCCGCCGGTGGCGCCGCTGAGGGCGCCGATGGTGCCGGCCGGGGCGCCGCCGCTGCCGAAGCTCACCTGCGCGCTGCCGATGGTGGTGGGCAGCGTATCGGGCGAGGAGAGGGTGACGGTCCAGGTGTTCGACGCGGTCTCTGCCCAGCTCATGGTCACGGTGTGGCTGTTGCCGAGCGAATCGTACACGTCCACTTGCGAGGAGATCGGCGTGCCGGCGGCGGCCGAGGTGGGCAGGTTGGCCGACAGGCTGACCTGGCTGGTGGCGACCGGGTTGAACTGGGTCTGGGTGACCTGGATCGGTGCCAGCTGCGACTGGTTGGCGACCCCGCTGGTGGGGTCCACCACCCAGCCCTGCAGGAACTCACCGGCGCTGTTCACCAGATAGCCGTTCTTGTCCATCTGGAAATCGCCGGCGCGGGTGTAATAGGTCTGCGGGTTGAAGGTGGGATCGGTGCTGCCCGGCACCGTGCCGTTCTGTTCCGAGACCGCGAAGAACCCCTGGCCGGTGATGGCCAGCGCCAGCGGATCGCTGCTCTGCGTCACCGTGCCCTGGACGTTGTTGGTGTAGTCGGGGCGGGTGATGACCGCGCCCGGCTCGTTCTCCTGCGCGGTCGAGGTCGTCAGGTAGTCGATGAAGCTGGTATCGACCGCCTTGAACCCCACCGTCTGGCTGTTGGCCACGTTGTCGGAGATGTTGCCGAACGCCGCCGACTGGGCCGACAACCCGCTGACCGAGGTGTTGAGCGCGCCGAACAGGGAAGACATGGGCCAGGTCCTTCGATGCCGTCGGCGGGCGGTGCGCAGGAACCGTGCCAGAGCGGGAAGGCGGCGGAATCGGCCGATCGCCGCGGGTCCGGATGCGGGGAGGGGGCGACCGGGATGGCCACGCGGCAGCAACTGCCGGGCCGAAGCTGCCGGGCGTGGCGCGGCCGGACCGCCCGACGGGGCGCGTCCGGCGGGGATGCCGGTTGGCACCGATCTTGCCTTGGACCGGCCATGCCCACCGCTCCGCTTCCGGTCCTGCCGCAGGACACCGCGCCGCCGCCGAAGCCCGCCGCCTCGGGCAACGGGACGAATTTTGCCGCCGCGCTGGATGGGGCGGCGGCGCCGGCCGCGGCGGGCGGTGGGGCGGCGGGGGGCCCGGGGATCGTCCAGGGGATGATCCAGGGGGCAACCGTAAAGGGGGCATCGGCCAAGGCGCCACTCGCGGCGAATGCCGCCGGCGCGCAGGGGGGCACGCTCGCGCTGGCCGGGACGCTGGGTCCGCCCGCTCTGACGCCTGCCGGCCGGCCGCCGCCGGCGACCGC
>JBMFXF010000157.1:0-289 GCA_049964515.1 Acetobacteraceae bacterium | reverse complement strand
CCCAGACGTCCCGCCAGGCCGCGGGCAGCGGCCCGACGCATCGCAAGCCGAGCCAGGCCGAGCCGCCGACCGCCGGCGCGGCGCCGCCGGGGGGCGTGCTGGCCGTCGTGCCGCCGCCGCTTCCGCCCCCTCCGGCGCCCGTTGCTGCCCCCGTTGCTGCCCCCGAGACCGCGCCCGTGGCCAGCTCCCAGGCCGCGCGCGCCCCGGCCTTGCCGTCCTTGGGCGGGGCCGCCGCCGGCGCTCCGGCGCAGGCGGGGCCGATCGACCCCGCCTCAGTCGCCGTTGCCCC
>JBMFXF010000156.1:0-7798 GCA_049964515.1 Acetobacteraceae bacterium | reverse complement strand
TGCGGAACGCACCGATCGCGGTTTCGTTCAGGTCGAAATAGGGCGGCGCGGTGTCGCAGGTGACCGCGACCCCATCCGCCTTGGCGCGGCGGATCAGCGCCAGCGCCTCGGCGGTGGAGACATGGGCGAAATGCACCGCCCCGCCGGTGAGCTGGGCGAGGCGGATATCGCGGGCGACCTGGATCGCCTCGGCGGCGGCGGGGATGCCGGGCAGGCCGAGCCTGGTGGCGAGCGCGCCGGCGGTGGCGGCCCCGCCGGCGGCCAGGCTCGGCTCCTCTGGGTGCTGGATGATGCGCATCCCGAAGCCGGCGGCGTAGGCGAGGGCGGTGCGCATCAGCCGCGCCGGGCCGACCGCGCGCGCGCCGTCGGTGAAGGCGACCGCGCCGGCCTCGGCCAGCAGCCCGAGCTCGGCCAGGCTTTCCCCCCGGCAGCCGCGGGTGACCGCGCCGTAGGGCAGGATGGTGAGGCTGCCGGTCTCCTCGCCGCGGGCGCGCAACAGGCGCACCAGCGCGGGGTCGTCGATCGCCGGGCTGGTGTCGGGCAGCGCGGCCAGGGTGGTGATGCCGCCGGCGGCGGCGGCCTCGGCGGCCGAGGCGATGGTCTCGCGGTATTCCGCCCCCGGCTCGCCCAGGGCGGCGCGCATGTCCACCAGCCCCGGGCAGAGCACGGCACCCGGCGGCACGGTCAGGATCGCGGCCCCCTCGGAGGCGGCGACATCCGCGCCCAGCGCGGCGATCCGCCCATCCCGCACCAGCAGCGCGCCCGGCTCGTCGCGCCCGGTCGCGGGGTCGATCAGCCGGGCCCCGGCGATCAGCAGGTCGCGCTCAGCCATTGGCCCCGCCGCGGGCCAGGGTGTCCAGCACCGCCATCCGCACCGCCACCCCCATCTCCACTTGCTCGCGGATCACCGAGCGCAGTGGGTCGTCGGCCACCGCGCTGTCGATCTCGACGCCACGGTTCATCGGGCCGGGGTGCATCACCAGCGCGTCCGGCTTCGCCGCCGCCAGCTTGGCCGCGTCCAGCCCCCAGAACCGGAAGAACTCGCGCGCCGAGGGCACCAGCCCGCCTTCGCCCATCCGCTCGCGCTGCAGGCGGAGCATTATCACGATGTCGGCGCCGGCGAGGCCGGTCTCCATGCGGTGGTGGCGCTCGGCGCCGAACGCCTCGATTTCGGCCGGCATCAGGGTGGGGGGGCCGACCACGCGCACCCGGCTGCCCATGGCGGTGAGCAGGTGGATGTTCGAGCGCGCCACCCGCGAATGGGCGATATCGCCGCAGATCGCCACCGTCAGCCCGGCCAGCCTGCCCTTGCGGCGGCGGATGGTCAGCGCATCCAGCAGCGCCTGGGTCGGGTGCTCGTGGGTGCCGTCGCCGGCGTTGATGACTGCGGCCTCGACCTTCTGCGCCAGCAGATCAGGCGCGCCGGATTGCGAATGGCGGATCACCAGCAGGTCGCAATGCATGGCGTTCAGGGTGGCCGCGGTGTCCAGCAGGGTCTCGCCCTTGTTCACCGAGGAGGTGGCGACCGACATGTTGATGACATCGGCGCCCAGCCGCTTGCCGGCGAGTTCGAAGCTGGTGCGGGTGCGGGTACTGTCCTCGAAGAACAGGTTGATGAGGGTGCGTCCGCGCAGCAGGTCGCGCTGGGTGGTGCCGGACCGGTTGAGCAGCACGTAGCTCTCGGCCAGGTCGAGCAACTGGCCGATATCGTGAGGGTGCATGCCCTCGATGGCGAGGAGGTGGCGGAGCGGCACGCGCCGCTTGTCGCCGCCGCCGCCCGGCAGGTCAACCGGGGGCGTCGGGATCGCGGCGGGACTGGCGGCGGATCACTTCGGCGATGCCGGTGGCGCCCTGGCGGGCGATCCCCGGGGCGACCTTGCTCCAGTCGTGGTCCAGCGCGCCGGCCTGGATGCGGTTGAGCTGGAACACCCGTCCGCCCTCCCGCCCGGCGGCGTTGGTGACGATCCAGCGCAGCTGCACCATCTGCCGCCCGTCCGGCAGCGGCGAGAGTCGCACCGCGCCCTGGATCAGGAAATCGGCCTTGCCGGTGCGGCCCAGCACGTCCTCATGCAGCGCGGCCAGGGCGTGGCGCATCGCCGCGGCCAGCACGCGATCGCCATTGCCCGGCGCGCCGGTCACCGGGGCGACCCGCACCCGGGCCGGGCGGTTGAGCAGGGAATGCGGGTTGGCGCGCAGAATCGCCACCTCCACCCGCGCCAGCAGCCGGGCCAGCGCCGGCGCGACGGAAGCGGCGGTGGATTCCAGCAGGGCGGGGTCGCCGGCGGTCCAGGCGGCGGCGGGCACCGGCGCGGCGGCGATGCCGCCGCTGGGTTGGCCGGAAGGGGCGAGCAGGGTGAAGCGCGGCACCACCTGCCCATGAAGGGCGGCGGCGGTGACGCGCAGGCGCCAGTCGGTGGCGGCGGGGCGCAGCGCGAAGGCGGGCACGGTTTGCGCGCGCAGGCCGCGCGCGAGGTCGGCGGCGAAGCGGGCACCGGCGGCGGCGGGCAGCAGCGCGGCGCGCGGAGACGGGATGGCCAGGCGCGGCGCCGGCGGCTGGCCAAGCACGCGCCCGGCCGCGCCCGGGTTGCCGAGGAAGGGCTGCGGGAGAGTACCGCAGCCGGTCAGCGCGCCAAGCGGGGCGCCGAGCAGGGCGGCGAGCAGGACCACCCGGACCCGGAACGGGCGGGCGCGCCGGGCCGGCACTGGCGGCGACGGCACGGCGGGCAGCGACGTCGCAGCGGTCAGTCGGCGGCCAGGGCCAGCTGCCGGCGCATGATGGCCTTGCCGGCGTAGTCCTCGACCGCTTCGGCCACCGCGTCGGCATGCGCGGCGAACACATGGTCGGCGCCCGGGAAGACCCGGTAATCGACGCTCACGCCCTTCTGGGTGTTGAGCTTCTCGACCAGCTTGCGGACCGAGATTTCGGGCACCAGCTCGTCGGCGTCGCCATGGATCATCAGCCCGCCGCAGGGGCAGGGTGCGAGGAAGCCGAAATCATAGTGGCTGGCGGGCGGGGCGACGCTGACCCAGCCGGAGATTTCCGGCCGGCGCATCAGCACCTGCATGCCGATGAAGGCGCCGAAGGAGTAACCGGCGATCCAAAGCCCCCCGGCCCCCGGATTGACCGCCTGCATCCAGTCGAGCGCCGCGGCGGCGTCGCCGATTTCGCCGATGCCGCCATCGTAGCGACCCTGGCTGCGCCCGACGCCGCGGAAGTTGAACCGCATCACCGAGCAGCCGAGGCGCACGAAGGACTGGAACATCGCGTAGGTGATGCGGTTGTTCATCGTCCCGCCGTGCAGCGGGTGCGGGTGCAGGATCAGCGCGACCGGCGCGCCGCGCTGCTTGCTGTGGTGGTAGCGACCTTCGAGCCGGCCGTCTGGACCGGCAAACATCACTTCAGGCATGGCGTCCCGAATTCCGCTTCTTGGTTGTGGCCCTGGCGCGTCCCCGCGGATCCCCCGATCCGTGCCGCGCCGGGACTGGTTGACGCCACCGGACGCGGGCAGGCTGACCCGGCTGCCGGCGGCGGTCGATGGCAGGTATGTCGTACCCACTGCAAATGGAACCCCTTCCCCCCGAATTCAACGGACCTCCGGGATTGTTGACTACCCCCGTCGGGAATTGTACGCTCTCCTGCAACCCGTCACGGCGACCGGGGTTCCCGGAAGCAGGCTTGGCCGGAACACTCCGACCCTGCCCTCTCGCCTCGCCGGACACTATATCAACTCTCGTGCCTCCATGCATAACGGAAATGTCGCATGGCTTTCATGTTTCTTCGGGAGCTGATCCGAACCTATCGGGAACGTGATCCCGCTGCCCGCTCCGATCTCGAAGTGCTGCTGTGCTACCCCGGGGTGCACGCGGTGCTGTGGCACCAGCTCTCGCACGCGCTCTGGCGCCGCCGGCTGCGGCTGCTGGGCCGGTTCTCCTCACACATCGCCCGCTGGCTGACGGGGATCGAGATCCACCCCGCCGCCCGGCTCGGCCGGCGGCTGGTGATCGACCACGGCATGGGCGTCGTGATCGGGGAGACCGCCGAGATCGGCGACGATTGCTATATCTATCACCAGGTCACGCTGGGGGTCGCACGCACCGCCTCCGGCAAGCGCCACCCGACCATCGGCAACGGGGTCATCATCGGCGCCGGCGCCAAGGTGCTGGGACCGATCCATGTGGGCGACAACGCCCGCGTCGGCTCCAACGCCGTGGTGGTGGACGACGTGCCGGCGGATACCACCGTGGTCGGGATGCCGGCGCGGCCGGTCGATCGCAAGCTGCCCCGCCGCGGGCCGCAGTTCGACCCGTACGGGATGCCCTGCGACGACAGCCTGGACCCGCTTCTGCGCGACCTCGAGGGGCTGCGCGCCGAGCTGACCGAGGTGGAGGCGCGAATCGCCCGGCTGACCGCCGCTGGCGGCGACTCCGGGCTGGCCCCCGCCGCCGCTCGGCAGGCGCCCTGATGCAGCTCTCCACCCGCGGACGCTACGCCGTGATGGCGATGACCGAGCTGGCCGCGCGGGAAGCCGCCGGCGCCAGCCCGATCTGCGGACCGGTGTGCCTGGCCGACATCGCCGCCAGCCAGTTGCTGTCGTTGTCCTATCTCGAACAGCTGTTCGCCCGGCTGCGCCGTGCCGGGCTGGTGGGCGCCGCGCGCGGGCCCGGCGGCGGCTACCGGCTGGCCCGGCCGGCCGGGGCGATCTCCATCGCCGAGATCGTCGCCGCGGTCGATGAGCCGATCCACGCCACCCGCTGCGAGGCGGGCGGGCCGGGCTGCATGGCCTGGTCCGCTACCGAGGCCGGCCCCTGCCGCACCCATGATCTGTGGCAGGAACTCGGCGCGCAGATCCGGCTGTTCCTGGAAGGCGTGACCTTGCAGGACGTGATCGGCGACCGGGTGGCCGGGCGTGCCGCCATCCCGCACCCGGCAACGCTCACCCCGGCCCGGGCCTGATGCCGGTCTATCTCGACGCCAACGCCTCCGAGCCGCCGCGGCCGGAGGCGCTCGCCGCCGCCGGGAGGGCGCTGGCGCTGACCGGCAATCCCGCCTCGGTCCATGGCCCGGGCCGCGCCGCCCGGGCGCTGCTGGAGTCGGCGCGCGAGACCCTGGCCGGGCTGCTGGGCGCGCGTCCGGGCGAGGTGGTGTTCACCTCCGGCGCCACCGAGGCCAATGCGCTGGCCTTGCACGCCCTGCCCGCCGGGCGGCGGGTACTGGTCGGGGCCACCGAGCATGACTCCGTGCTGGCCGCCGCGGCCGGTGCACCCCGGCTGCCGGTGGGCCAGGACGGGGTGATCGACCTCGACGCGGCGGCGGCGGCGCTGGCGGGCGGCCCTGCCTTCGTCGCGGTGATGGCGGCGAACAACGAGACCGGAACCATCCAGCCACTTGCCGCGCTCGCCGCGCTGTGCCGCCGCCACGGCGCCTGGCTGCATGTGGACGCGGTGCAGGGACTCGGGCGCGGACCGATCCCACCGGGCGACAGCCTGGCGATCTCGGGACACAAGCTCGGCGGACCACCCGGGGCCGGGGCGCTGGTGCTGCGCGGGGCGATCGGCGCCCCGCGCCCGCTGCTGGCGGGAGGCGGGCAGGAACGCGGCTGGCGGGCCGGGACCCCGCCGCTCGCCGCCATCGCCGGGTTGGCCGCCGCCGCCGCCGCCGCCTTCGCCGCCGGGGACGCCGAGGCCGCCCGGCTGGGGCTGTTGCGCGACCGCATCGCCGCCGCCGCCGCCGCCGCCGGCGCCGTCGTGCTGGCCGCCGGCGCGCCGCGGCTGACCAACACCGCCTGCCTCGCGCTGCCCGGGGTGCGGGCGGATGCGCAGGTGATCGCGCTCGATCTGGCCGGCATCGCGGTCAGCGCCGGGGCCGCCTGTTCCTCCGGCAAGGTGGCGCCCAGCCATGTGCTGGCGGCGATGGGACAGGGCGCGCTGGCCGGGCAGGCGATCCGGGTCTCGCTGCCGTGGAACGCGACCGCGGCGGAAGCGGAGGCCTTCATCGCCGCCTATCCGGCGATCGCCGCGCGCTTGGCCGCCGCCTTGCGCGGCCCCGCGGCCTGCTCTACCCCCGCGCCCGCACCGCACCCCGCCGCCGCCTGAGAGACTGTCCCGCCATGCCCAGGATGATTTTTATCGAACGCGACGGCACCCGCCGCGAGGTGGACGCACCGCTCGGCCTGTCCGTGCTGGAAGTCGCGCATAAGCATGGGGTGGATATCGAGGGCGCCTGCGAGGGTTCGCTCGCCTGCTCCACCTGCCACGTGATCGTCGATCCGGCGTGGTTCCCCCGGCTGGCGAAACCGACCGAGGACGAGGAGGACATGCTCGACCTCGCCTTCGGGCTGACCGAGACCTCCCGCCTCGGCTGCCAGATCGTCATCACCGAGGCGCTGGACGGGCTGGTGGTGCGCCTGCCCGCCGGCACCCGCAACCTGCTGGACGGGTAGCGATGCGCGTGCTGGCCGCGCTATCGGGCGGGGTGGACAGCGCGGTCGCCGCCGGGCTGCTGGCCGAGGCCGGGCACGAGGTCATCGGCGTCACCCTGCAACTCTACGACCACGGCGCCGCGACCGGGCGGCCTGGGGCCTGCTGCGCCGGTGAGGACATCGCCGATGCGCGCCGAGTCGCCGACCGGCTGGGCATTCCGCATTACGTGATCGACGCCGAGGCGCGGTTCCGCGACGCCGTGATCGGCGATTTCGCCGCCAGCTACGCCGCCGGCGAGACCCCGGTGCCCTGCGTGCGCTGCAACCAGAGCGTGAAATTCGCCGACCTCTCCGCCCTCGCCCGCGGGCTGGGCGCGGAACGCCTGGCGACCGGCCATTACGTCCGCCGGGTGGACGGTCCCGACGGGCCGGAGCTGTGGCGGGCCCGCGACCCGGCGCGCGATCAGAGCTGGTTCCTGTTCGCCACCACCCGCGAGCAGCTGGCGCGATGCCTGTTCCCGCTGGGCGGGATGGCGGACAAGGCGGCGGTGCGGGCGGAGGCGGAACGGCTCGGCCTGCCGGTCGCCGCCAAGCCGGACAGCCAGGATCTGTGCTTCGTGCCGGCCGGCAGCTACGCCGATCTGGCCGGACGGTTGCGCCCGGATGCGCTGGCGCCGGGCGAGGTGGTGGATCGCGCCGGCACGGTGCTGGGCCGGCACGACGGCATCGCCCGCTACACCGTGGGTCAGGCGCGCCGGCTGCCGCCGCCCGCCCAGGGCCAGGTGGTGGTGGCGCTCGACGCGCCGGCGCGGCGGGTGGTGGTGGGGCCGCGCGACAGCGGGACCACCCTGGTCCGCCTGCGCGAGACCAACTGGCTGGTCGATCTTCCCGCCGAGGGGCGGCGCTGTGCGGTGAAGCTGCGCGGGCGCGATTCGCTGCGCCCGGCCTGGGTGCGCCCCGCCTCTGTGCATCCGTCCGGGGCCGGCGGGCGCGCCGAGGTGCGGCTCGACTCCCCTGCCCTGCCGGCGCCCGGCCAGGCCTGCGTGGTCTATGACGGAGAGCGGGTGCTGGGCGGCGGGTTCATCGCCGCCTGAGAGTTTGTGAAGGACTGCCCGTCGGCCGCCAAAGCCGTCCGAGAACTCGAGCCATGACGACGGGCGTTCATTCACAAGTTCGATTGCTTTGGCTATGCTTGCGTTAGTTGTTGATATCTACATATAGATGGCGGACCGGCAAGGTGACACACGATGCGGTTCACCCGCGAGGTGGCGTCGTCAGGCGAGAGCGGTTATCAGGCTGCAATCGCACCATTGCCCGCGATGGCGGCGATGAATGGGCGCTCTCGGCTTCCGCTCCCAACAACTAACGCAAGCATAGCC
>JBMFXF010000155.1:0-7814 GCA_049964515.1 Acetobacteraceae bacterium | reverse complement strand
CGTTGGACCGGGCACTGGCGATGACGGTGGCCGACCAGGTCGCCGCGGAAGCCGCCGCCCGCGCGGCGGCGGAACGTGCCGCGGCGGAGGCGGCGCAGGCGGCCAACCTGCGGGACCTGCTGGCGCGCCTGGCCGCGGCCCGCCGCGCCGAGCTCCGCCGGGAGGCGGCGGCCCGCGCCCGGGCGGCATCAGGCCCAGGCGTGCTTGGCCCCGGCGCCCGCCCGATGCACCAACTTCTCGCCCCCGTTCACGGCGCGGTGGTGGTGGCCTATGGCGCCGCCACCCAGGCCGGCCCGGCTTCCGGGATCACTTGGCGGGCCGCTCCGGGTTCCGCGGTGGTGGCGCCCTGCGGCGGGACCGTGCAGTTCGCCGCTCCGTTCCAAGGGTACGGACGGCTGCTGATCCTCGCTTGCGGCGGCGGCTACGATGTAGTGATCGGCGGCTTCGCCCGTCTCGCCGCCGTGCCTGGGGA
The DNA here is from genome assembly GCA_049964515.1 of Acetobacteraceae bacterium. Taxonomy (GTDB): domain Bacteria; phylum Pseudomonadota; class Alphaproteobacteria; order Acetobacterales; family Acetobacteraceae; genus JAJZVS01. Next base: position 7,342 of record JBMFXF010000155.1, on the reverse strand, counting down.
CCGGGTACGCCCGGGCCAGACGGTGGGTACCCTGCCGGGCGGGCTCCCGAGGGTGTATTTCGAACTCCGCCACGACGGCACCGCGCTGGACCCCACCCCCTGGCTGCGCGGGTGAGCACGGGCAGGTGGCGAAATCTTCACCTGCTCCCGCCCCCTCACGGGACTGGACCGCGACGGGCGGAAACCTGATAGAGAGAATTGAACCCGTATCACCGATGACCTCGGGCACCCCTGCCCGCGCGAGAGGACCGATCGCATGGATGTTCGTCACCGGCGCCTGCGCGCAGCCACTCTGCTGGGCGCCACCTTCCTGGCCGGATTGCTCGCCTGGCCGGCCGGCCGCTTCGTCGCCGCCCGGATCGGCGTCGTGCCCGCGGTTGCCGCCGAGCCCGCGGGACAGGCCGATACCTACAAATGGCTGACCCTGTTCGGCGACGTGTTCGAGAAGGTGCGGCGCGACTACGTCGATCCGGTGACGCCGAAGGCGCTGGTGCAGAACGCGCTGGACGGGATGCTCTCCGGGCTCGACCCGCATTCCGCCTACATGACCCGCAGGCAGTACCACGAGATGGAGGTGCAGACCTCCGGCCAGTTCGGCGGCCTCGGTATCGAGGTGACGGAAGACAACGGGCTGATCCGGGTGATCTCGCCGATCGATGACACCCCCGCCTCGCGCGCCGGCATCAAGCCCGGCGACATCATCACCGCGATCGACGGCAAGACGGTGGAAGGCCTGCCGCTGGCGGATGCGGTGCGGCGGATGCGCGGCAAGGTGAACACCCCGATCACGCTGACCATCAAGCGGCAGGGGATCGCCAAGCCGGTGGTTGTCACCATGGACCGCGAGATCATCCATATCCAGGTGGTCAAGGACCGGATGGAACCGCATGACATCGGCTACATCCGGCTGTCGCAGTTCACCGAGGGCGCCGATGCCGGCATCCGCAAGGCGATCGCGGCGCTGAAGAAGCAGGGGCACGGCAAGCTGCGCGCGGTCATCCTCGATCTGCGCGACAATCCGGGCGGGCTGCTCGAACAGGCGGTGGCGGTGGCCGGGGATTTCATCGGTCACGGCGAGATCGTCTCCACCCGCGGCCGGCACAAGAGCGATTCGCAGCGCTGGGACGCGCCGGGCCATGACCTGATCCCGGGGGTGCCGATGGTGGTGCTGATCAACAACGGCTCCGCCTCTTCTTCGGAGATCGTCTCCGGGGCGTTGCAGGACCATCGTCGCGCCATCCTGATGGGTGAGCGCAGCTTCGGCAAAGGCTCGGTGCAGACGGTGATGCCGCTGCCGGGCGGGGGCGCGATGCGGCTGACCACAGCGCGCTACTACACGCCGTCGGGCCGCTCGATCCAGGATCTCGGCATCGCCCCGGATATCCGGGTGGCCGAGACCTATCAGAAGCAGGCGCATTTCGGGCCGGCGCATGAGTGGGACCTCAACCACACCATCACCAACACCGGGGGCACCAAGGCCGCGCCGCCACGGCCGGATCTGCCGCCGATCGCCGCCTCCATCCCGCACCGGCCACCGAAGGATTTCCCGAAATACGATCCGAAGCACCCGACCAGCACCGATTTCCAGCTGTTGCAGGCGGTCCGGGTCGCCAACGCGATGGCCGAGCAGGCGGCACATCACGCGGTCGCGAAAAACTAGGCGGAGCCTGACGGATGCGCGGCTGGCGCGCGCTCGGGCTGGTCTGGGCGGTGGCAATCGCCGTGACGGCGGGCGGGGCCGGGGTGCTGCAATGGCTTGGGCCGCCCCGGCGTCCGGCCGAGCCCGCGCCGCCACCGACGCGCATCGCCGCCTTGCCGCATCCCACCGCACCGCGGCCTGCGACCGCGCGCCCGGCCGCCCGGCCGCACCCCGCCTTGCCGCCCGGCCTGCGTGGGCCGCAGCCGCCACCGCCCGCTGCGACTGCCATCGCCTCGCCGATGCCGTCGCTGCTGACCCCCCTGCCTGGCCATCCCGGACGATTCCTGCCGCGGATCGGCGCGGATGGCACGGCGCCGATGCATGCCTACGCGGCCGGCTTCGACCCGGCGGAGCACGGCCCGCGCGTCGCGCTCCTGCTCGCCGGGGTGGGCCTTGACCATACCGCCAGCCTGGCCGCCATCGCCGCCCTTCCGGGCGCGGTCTCGCTTGCCGTCTCCCCTTACGCCAGGCACCTCGGCCCGGTGCTGAAGGCGGCCCGGGCAGCGGGGCACGAGTTCCTGATCTCGCTGCCGATGGAGCCCTCGCGCTATCCGCTGAACGACCCGGGGCCGAACGCGCTGCTCTCCACCAACACGCCCCAGCAGAACCAGGCGGTGCTGGACTGGGTGCTGTCGCGGGTGCAGGGCTATGTCGGCGCCACCGGCGCCCTGGGGCTGACCAGCGGCAGCCGCTTCGCCGCCGACGGTGAGGATTTCCACCCGTTGCTCCGCCGCCTCGCCGCGCTGGGGCTGCTGTATCTCGACCCGCGTCCGGGTGCGGCCCCGCTGCCCGACGTGTGGGGACGGGCGGTGGACGTGGTGATCGACCGTCCGGCTGACCCGGCTTCGATCGCCGCGGCTTTGACCCGGCTGGACCGCCTGGCCCGGCAGCACGGCAGCGCGCTGGGGCTGGTGCAGGCGGTGCGCCCGCGCACCATCAGCTTACTGCAAGCCTGGGTCCACGGGCTCGCGGCCAAAGGGCTGGTGCTCACGCCGGCGAGTGCGCTGGCACTGCCGCCCCCTGCCCCCCTCAACGCGAGTGCCGCAAAATGACCGCCCTGCCCTACCGCCCCAATGTCGGGGCGGTGTTGTTCAACCCTGCCGGCCTCGTTTTCCTGGCCCGCCGTGCCGATCTGCCCAACGCCGAGGGGGCCGCCGGCGGCTGGCAGTTGCCGCAAGGCGGCATCGACGCCGGGGAGGACCCGCGCGCGGCGGTCTTGCGCGAACTGGCCGAAGAAATCGGCACCGCGAGCGCCGAGGTCATCGCCGAACACCCGGACTGGCTGACCTACGACCTGCCGCCCGAGCTGCTTGGCAAGGCGCTGGGCGGACGCTACCGCGGCCAGCGCCAGCGCTGGTTCGCCCTGCGCTTCACCGGAAGCGATGCCGACATCCGGCTTGATGCCGACCCGCATCCCGAATTCGACGCCTGGCGCTGGGGACGGCTCGCGGAACTGCCCGGTCTGGCGGTGGGCTTCAAGCGCGCCATCTACGCGACCCTGGCCGAAGCGTTCCGCCCCTTTGCGGCACCCTGATGCTGCCGTTGCTGCTGGGGATACTGGCGCTGGCGGCCTTCCTGGGCGGGCTGCGTGCGTTCGAGCGGGCGCGCGTGATCTCATGGACGGGGTTGCTACGCTGGACCGGCACTCTGGGGGCCCTGGCACTGGTGCTGATGCTGGTGCTGACGGGACGGGAACTGCCGGCGCTCGGGGTGGCGATCCTGGTCGGTCCGGCGCTGTGGGGCTGGTGGCAGCCCGCGCCGGCTGGGCCTCGGCCGGGGAGCAATGGCGCGATGAACCGGGCCGAGGCCTGTGCGGTGCTGGGCGTGCCGCCGGACGCGCGGCCGGCGGAGATCCGCGCCGCCCACCGGCGGGCGATCCGCGCCGCCCACCCCGACGCCGGCGGCAGCACCGCGCAGGCGGCTCGGGTCAACCAGGCTCGCGACGTGTTGCTGCGCGGACGCTGACCCCCGCCTACCAGTAGATCGGCGTTTCGTTCACCAGATGCTCGAACAGCAGCCGGAAGCTGGTCTGGGTGATGACATGCCCGCCGCACGCGCTCAGCACGTCGCACGCATCGCAGGGCGGGGCGGCGGTGACCGGACCCGGCGCGCCGGCGGCCAGTGCGGCCAGTGCGGCCCGGCCTGCCTCCGCGGCCGGCGCATTGCGCAGCGCGACCGCCGGCTCCGCCGCATCGCCCAGGGCATGGCTCGGCGCCACCACATAGCAGCACGGGTGCGCCAGCCCGTCCGAATTGATGCTGATCGAGTTATACAGATAGTCGCATCCGAAATACTGATGCCGGCCGGCCCGCGCGCGCGCCAGGCCGCGCCATTCTGCCAGAAGTTCCGGGGCCAGCCGCGTCGGCGGCACCACCTGTGGCGGGTCCAGCGGGAACTGCATCTCGGGGATCAGCACGCCCGATTCCACGCCGAACTCGTCCGCCCCGGCCTCGAGGGCCAGCCGCCGCGCTGCCTCCAACTCGTGCCCATTCCAGGGAAACACCAGGTAGCGCCAATAGAGATGCGGTCGCCGCAGGCCGCGCCGGGCCCGCGCCGCGGCCAGACGGTGCAGATTGTGCAGCACCAGGTCCAGGCTCCCGCCCCGCCGGTATTGTTCATACACCCGCTGCGAGGCGCCATCGACCGAGGCCATGATGGTATCGATCCCGCTGTCCAGCAGCGCCCCGATCGCCGCGTCCGACATCGGCACGCTGAGATTCGAGCTGATCATCACCCAGATATCATACTCCTTGCACATCCGGATTATCTCGGGAAGCTGGCGGTTGAGCAGCGGCTCGCCCCAGAGCGAAAGCCAGATGCGGACCAGCGTCTCCCCGTACTGATCGAGGATCCGCGCCAGCCGCGCCCGATCCAGATTTGCCAGCATATAGCCCTGGTTGCGGATCATCTGCGACTTGCACATCGGGCAGCGCAGGTTACAGCCGAACGCGGGATCGATCTGCCCGGTCACCGGCAGGGCGTTGATCCGGATGCGGTGCGACAGCCGTTCGCGCTCGTTCAGAATCAGGTTGTCGAGCTTGCGCTGTCGCCGCGCCGGCAGCTGCCCGCGCAGCGCCCCCGCCTCGCGCAGCGGATGGCGCGCCCGCACCGTGAGGCTGCCGCACTCCCGGCCCCTGTCCAGCAGGCGCAGCGGCAACGGCTCATCCGGCACCCCCGGCAGCGGCAGCACCACATCGAATCCAGAATGAAGTGAGAAGCGGGCATCCGCTCCGCTCACGTCCACCCTCGGCAGATCGCAGGGGAAGCGGAACTCCTCTCCGGCGAAGTCGAGCGCGCCGATCAGCGGCCGATGCGGCGGGCCGGGCAGGCAGAACCAGCCGGTCAGACACAGAAATCCCCCCGGTCCTTCGATGGCGGGCAGGAACCAGGCAGCGTCCAGGTAGCCCTGGCCCGCGGCCTCGGCGGCGGAATGGCTCATCCGGCACGGGGCGACTTGCGCATGGGCGCAGGATGGCAGACCGTCCGCGCCGCGTCACCGGTCACCGGAGACGCTTCGCTCCACGCCTCGAGGCCTGGCATGACCGACGCGATCGACTGCGACCTGCACCCTACCGTGCCCGGCCTGCCGGCGCTGATGCCGTTCCTGGAACCGCTGTGGCAGGAGACGGTGACCCGCCGCGGCCTCGATGAGTTGCTGCCGATCTCCTACCCGGCGAACGCGCCGCTGACGGTCCGCCCGGACTGGCGCGACGCCAAGGGCCAGGGCGCCGCCACCGCCGAGCGCCTCCGCGCCGAGGCGATGACCCCGTTCGCCACCGGCACCGCGATCCTCAATTGCCTGTATGGCGCCCCGGTGCTGTTCAGCGAGGACCTGGCGGCGGTGTTCTGCCGGGCGGTGAACGACTGGGTGGCGGCGACGTTCCTGGACCGCGACCCGGGCTTTCGTGCCTCCGTGGTCATCCCGATGACCAGTCCGGAGCTGGCGGCGGCCGAGATCGAGCGCCGCGCCGACGACCCGCGCTTCGTGCAGGTGCTGATGCTGGTGGGCGGAGAGATCCCGCCCGGGCGGCGGCAGATGTGGCCGATCTACGAGGCCGCCCAGCGTCACCGGATGCCGGTCGGCATTCACGCCGGCAGCCTCTATCGCCACCCCACCACCCCGGTCGGCTGGACCTCCAGCTTCACCGAGGATTACGTGAGTCAGGCCGCCGGCTTCGCCTCCGCCCTCACCTCCCTGGTGGCCGAGGGCGTGTTCGCCAAATTCCCGGATCTGACGGTGGTGCTGCTGGAATCCGGCGTCTCCTGGCTGCCGGCGCATCTGTGGCGGCTGACCAAGTTCTGGAAGGGCCTGCGCAGCGAAATCCCCTGGGTCTCGGACCCGCCCACCACCCTGGTGCGGGAACGGGTGCGCCTCAGCCTGCAACCATTTGACGGCCCGGACGATCCGGCGCAGCTTGGGCGGCTGATGGATCATCTCGGATCGGACGAGATGCTGCTGTTCTCCACCGACTACCCGCACTGGCAGTTCGACGGCACCGCCGCCTGGCCGGCCGGGCTCGATGCCGCGCTGCGGCACCGGATCGCGGTGGAGAATCCGCTTCGGACCTATCCGCGACTTCGGGAGCAAGCGCCATGACCGTCGATGTCCGCCCGCAGCCTGGCCCGCATACCGCCAGTTCCGCGAAACTCGCGATCGCCGATTGCGACATCCACCCGCGCCCGGCCGGCACCGGCATCGGCGGGGTCAGCCGCACCCTCTACCCCTACCTCGCCAAGCGCTGGCAGGAGCATGTGCAGACCTACGGGGTCATCTATCGTCAGCCCTGGCAGCGCGGACCGGCCTACCCGAAGGCACAGCCGCAGGCCTGCCGGCGCGACGCCTGGCCGGCGGGCGATATGCCCGGCTCCTCGCTCGCCTTCATGGCGGCCCAGCATCTCGACCCGAATAACGTCGGGTTCGGCCTGCTCAATCCGCTGACCTCGGGCCAGGGGGCGATGAACCCCGACCTGTCGGCGGCGATCACCCACGCCACCAACGAGTGGCAGATCGCGGAATGGACCTCGCGCGACGCGCGGCTGAAGGGTTCGGTGGTGGTCCCGTACGAGGACGCGCCGGCGGCGGCGGCCGAGATCGAAAGCCGCGCCGGGGACCGCAATTTCGCCCAGGTGCTGCTGCTGACCCGCACCGCCGAACCGCTCGGCCAGCGTCGCTACTGGCCGATCTACGCCGCCGCGGCCGAGGCCGGACTGCCGATCGGCATCCACGCCTTCGGGTATGGCGGCTGGCCGATTTCCGCCGCCGGCTGGGGCTCATACTACATCGAGGAGATGGTCGGTCACGCCCAGGCCCAGCAGGCCGTGCTCGCCAGCCTGATCCTGGAAGGGGTGTTCGACCGCTGGCCGGGGCTGAAAGTGGTGCTGATCGAGGGGGGATTCGCCTGGGCCGCGGCACTCGCCTGGCGGCTGGACCGTCATCACGCGCGGCTGCGCGGAGAATTGCCGGAGCTGAAGCGCAAGCCTTCCGAATACATCCGCAGCAACGTCTGGTTCACCACCCAGCCGGTGGAGGAGCCCGAACCGCGCGAACACCTGGCCGAGGCGATGGAATGGATCGGCTGGGACCGTATCCTGTTCGCCACCGACTACCCGCACTGGGATTTCGACGACCCGGCGCACGCCCTG
>JBMFXF010000154.1:2814-7867 GCA_049964515.1 Acetobacteraceae bacterium | reverse complement strand
ATTCCGCCCCTGAACGCACGGCAAGCCGCGTAGAATGCCGGGAAATCCGACAAACTTGGGCGATTTTCCGCAGCCTGCTAAGCCTGCGAAAGAAGTCTGACGCGAGCGCCCTGCCCCTGAAACGACGTTCCATCTTAGCATTGGGACGCTAGCGCCTTTGCGCGTCGTGGTCAATCTCCCCCGATCGATGAACAACCGCGGCAGGAACGCGGCCAACGCCGCGTCCCTTGCCGCGACTGCTGCCCCTGGCCACCCCCCCCGATCCGCGTCAGCGTGGCACGAACCCCGGAGCCGCCCCCATGCTGCGCAGCGAAACCCGCATCCTGACCACCCACACCGGCTCCCTGCCCCGTCCGCGGGAACTCACCGAGCTCTATGCCGCGCGCGCCCGCGGCGCGACAGTGGACGCGGCCGAGATCGCCGAACGCGGGCGCGCCGCGGTGGACGCAGTGGTGCGCAAGCAGCTGGCTGCCGGCATCGATATCGGCAACAACGGCGAACAGCAGCGCGAAGCCTTCTTCCTGTACGTCCGCCATCGCATGAGCGGCTTCGGCGGCGGCTGGACCCGTCGGCCCACCGCCGATGTCGCGCGCTACCCCGCCTATCAGGCCTGGCGCGAGGCGCATGACGCGATCGGCGCCTCGGTCAGCAACATGGCCGCGGTGCCGGAGGCGGTGGGCGAGGTGCGCTACCTCGACCGCGCGCTGGTGGCGGCGGAATGCGCCGATTTCGCCGCCGCGCTGGCCGCCGCGCCCGGCCGCTTCGCCGAGACCTTCCTGACCGCGCCCTCCCCGGGGATCATCGCCACCGCGCTGCGCAACCGCCACTACCCCAGCGAGGAGGCCTATCTCGACGCCCTGGCCGAGGCGCTGCGGGTCGAATACCGCACCATCGTCGCCGCCGGCCATGTGTTGCAGATCGACGCGCCCGACCTCGCGCTGGAACGGCATCTCTCGTTCCAGGACCGTCCGCTCGGCGCGTTCCTGGATTTTTCCGCCCGCGTCGTGGGGGCGATCAACCGCGCCCTGGAAGGCATCCCGCCCGATCGGGTGCGGCTGCATGCCTGCTGGGGCAATTACGAAGGCCCGCATGATTGCGACGTGGCAATGGATGCGATCCTGCCCACCATGCAGGGCGCACGCGCCGGCGGCTTCGTGCTGCCGGTGGCCAACCCGCGCCACGCGCACGAGACCCGCTGCCTGGCCGCCTTCGCCGGCCAGCCGGATACGATGGTGGTGGCCGGGGTGATCGACGTGCTGACCCATTTCGTCGAGCATCCGGAGGTGGTCGCCGACCGCATCGTCCGCGTGGCCGAGGCGGTGGGCGATCCGCGCCGGGTGATCGCCGGCACCGATTGCGGCTTCGACACCTCGGCCGGGCGCGGACGGGTGGCCGAGGATGTGGTCTGGGCCAAGCTCGCCGCCCTCGCCGAGGGGGCGCGCATCGCCTCGGCCCGGCTGTTCGGGTAGCGCCGCGTCGGCAACGAAGGCTTAACGTCCCGGGCGCAAACCTGGGCCGATGCGGCTCAGGGATGTGCGGAACTGGCTGGGGTTGGGCGCGGAGGCGCCGGCCCCCGGCATTGCCGCCCTCCCGATGCCGGCGCCGCAGCAGGCGCCGGCCCGTGCCCCCCCGCCGCCGTCCGCGCTGTGGTCGCCCGAGCGGCTCGCGCTGGCCGGTCAGCTGTGGGACGACGGCTTCATCGGCCCCGGCGGGGCGGAGGAGGTGCTGCACCGCGCCTCCCCGTTCGGCCTCTCGGCGGCGTCCTCGCTGTTGCTGCTGGGGGTGGGTGCGGGCGGGCCGGCGCGCTGCGTCGCCTCGCTGCTGGGCGCCTGGGTGGACGGGTTCGAGACCGACCCGGCGCTGGTCGCCCACGCCGGCGCGGTGTGCCACGCCGCCGGCCTGGGCAAGCGGGTGCGGGTGGAGAGCTGGGACCCGTTGGCGCCGGCGTTCCGCCCCGCGGCCTGCCACCACGCGCTTGCGTTCGACCCGTTCCGCGCCGCCGATCCGGGCCCGGTGCTGGATGCGCTGGCGCGCGGGCTGCGCCCCGGCGGGCAGCTGGCGCTGCTGGCGCTGGCCGCCACCGGGGCGGGCGAGGACGCCGGGCAGGACCTGCCGGCCTGGCAGCGGCTGGAGGGCCGCCGAGGACCACCGCCGACGGCGGAAGCGATCGGCCGCGCGCTGGCCGGGCGTGGCTTCGACGTGCGGGTGAGCGAGGATCTGAGCGTGCCGCACACGCAGCAGATCGTCGGCGCCTGGCGCGGCTGGGTGCGGGCGATCGATGCCACCGGCGAGCGCCCGGGGCCGGCGATGGCGCGGGTGATCGTGACCGAGGCGGAGCTGTGGCTGCGTCGCGCCCGGCTGTTGCGCGGCGGGGCGCTGCGCTGGATGCGCTGGCATGCGATCCTGAAGCGGTGATTTTCTTTGAGGATCGCGACGCACTGTGGCGGTGAGAACGACACCAAGGAATTCCATCAATTGCCCATAAAGACTAAATTCTGTTGACATAATCGAGCGCAGAACAAATAAGGGTCTCTACGTTCACGTTTTAATATAGTCATCCCGCCAACTATGGTGTCATCTCATTAAGTCACATGCCTATTCACCTCGGCAAGAGCCTCTCCGAGTTATTTCTTAATAGTCTCTCCGTGTCGGCCAGCATCGCCTGGACGTGTCGGGCATGAGGAAGCCAGTCTCTGGCGAGGTCCTGTACTGCACTAGGTCCGGATTCAACAAAAACAGGTCCGGATTTGTTCAGAATTGCGTTCATTCTCCCACACGTAAATGCGAAATACTCGTTACATCTTATCAATATCTCCCGAGGAGGATATCCTGAGCTTTTACTACCGTTAGAACATCTGTCTATAGAGACGATTCTCAAAAGCACTTCATTCGGGATCGCATCCACACCCGACCATGCCGAGCTGGGGAGTGCCGTGACAGCATATCCGTGCTCTTGTATAAACATTAATTCGTTGATTCCTTTCTCAACCTCTGTTTTCAGTATTCCAACGATAGCTACTCCAAGTCGGCTGGAATTTTGCCTGGTGATTCTCGCGGTAATCCCCTGAAACACGAGACTCGCCATAAGGCTAGCAATAAAGCCTCCCAAAGCTCCAAGGGCTACCGATTCCATGTGGCACTACCTCTCTGAGTCAGGCTGACGTAGCCATCGGCGGGAGTCTTTGAGCTTCCTTTTGACGCGGTACAAGCACTACTGCCGAAGGATTTGGTAGAAGGTAGAATTTCTTCTCGTGGCCATGTTTGGACGTGGGTGCCGATTAAGGATTCATAGTCTTACGGCATGGGATTATAGCAGATCTATTCGGATGATCAACAATGTCGACGCTTGGCGTCCAACTCGGTACGGGCCGCCCCAAGACCGATCCCGCCCAAACCGCCTGCACAAGCTCAGGGCCGCGGCACGTCGCACGCCGCCCCGGCCGCGCGCAGCTGCGCGCACAACCCCGCCGCCGCGGCGCGGGAAGCCAACCCACCGGTCCGTACCCGGAACCAGATCCGCCCGTTCACCCGCGCCCGCGAAATCACCAGCCGCCGCCGCCCCAGCAACCCCGGATAGCGCTGCCGCAATGTCTGCCACTCGCTCAGCGCCGCGGCCCGGGTCGGCAAGGCCGCCAGCTGCACACTCACGCCGCCGCCCGGCCCGGCGGCCGGCGAAGCAGCCGCCACCGGCGCCGCCGCTTCCCTGGGCGGCGGCGCCCGGAAGGCGGGCGGGGTGGGCAAGACCGCCGCCGGCCCCGGCGCCGGCGCGGGGGCCGCCGCGGGAGCCGCTACCGGGGCCGCCGCCGGTGCCCCCACCGGCGCCGCGGGTGGCGGGGGCGGCGGCGGCGCGCGCAACGCCGCCAGATCCGGCCGCTCCGGCCCCGGCAGCACCGCGCTCCCGCCATTCCCCGGCGTCGCCCCCTGGTTGAAGATCGGCTGATTCGCCCCCGCCACATGCACCCCCGCGCCCGCCGGCGGCGGCACGCGCAGCGGCCCGGCGGGCGGGGCGATCACCGGCACCGTCCCGCCCGATGGCCCGGACGTCACCGACCACAGGCCGATCACCACCAGCAACGCCGCGCCGAGCCCGGCGGCGATCAGCGCCAGCCGTCGCGTCGCCGGGTCCATGCCGGGCTGACGCGGCGGGCGGTAGGAGGGGGTACGCAGCGGGAGATCGTCCGACATCATGCACCTTCACCAAACGGCGGCACGGGTCAGCGCATCTCCTCGACCGGGGTCACCCCCATCACCGCCAGGCCGGAGCGAAGCGTGATCGCCGTGGCCGCCACCAGGGCCAGGCGTGCCCGGGTCTCGGCCGGCCGGTCGGGCAGCAGGAAGCGCAGCGCCGCATCATCCTTGCCGCGGTTCCACAGCATATGAAAATCGGAGGCCAAGTCATAGAGGTAAAATGCGATTCGGTGCGGCTCCCCAGCCTCCGCCGCGGCCTCCACCAGGCGCGGCCAACCGGCCAGCCGGCGCAGCAGTACCAGTTCCGGCTCGGCGGTCAGGCTGTCCAGCGGCGCCTCCGCCAGCGCCGCCTCGCCGATCTCGCCAAGCGCCGGCATCGCCGCCGCCGCCCGCAGCACCGACCGGCAGCGGGCATGGGCGTATTGCACGTAGAAGACCGGATTGTCGCGCGTCTGCGCCACCACCGCATCCAGGTCGAACACCATCTGCGCGTCCGGCTTGCGGGTCAGCATGGTGAAGCGCACCGCGTCCCGCCCCACCTCGTCGAGCAGATCGCGCAACGTCACATAGCTGCCGGCGCGCTTGGACATGCGCACCGGCTGCCCGCCCTTCATCACATGCACGATCTGGCACAGCACCGCCTCCAGCTTCGCCCGCCCGCCGGACACGGCGGTGACGGCGGCGGCCAGCCGCGCCACATAGCCGCCGTGATCGGCGCCCAGCACGTCGATCAGCCGGGTGAAGCCGCGGTCCACCTTGTCGGCGTGATAGGCGATGTCGTTGGCGAAATACGTGTTCGAGCCGTCGGATTTGCGCAGCGGCCGATCGACGTCGTCGCCGAATTTCGTGGCGCGGAAAAGGGTCT
>JBMFXF010000154.1:0-2804 GCA_049964515.1 Acetobacteraceae bacterium | reverse complement strand
GCCCTTGGGCGGCTCCAACACGCCTTCATAGATCAGCCCGTCGGCGCGCAGCCGTTCGATCAGCGCATCGGCGGCACCGGAGGCGACCAGCGCGCGCTCGGAGGAGAACACCTCCTGGGTCACGCCGAGGGCGGCAAGATCGGCGCGCACCTGCTCCATCATCGCGGCGATCGTATGATCCCGGACGATATCGAGCCACAGCTCGGGAGCGGCAATGGTCCCGGCCGGGGTCGCCAGCGCGGCCCCGTGGCGCGCGGCCAGCGCCTCGCCCACCGGCACCAGATACGCGCCGCGATATTGCAGCCCGCCCGGCACCTCGGCGGCGAACGCCTCCTCGGTCATCGCCGTGCCGATCGCCTGCAGATAACGCCAGTAGGCGGCCCAGGCGAGCGCAGTCACCTGCGCCCCGGCGTCGTTGACGTAGTATTCCTTGGTGACCGCGTAGCCCGCCTTGGTCAGCAGATTGGCCAGCGCATCGCCCACCACCGCGCCGCGACAGTGACCGATATGCATCGGCCCGGTGGGGTTGGCCGAGACATACTCGACATTCACCCGGATGCCGGCGCCGACGGTGGCGTCGCCATAGGCCTCGCCCGCCCGCAGCACCACCGCCAGCACCCGCTGCCAGGCCACGGGACGCAGCCGCAGATTGACGAAGCCCGGCCCGGCCGGCGTCGCCTCCGCGATCTCGGGCAGCGCGCGCAGCGCCCCGGCCAGGGTCTCGGCCAGCGCGCGGGGGTTCTGCCCGGCCGGCCGCGCCGCCAGCATCGCCGCGTTGGTGGCAAGATCGCCATGCGCGGGATCGCGCGCGGGCGACAGCTCCACCCGCGCGAGCAGGTCGCGCGGCAGCGCGGGCAACAGCGCGATCAGGGCGTCCTGGATGCGGGCGCGGAGATCGGCGAGCAAATCTGGCATGGCGATGGGGGTCCGGGCACGAAGCCGCCCCGAGATAACGATCTGCCGCCGCCGCGCAACCCCACGCCCCAGCCTCGGCCGTCGGGCCTCAGCCGCTGATGCCGAGATCGGTCAGCCGCCGGTATTCGTCCATCGCGTAACGATCGGTCATGCCGGCCACGTAATCGGCCACCGTCACCGCCGCGCGTGGGGTGCCCGCCTCGCCGGCGCGGGCCCGCCAGTCGTCGGGCAGCATGGAGGGATCCTCCAGCAGCAGCGCATACAGCGCCCCGGTCAGCCGCCGCGCCTTGCTGGTCATGCGGTTGACCCGCCAGTGCCGATACATGCGCGCGTACAGGAACTCCTTGATGGCGCGGTTGGCGGCCTCCATCTTTTCGCTGAACGCCACCACCCGCCGCCGCGCCCGGCGCACCGCATCGGCATCGCGCGGCGCCAGCTTCGCCAGCCGCCGCCCGGTCTCCGCGATCACGTCGCCGACCAGCGCGTCGATCACCCGGCGGATGGTCTCATGGCGCAGCCGCGGCGGCGGCACATCCAGGCTGGCCTGCCGCGCCGCGGCGAGCGCCTCGGCCACCACCGGCAGATGCGCGATCTCCTCGAACCCGAACAGCCGGGCCCGCAGCCCGTCGTCGAGATCGTGGCTGTGGTAGGCGATGTCGTCGGCCAGCGCCGCCACCTGCGCCTCGGCCGAGGGGTTCGTTGCCAGATCGAGTTTATGGCGCGCGTCGTACTCGGCGATATAGCCGGGCGGGCGCGCCAGCGGCCCGTTGTGCTTGACCAGCCCCTCCAGCGTCTCCCACGTCAGGTTGAGCCCGTCGAAGGCGGCGTAGCGCGCCTCCAGCAAAGTAACCACCCGCAACGACTGCGCGTTGTGATCGAACCCGCCCCAGGGCTTCATCGCCAGATTGAGCGCCTCCTCCCCGGCATGCCCGAACGGCGGATGCCCGAGGTCATGGGCGAGCGCCACCGCCTCGGTCAGGTCCTCGTCGAGCGCGAGGGCGCGGGCGATGGAGCGGGCGATCTGCGCCACCTCGATGGAATGGGTGAGGCGGGTGCGGAAGAAATCACCCTCGTGGTTGACGAACACCTGGGTCTTGTATTGCAGCCGGCGGAAGGCGGTGGAGTGGATCACGCGGTCGCGGTCGCGCTGGAACGGCGAGCGCGTGGGCGATTCCGGCTCCGGGTGCAGCCGCCCGCGGGAACGGGCGGGGTCGGCGGCGTAAGGGGCAAGGGCGAGGGGCATGGACGCGCGCGACAGGGCGCGCTGTTCTACACGAGGCGCGGGGGGGGCGCCTATCCCGGGCCTCGCGCCTCAGGCGTTCCCCGCCAGGTAATCCATCGCCGCCTGCACCCCGCCCGCCCGGTGCGGCACCCCGGCCGCGCGCAGCCCCATCTCCACGCCCCCCAGCGTGCCGAGCAGCTGCAGATCTCCGAAATCGCCCAGATGCCCGATCCGGAACACCCGGTCCTTCAGCGGCCCGAGCCCGTTGCCCAGGCTCATGTTGAACCGCTCCAGGATCACCGCGCGCAACCCATCGGCGCTGTGCCCCTCCGGCAGCCGCACCGCGGTGAGCGAGGAGGAATAATGCCGCGGCTCGGCGCACTGGATTTCCAGCCCCCAGGCGCGCACCGCGCGGCGCGTCGCCTCCGCGTGGCGGTCGTGGCGGGCGAATACGTTGGCGAGCCCTTCCTCGAGCAGCATCTTCACCGCCTCGTTGGCGCCGAACAGCAGGTTGGTGCCCGGCGTATAGGGGAAATACCCGGTCTTGTTCGCCTCCAGCATCGGCCGCCAGTCCCAGTAGCTGCGCGGCAGCTTCGCCCCCTCGGCCGCCGCCAGCGCCTTGGCGCTGATCGCGTTGAACGACAACCCCGGCGGCAGCATCAGCCCC
>JBMFXF010000153.1:0-7875 GCA_049964515.1 Acetobacteraceae bacterium | reverse complement strand
GCGGCGGCGCGTCGGGATCCACCGGTTTCGGCGGCCGCCCGCGCCGCGGCGCGGGCGCGTCGGGGTCGCGCTCCAGCACCCGCGCCCGTGCCTCCCGCCGGGCGGCGCGCAGCGCGAGGCGCGCCACCGCATCGTCCCGCTCGGCCCGCACCCGCCCGAGCTCGGCGCGCGCGTCGGCAAGCTGCGCCTCCGCCTCCTCGCGCGCGAGTTCGGCGTGACCGAGCTTGGTGCGCGTTTCCAGCAGATGCGCCTCGGCTTCGTGCGCGCGGCGCTCGGCCTGCTCGCGCAGCGCGACTTCGCGGGCCACCGCCGCTTCGGCGGCCTCGGCGCGCTCCTGGGGCGATATGCCCGGGCGGGGCGGTCCCAGCGCCTCGATCCCCTGGCGGGGGCGCGGGTTGACCACGGTCACCGGCACCTCCCCGTCCTGCACGAAGCGCCGTCGCGGGCGATCGAAAGATTGAAATGACCTCGGACGTCCGCTGCCGCTCAACGAGCCTGCTCCATGTTGCCGCGTTTCATCGCATTGCGCTCCATGACCGCACGCCGCCGCGAGTCGCGGCTCAGCCAATCAGGCCGTTGGCGCACGCTTCTCCTTCACAGACTCCGCGCCGCGCCGCAAGCCCCCGCCTCGGGAAGCGGTCATGTTCTGGTGTACAGGCCGGCGCGGACTTGATTTTCAAACCGGGATACCGCCCGAAAACCGCGTGACCTCCGCGCGCGTCCCGGTTATGCACCGCGCGAACCACTCCGAGGCCCGCCGATGCCCATCCCCTCCCGGCTCGACCCGCAGGCGGCGCTGGTCTGCGTCATGGTCCTGGTCGCCGCCGCCGATCGCGGCATGACCGACCGCGAGATCGGCGTGATGGCCGCGCAGGTGCAGGGCCTGCCGGTGTTCCACGAATTCACCCCGGAACGACTCGATGCGGCCTCGGAAACCGCGGTCGGGCTGCTGGCGGAAACCGACGGGCTGGATCACGCCGCACGGCTGATCCGCGCCGCGCTCGGCCCCGGGCTGCGGGAGACCGCCTATGCGCTGGCCGCCGAGGTCGCCGCCGCCGAGGCCGGCACCGACCAGCCGGAAACCGCGCGGATGCTGGGCTGGGTGCGCGAATCGCTGTCGATCGACCCGCTCGCCGCCGCCGCCATCGCCCATGGCGTGCGCGCACGCTACCGGCTGGCCGGATAGACGCGCGATGACCCCGCCGCTGCCGCTGCTGGACCACGCCGTGATCGGCCTCGGCACGGCGCTGGACGCGGGCGAGGTCGCGTTCCGCCGCCTCGGCTTCGCCCTCACCCCGCGCGGGCATCACACGCTCGGCTCGATGAACCGGCTGGCGGTGTTCGGCACCGATTACATCGAGCTGCTGGCGGCCCCGGCGGATTCGCCGCGGCGGGAGGTGGTGGACGGCCCGCGCGGCCTGGCCGCGCTGGTGTTCGCCACCCGCGACGCCGATGGCGCCTTCGCCGCGCTCGAAGCCGCCGGGGTGCCGGCCATGCCCCCGCAGCGCTTCTCCCGCCCGGTGACCTTGGACGGGGCGACACGCGATGCGGTGTTCCGCACCGTCCGCCTGCCGGCGGATATGGTGCCGGCCGGGCGGTTCTATTTCTGCGAGCACGCCACGCCCGAACTGGTCTGGCACGATGCCTGGCGGCGTCACCCGAACCGGGTCACCGGCATCGCCGAGGCGGTGATCGCCGCCGCCGACCCGGCCGGCCTCGCCGGGTTGTTCGCACGCATGTTCGGCGCCGAGATGCTGCGCGCGGAGGCGGACGGGTTCGTGCTCGCTCTGGGCCTGGCCCGCTGCCATGTGGTGGGCGCGGCGGCGGCGCGGGCGCGGTTCGGCGCGGTGGCAGCGGGGCGGTCGGATTTCATGGCCGCGCTGGTGCTGCGCAGCGCGTCGCTGGAACAGACGCGCGCCGCGCTGGCGGCGGGCGGCGTGGCGATGGCGGCGCTGCCGGGGGGCGGGATTCTGGTAGCGGCGGAGGACGCCTGCGGGGTGGCGCTGGGGTTCGTGGAATAGCGGCGCTTGCCCGGCACCGCCGCGATCTGAGACAAATGCGGAAACTGCTGAGGGTCCCGCCATGTTCACCACCCGCCCCGAACTCGCCGGCACCTTCGGCATGGTCGCCACCACCCATTGGATCGCCTCCGGGGTCGGCCTCGCGGTGCTGGAACGCGGCGGCAATGCCGCCGATGCCGCGGTGGCCGCGGCCTTCACCCTGCATGTCGCCGAACTGCATCTCAACGGCCCGGGCGGCGATGCGCCGATCCTGCTGCATGACGCCGCCACCGCCCGTCAGCACGTCATCTGCGGCCAGGGGCCGGCGCCGCAGGCCGCAAAGCGCGCGACAAGGGCGGCGCGCAGCTCTGGCTGCCGGCGTGGAACCCACCCCGCCACTGCACAAGGTAGGCCAATTCAGGCAGGACGTCGGCGAACCGGACTGGGTAGAGCAAGGACATGAGCTACCGATCCGTCGATTCTCTTCAGCGGGTTCTGAGCGACGAGGTTTTCAACTACGCTGAAGATCGAAAGAAAGCGGCCGGCAGGGCGCTGGGGACGCTGGTGGAGTTGATTACCTTCTACACGCTCTGCGCGTGGGATTTGCGAAACCACGTCATCATCGAACGGTCGATCCCGGAGTTCGCCAACCCCTCGATCTCCCACAACGTTGAGTTCTCCCTGCATCCCCTACGCCGCACGCAGGACATCCGCCTGGACGCCGTTCGGGGCCCGGTTTCAAACAGCAAGATCGGGCGCATCCTGTCGGAGCCGGGCTTGACGGTCCGACCGGGCCAATTGGTGACGACAGATCGGGTCATAAGGAACGCGTGCATTCTGGGCGAGAGCGGCAATGAGATTCTGGTTACGAATGTTGATGTTCTCTCGGAAAATCGATGTGATCTGACTCTCTGCCGGCTACTCGACCACCCGTTCGCCATTGTTGAGTGCAAGCGTGTGGGGGTCGAAGAGGGGATGAAAAAAGGACCACAAACCATAGAAAAGGCAAAGCAGGGAGCCTACGTCGCGAGGAGCGTATCGTCATTGCAGAAGGTCAGGATGCGAAACGGTCGGTACCAGGGCATCTTGGAGGGACCGGACGGCGCGCTACGGATGGAACCCTATTCCAGTCTGCTACGGGACATCATCGACGGCAAGGACCCGGCGCTGTTGCGCGACTTCATTCTGACCGTCGGGGTCGTCAGCAACCACGGCAACTGGTTCACGTCTGATAACCAGAACAAGGAGCTTCGCGTGCTGGCGCAGTCCTACGACTGGTTACTGTTCCTGACAGATTCCGGCCTGTCGTGGTTCGTCGAGCGACTGCTGCTCCACCCGCCGCCCGATCTTCTCCCGGCG
The DNA here is from genome assembly GCA_049964515.1 of Acetobacteraceae bacterium. Taxonomy (GTDB): domain Bacteria; phylum Pseudomonadota; class Alphaproteobacteria; order Acetobacterales; family Acetobacteraceae; genus JAJZVS01. The sequence continues at coordinate 4,516 of JBMFXF010000153.1, read as the reverse complement.
CGCGCGGCGTTTCTCGCGAGCTATGCCGGAAAATCCGGCGCGAACCGGTTCACGAAGGTCCGCATTGATGCCGATGCCGATCAGGCGCTGCGCCGGTATTTTACCCTACATGGGGCCGAAATCGAGGGCTGGTTTTCGGTCATCGCGCCGAAATCCAACGATGTCACGGCACTGCGCCACGATCTGCTCACCTTGGCGGGCAAGAACTGGAAAGGGATATCCTGAACCATGACGGCCGGTCGTCGAAACGATACGTCCTTGAGCCATCATTGGTGTACGCCACCAAAATATGTGAGTGTGATTCGCGCCTTCTTCGGCGGCAGCATCACGCTCGACCCATGCTCCAACTCCCACTCGATCGTGAAGGCCGAGAAGGAGTATTCGCTGCCGCACCACGATGGCCTGGCCGAGCCCTGGGACTCCCCCTCCATCTTCGTCAATCCCCCCTATGGGGCCGACCGACAGCGGGGAACGAAGATCAAGGATTGGCTGCGCAAGTGCGCCGCGTCGCACGAGAAGTTCGGCGCGGAGGTTCTGGCGCTGATCCCGGTAGCGACGAATACTTCGCACTGGAAGCTCTATGTCTGGGGTGCGGCCAGTGCCGTCGCGTTTCTCTACGACACCCGTCTGCGCTTCCTGGTAAATGGAGCGGACGTCGGCAAGGGGGCGCCTATGTCCTGTGCGATGGTCTATTGGGGGGGGCGCGTCGCGGAGTTCAAGGATGCGTTCGGGCGATTCGGCGCGGTCGTCGAACTCGGCGATCTCCACGGCCATCGGGCTGCGGCGTCCGAGCCTCGGACCCTCTTTTCCTATACCACCCCAAAAGCCAGAGAAGCAGCCGAGTAATCTGTCACCAAGCAATCTCCGTCGTCCTGAGGGTCCCGCCATGTTCACCACCCGCCCCGAACTCGCCGGCACCTTCGGCATGGTCGCCACCACCCACTGGATCGCCTCCGCGGTCGGCCTCGCGGTGCTGGAACGCGGCGGCAACGCCGCCGATGCCGCCGTTGCCACCGCCTTCACCCTGCATGTCGCCGAACCGCATCTCAACGGCCCGGGCGGCGACGCGCCGATCCTGCTGCACGACGCCGCCACCGCCCGTCAGCACGTCATCTGCGGCCAGGGGCCGGCGCCGGCCGCCGCGACCATCGCCCGCTTCGAGGCGCTCGGCCTCGATCTGATCCCCGGCACCGGCCTGCTGCCGGCGGTGGTTCCCGGCGCCTTCGACGCCTGGATGCGCCTGCTGCGCGACTGGGGCACGCTGGAACCCGCCGAGGTGCTGGACTACGCCATCGGCTACGCCGAGCGCGGCATCCCCATCGTGCCCCGCATCAGCGCCGCCATCGAAACCATGCGCCCGATGTTCGAGCAGGAGTGGACCAGCTCGGCCGCCGTCTTCCTCCCCGGCGGCCAGGTGCCCGCGCCCGGCCGCCTGTTCGCCCGCCCCGCGCTGGCCGCCACCTGGCGCCGGCTGCTGGCCGAGGCCACCGGTCGCACCCGCGAAGCCCGCATCGACGCCGCCCGCCGCTGCTTCGCCCAGGGCTTCGTCGCCGAGGCGATCGACCGGTTCTTCCGCCAGGCGGAGATCCTCGACGTCTCCGGCCACCGCCACCGCGGCCTGCTCACCGGCGCCGACATGGCCGGCTGGGAGGCCGGCATCGAGGCGCCGCTGCGGTTCGACTACCACGGACATCAGCTGCTGAAATGCGGCCCCTGGAGCCAGGGGCCGGTGCTGCTGCAACAACTCGCGCTGCTGGCAGGCTTCGACCTCGGCGCGCTGGACCCGACCGGCGCCGAATTCGTCCATCTCGTCACCGAAGCCGGCAAGCTCGCCTACGCCGACCGCGAGGCCTGGTACGGCGATCCGGCGTTCATCGATGTTCCGATCGAAACCCTGCTCTCGCCGGCCTACAACGAGGCGCGCCGGCGGCTGATCGGCACCGAGGCCTCGCCGGAGCTGCGCCCCGGCGCGCCGGACGGGCGCACGCCGGTGCATGACTACGCCGCCGCCGTCGCGCGTGCCGGGCGCAGCGGTGCCGGCGCCGGCGAACCCACCCTTGCCCGGCTCGGCGCGGTCGGCGGCGATACCTGCCACATCGACGTCATCGACCGCCGGGGCAACATGGTGAGCGCCACGCCCTCGGGCGGCTGGCTGCAATCCTCCCCGGTGATCCCGGAACTCGGCTTCCCGCTCGGCACCCGCGGGCAGATGTTCTGGCTGCAACCGGGCCTGCCTTCCAGCCTGCACCCCGGCGCCCGGCCGCGCAGCACCCTCTCGCCCAGCATGGCGCTGCGCGACGGCGAGGCCTGGATGAGCTTCGGTACCCCCGGAGGCGACCAGCAGGACCAGTGGCAGACCATCTTCCTGCTGCGGCGCATCCACCACAATTTGAACATCCAGGAAGCGATCGACCTGCCCTCGTTCCATTCCGAGCATTTCACCTCCAGCTTCTGGCCGCGCGCCGCGCGCCCCGGAAAGCTGGTGATCGAGGGGCGGTTCGCGAACCCGGTGCTGCGCGACCTGCTTTCCCGCGGCCATCGCGCGGAGAAGGGGGAGGCTTGGTCGGAGGGAAGGCTGTCCGCCGCCAGCATCGAGGGCGGGCTGCTGCGCGCCGGGGCCAATCCGCGCGGGATGCAGGGCTACGCGGTGGGGCGCTGATGCGCCGCCTCGCCCAGCCCGGACCGGCGCCGGCCGAACGCATCGAGAGCCTCTGCGTTCCCGGCATCGCGCTGGACTGGGCGCTGACCCCGGGCGAGGACCTCATCACCGCGCTGACCGCGCCGCTGATCGCCGCCGGCTGCCGGGCCGGATCGGTCACCTTCTCCGACGTGGCGCTGCACCCGTTCCGCTACGTGCTGCCGGGGCCGGCACGGGATGCGGCGCATGTCGCCTGGTTCTCCGACCCGCGCGACCCGGCCGGGGATCCGGCGCGGGCGACGATGGTGGAGTACGCCGCCGCCACGTTCGGCTGGCGCGACGGGGCCCCGTTCGTCCATTGCCACGGGGTCTGGACCGAGCCGGACGGCGCGCGCCGCGGCGGCCACATGCTGCCCGAGGACTGCCGCATCGCCAGCCCCGGACGAGCCCGCGGCTGGGGCAGCGCGGCGGCGCGGATCGCCGTCGAACCGGATGCCGAAACCAATTTCCCGCTGTTCCACCCGCGCCCGATCCGCCCCACCCGCGATGCCGCGCCGCTGCGGCTGATCCTGGCGCGGCTGCGGCCGAACCAGGACCTCTCGGAAGCCCTCGCACGCCTCTGCGCCCGCCACGGGGCATCCCACGCCATCCTGCGCGGCAGCCTGGGCAGCCTGATCGGCGCGCGCTTCACCGACGGGCGCAGCGTGCCGGACCCCGCCACCGAGGTCCTGGTCCGCGACGGCGAGGTCCGCGACGGCCAGGCGCGACTGACCCTGGCGGTGATCGACCAAACCGGCACCGTCCATAGCGGCCCCCTCGCCGCGGGCGAGAACGCGGTCTGCATCACGTTCGAGGCGATGCTCGAGGTTCGGTAAGACGAGGGGGACGCTGTCCCCCTCGACCCCCTGCCAGGGGACAAGTCCCCTGGACCCCTCGGACTGGGTTCGGAGCGGGAGGGGGGCAGCGCCCCCCTGGCCTTACGCGCTCGCGGCGTCGAGCTCGGCCCTATCCTCCGCGCTCAGCCGCCGGGGGTGTCGGCCCAGGCGGCGAGCGCCGCCCGTACCGCGGCCACCACCGGGGTCCAGTCGCGGTCCGGTCCCTGGCGGAACAGCCGCGCGGTGGGGTACCAGGGGCTGTCCGCGCGGCCCTGCATCCAGCGCCAGTCGGGGCTGTCGCGCAGCAGGATCCAGACCGGCCGGCCCATCCCGCCGGCGAGATGCGCCACCGAGGTATCGATGGTGATGACCAGATCGAGCGCGCCGATCAGCGCCGCGGTGGCGTCGAAATCGGGCAGTTCGGCATCGTGCAGCGCCGGCCGCCCGGTGCGGAGCGCGAGCGCGCGCTGGTCGGGCGGCAGCTCGATCTGCAGCGCGTGGAAGCCGATGTCGGGGAGGTCGAGCAGCGGGGCGAGGCTGGCGAGCGGGATGGAGCTGCGCCGGGAGTGCGCGGACCCCCACCAGCAGAGGCCGACACGGCGCCGGGCGGGCGGCAGACGGGACCGCCAGCGCCCCACCGCGGCGGGATCGGCGATCAGGTAGGGAACATCGGCGGGGATGGTTTCGACGGTGGTGGAAAATATCAGCGGCAGGCTGAGCAGCGAGACCGCGAGGTCGTGCGCGGGTTCGGGGCCGTCCTCCGGCGCCGCCTCGGCGAGGCCCGGGGTGCGCGCCAGCAGGGCCACCTGGTCGGGGTAGGTGGCGAGGCTCACCCGGCTGGCGTGGCGGGCCAGCAGGGCGGCGTAGCGGATGAAGTGCAGCACGTCGCCGCGCCCCTGTTCGCGGCGGATCAGCACGCTTCGCCCGGCGCAGGCGGCGAGGTCGGGGATCACCGGCAGCGGCTGGTCGCGCTCGCTTTCGTCGCGGAAGCCTTCGATCTCCC
>JBMFXF010000152.1:0-7902 GCA_049964515.1 Acetobacteraceae bacterium | reverse complement strand
GTCCAGCGCACCCGCGCCGGCCGCTCCAGCACCACCACCAGCCGCGAGCCGGCGGTCATCCGCGCCGTCGGTGCCCACGGCGCCCACAGGCTGCGCAGCGCGGCGCGCCGTTGCGCCCGATACCGCCGCGCCACCGCCGCCGGCGCATCCACCGCCCGCCCGGCGTGGCGGGAGATCACCAGCTTCACGAACTCCGCGTGCGCCCAGGCCAGCGGCGTGGCCGAGCCGGTCGGCCGGCCGGGATACAGGAACCGGCGCGGGATCGCCTCCGCATCCCATATCTGCTCGGGGATCATGCCCCCCTTGCCCGCCATCGCCGCCATCGCCTCCAACAATGGCAGAGGATCGCGCCCGGCGGCGAGTTCGTATTGCCCCCGCTCCCCCGCCAGCAGCGGCCAGGCCCGGCCACGCCCGGCGCCGGTGTAGGGGGCGCCGGTCTCGGTCTCCCCGTAGCCGTCGCCCACATAGCGGTGCCAGGCGGGGCCGCTCGGCGTGTCGGTCTTCAGCAACGTGTCGGCCAGTTTCAGGGTATCGACCACCAGCGGGTCGTCGGCCCGGCGCAGCCCAAACCGGACCAGCGCCAGGAAATCCATCGATATCAGCTCGGCGGCCGGAATTGCCCGCGGCGTGGGCTGGTTGTGCAGCGGGATCGGGGTGGCCAGCGCGCCCGGGTCGGTCATGATCGCCGCCGGCGCCAGATGGACGTAATGGGCGGGAATACCCGCCCGCGCGGCCAGGGTGCCGCCGCGCGCGACCAGCCAGCGCTCGATCTCGCCGTTCCAGAAATCCGCCGTCAGCAGCGCCAGCCAGCGCAGCCGCAAGCCCAGGAAGGGCGCCCCGGCCACCAGCGCCGCGATCACGCAGGCCAGGGTGTAAGGGGTGATGCCGGGGCTCTCCTCCCACCGGTCCTGATCGCTCACCGGCCCGGTGCGCAGCAGGTAGCCCAGCGCCGAGGCGATCATATCCGCCACCTCGGTCCCGCCCAGCGCGTCGCGCTCGGCCAGGAGCGCGGCCAGCACCACCGGACAGGCGGTCTGGTCCAGCTGTTTGCCCTGCCAATAGGGGCGCCCGCCCAGCCACTGGTTCTGCTCCCAATGCCCATCCTCGCGCTGGGTGGCGATCAGATAGCGCAGCGCGTTGCGGGCTTCCTCCTCGGCGCCCAGCGCCAGCAGGGCGATGGCGCATTGCACCAGGTCGCGCGGCCAGACCAGGTGATAGCCGCCGCGCTCGGTGCCGCGGTCGCCCCAGGGGATGCTGAGGCTGGCCACCATCGCGCCCGGATAGGTCTTATCCAGGTGGCTGCGCAGCACCATGGCCGAGACCATGAACTGCGTTCGCAGCGGCTCCGGCGCTTCCCAGCGCACCGGGTTGCGCCGGTTGGCGGCGGCGTACCAGCTCTGCCAGTCCGCCACCTGGCGCAGCATGACCGCGGCAAAGGGCTCGAGCAGGCTCGAGACCGCCAAGGTGGCGGCGGCCTGCTTGGTGGCGGCGAAACCCAGCGCCAGCACCGCCTGCGCCGGCAGCGCCGCCACCAGCGCGACGTTCCCCGGCCCGGCGCGGTCATATTCCCAGGTCAGCGCGCCATGGGCGGCGAAATCCTGCCAGCCGTCGCTGACCCCCACATAGCCCGCGCTGGCCGCGCCCAAGGCATCGCGCTGGGCGGCATCGGCAGCAACCAGGGCCAGCCCGTACGGTCCCTGTTCCGCCCACAACACGCGCCGGCCCCGATAACGCGCCACCGCGGCGACGTTGCCCTCCCCGGTCGCGCCCAGGCGCGGCGCCAGCAGGGCGAACAGCCGCAGCGCGGGATCGCCGGTCAGCGTCGCCTCGATCAGCAGCACGTCGCGCAGCGGATCGGGGGTGACGCGCAGGCGCAGGCGGAAGCGCGGGTGATGGTGCAGAATATCCACCGCCGGCACGCCCTCGGCGACCAGCCGCACCTCGTAGGTGCCGAGCCGCTTCACTTCCACCCAGAACCCGGCACCGTCGCCGACGATGAAACCCAGGTCGCGGATCTGCGGCAGATCAACGCGCGGATAATAGACCTCGGTCACGATCCCGAAGCCGAGGGTGAACCAGAGCCGCGCCGGACCGAGCGAGCCGCCCACCACATCCTTGGCGCTGCTGGTCCAGGTCGGCGCGATTCCGGGGGCGCCGGGCGCGTCGGGCGGCGCCGGGGATGCAAGAGTCGGGGCATGGTCGGAATCGAGCGGCATCGCGGAAGCACCCTGGCAGGGATGGGTTTACGAGACTGTAACACGGACCGCGACTCGACCGGACGGAGGAGCGATGGACCTGGACCATGAGGCCACCCTCGCGCGCCTGGCAGATTTGGCCGGGATCGCGGCGGATTATCGGGACACGGTGGGGCAGCGTCACGCCCTGACGCCGGCGGCGCGCGCGGGGCTGCTGCGTGCGCTCGGCTACCAGCCGGACCAGCCCGGCGCCGCGCGCGACGCGCTGGCGGCGCTGGAGGAGGAACCCTGGCTTGAGGTCATGCCACCGATCGCGGTGCTGCCTCCGGCGGGGCGCGGGGGCGCCGTGGCCTTGGTGTTGCCGGATCCGGCGCCCGCGGACGCGCTGCGCTGGCACATCACGCAGGAGGACGGTGCGCGGCGCGAGGCCGGCCTGAGCCTGGGCGGGCTGCCGTCGCTGCGCGCGCCGCGCTACGGACGGCAGCGGCTCACGGTCCCGCTTCCGGGAGACCTGCCGCCCGGCTACCACCGGCTGGAGATTGCCTGCGGCGCGCTGGCGGCCACCACGGTTCTGGTGCAGCCGCCCGCGACTGCCTGGCGTCCGGACTGGCTGGCGGCCGGCGGACGCGCCTGGGGGATCGGCGCCGCCCCGTTCGCGCTGTGGACGCGGCGGAGTTGGGGCATCGGCGATTACGCCGATCTTGCCGCGCTGGCGCAGCGGGCGGCCAGCTGGGGCGCGCGGCTGGTCGGGATCAACCCGTTGCACGCGCCGATGCCGGGGGAGGCGGCGGATCCGAACCCGTATCGTCCGTCCAGCCGGCGGTTTTTCAACCCGCTGCATCTCGATCTGGCCGGCCTCGGCATCGCCGCGCCGGCGGCGGACGCCTTTCCGCCGGCCTCGGCGGGGGTGGACTACCAAGCGGTGTACCGGCGCAAGCACATCGCGCTCGCCGCCGCGTTCTATTCCGGGCAATGGGATGCCGCCGGGTTTGCCGCCTTCCGCCGCGCCGGCGGCGAAGCGTTGGAGCGGTTTGCCCTGTTCAGCGCGCTTTCCGACCATTTCGCCCCGCGTCGGTGGCGCGACTGGCCGGCCGCGCTGGCGCATCCGGCAGCCCCCCGGATCGAGGAATTCCGGCGCGCCTACGCGACGCCGATCGCCTATCACGCCTGGTTGCAGTGGCTGGCCGAGCGGCAACTGGGGGAGGCCGCGCGAGCCGGCGCCGGGCTTTATTGCGATCTCGCGCTGGGTGTGGACCCGGACGGGGCCGATGTGTGGGACGACCCAGCGCAGTTCCTGCCCGGCACTCGCATCGGCGCCCCGCCCGACCCGTTCAGCGAGGCGGGCCAGGACTGGGGGTTGCCGCCGCCCGATCCGCGCGCGCTGCGTGCCGCCGGCTATGCCCCGGTGATCGCCGCGCTGCGCGCCAATCTGCGCCATGCAACGGCGTTGCGGATCGACCACGTGATGGGGCTGGACCGTCTCTACGTGATCCCCGCGGGCGCGGACGCGCGCGAGGGCGCCTATCTGCGCTACCCGCTGGACGACCTGCTCGGCATCCTGACCCTGGAAAGCCATCGCGCGCGCTGCCTGCTGGTGGGCGAAGACCTCGGCACGGTGCCGGAAGGGTTGCGCGAACGGCTGCAGGGGGCCGGGATCCTGTCCACCCGGCTGCTGCTGTTCGAGCGTTGGCCGAGCGGTCTGTTCCGCCGGCCCGGCACCTATCCGCGGGAGTCTCTGGCCGCCTTCGCCACCCATGATCTGCCGACTTTCCGGGGCTGGTGGGAAGGGCGGGGCCTCGCGCCCGCGGCCGCCGCCGTGCGGGCGGAGGAGCGGGCGCTGCTGCTGGCTGCGCTGGCCGATCGTGGGTTGGCACCGGAGGGGATCGATGCCGCGTCGACCGGCGACCCGACGGTGTTGGCCGCGCTGCTGCGCGCGGTTCATGAGTTCCTCGCGCGCGGACCGAGCGCGCTGGTTCTGGCCGCGCTCGGCGATCTGCTGGTGGAGACCGCGCAGCTCAACGATCCGGCCGGAGCGGGCGCGGGGAACTGGCGCCATCGCTACCGCCTGCCGGTGGAAGACGTGGCGACGGATGCAGTGGCGCGCTCCGTGATCGCCGGGATCGTCGCGGCGCGGGACGCATCACCGGATGGTGATGTGTGACCTGGCCCGCGCCGGGGACCCTTGGCGGGATATTTCCCGCCGCGAGTTGATCCGCGTCAACAAGGCGGCCGGCCCGGAGGCATATCCAGGACCTGAAGATCCGGAGGGGACCTCGGATCGGGGGGAAGAACCATGGATATCGCGTGCCACGAGCCGCCGGGTCATAGCCTGCGGGTGCTGTTCGCCACGTCCGAGTTGTTTCCGCTCGCGAAGACCGGCGGTCTCGGCGATGCCGCCGCGGCGCTGCCGGCGGCGCTGAGCGCGCTCGGCGTCGATGTCCGTGCCATTCTGCCCGGCTATATGTCGGCCCTCGATACGGTGCGCGGCAAACGCACGCTGGCGCGGCTGCCGACGGGCGGCACCCTGCTGCTCGGGCGGACACCCGACAGCTTCCTGCCGGTCTATCTGATCGACTGGCCGGAGCTGTTCCGGCGCCCCGGCGGACCCTATCAGGACAAGGAGAAGCGCGACTGGCCGGATAATCTGCGCCGCTTCGCCGCTTTCTCCGCCGCCGCCGCGCGACTGGCCCTGCATGGGGATGGCGAGGCCTGGCAGCCCGACCTGGTCCATGCGAACGACTGGCACACCGGGCTGCTGGCGGCGTTTCTGGCGCTGCACGCCGGGCCCCGCCCGCCCAGCCTGTTCACCATTCACAACCTTGCCTACCAGGGCAATTTCCCGCTCGCCGAGGCGCGCGCGCTCGGCCTGCCGGAGGCGCTGCTGGTGCCGGACGGGGCCGAGTTCTACGGCCAGTTTTCATGCCTCAAGGCCGGAATCCGCTACGCCGACCGGCTCACCACGGTGAGCCCGACCTACGCGCGGGAAATCCTGACTCCGGAGTTCGGCGCCGGGATGGATGGGCTGTTGCGCGCCCGCGCCGCCGATCTGGTGGGAATCCTGAACGGCATCGACACCGCGCTTTGGGATCCGGCTCATGACGCCGCCCTGCCGGCGCCGTTCGACGCCGACCATCCGGCCGGCAAGCGGCTCGTGAAAGAGGCGTTGCGCCACGAACTGGGTCTCGATCCCACCGCGGACGGGCCGTTGGTGGTCGGGGTCAATCGCCTGACCGAGCAGAAGATGGCCGACGTGGTGCTGGCGGCGCTGCCCGAGTTGCTGGACCAGGGCGCGCAGGTGGTGGTGCATGGGGAGGGCGATCCGGGGCTGGAGGCGGCGTTCCGTGCCGCCGCGGTCGGCCGGGAGACGCGCCTTGCGGTGCGGATCGGCTATCGGGAGGCGCTGGCGCACCGGTTGAACGCCGCGGCCGATCTGGCACTCACCCCGGCGCGGTTCGAACCCTGCGGACTGACCACCATGTATGCCATGCGCTACGGCGCGCTGCCGGTCACCCGCCCGGTGGGCGGGCTCGGCGATACGGTGACCGATATCGACACCGCGGACCCGACGCAGTCGGTGGGCACCGGCTTCACCTTCGCCGAACCCTCTGCCGCCGCGCTGGCCGGCTGCGTGCGTCGCGCCGGGGGGTTGTTCCGCAACCCAGTCGCCTGGCGGCGGGCGCAGCGCGCCGCCATGCGGCGCGATTTCGGCTGGGAGCTGTCCGCGCGCCGTTATCTGGCGTTGTATGGCGATCTGGTGGCGCCGGCGGTGCAGACCGCGCCGCGCCCGCGCCTGCTGGCGACCGCGGCCGAGCCGCCGGTGCCGGCCGCCGCGCCGGAGCGGCTGGAGGCGGCGGCCTGACATGGCGGTCCCGCCGCCCGTGCCCGCACCCGCGCCGGCGCCATGCTGGGGGATGGCGCTGCCGCCGGCGCTGGCCGCGTTGCGCGACCTCGCGCTCGACCTGCGCTGGACCTGGAGCCACCGCGCCGATGCGCTGTGGGCGCAGATCGATGCCGAGCTCTGGGAGCGCACGCATAACCCCTGGACCCTGCTCGAGGACGTGCCGGCCACGCGGCTGGCCGCGCTCGCCGGCGACCCGCAGTTCCTCGCCCATCTCGACGCGCTCGCTGCGGAACGGAACGACTATCTGCGGGCCCCGGGCTGGTTCGCCGAGACGCATGGCGCGGCGGCGCTGGCTGGCGTGGCGTATTTCTGTATGGAGTTCGGCCTTGGCGAGGCGCTGCCGCTCTACGCCGGCGGCCTCGGCATCCTGGCTGGCGATTATCTGAAGACCGCGAGCGATCTCGGGGTGCCGGCGATCGGGATCGGCCTGCTCTACCAGGAGGGGTATTTCCGGCAGATGATCGATGCCGCCGGCTGGCAGCAGGAGGCCTATCCCTACAACGAGCCGGCGATGATGCCGGTGCAGCCGGTGCTGGACCGGAGCGGGGCGCGGCTGCACATCCTGCTCGACCTGCCCGGGCGCAGCCTGCGCCTGCGGGTCTGGCGCGCCGTGGTCGGCCGCGCCACGCTGTATCTGCTTGACAGCAACGATCCGCTGAACACGCCGGTCGATCGCGGCATCACCGGCAAGCTCTATGGCGGCGGCAGTGAACTCCGCCTGTTGCAGGAGATCGTGCTCGGCGTCGCCGGCTGGCGGGTGGTTGAGGCGGTGCATCCGGAAATCGAAATCTGCCATCTCAACGAGGGGCACGCCGCCTTCGCGCTGCTGGAGCGCGCGCGCAGCCTTTCGGCGCGGCTGGGGATAGGGTTCGAGGAGGCGCTGTGGATCAGCCGCGCCGGCACCGTCTTCACCACTCATACGCCGGTGGAGGCGGGGTTCGACCGCTACCCGGTCGCGCTGCTGGCGCAGTACCGCCACGCGGCGATGGGGCCGGCGGCCGACAGCATCGCCGCCACCGCGCTGTCGCTGGCGCGGGCCGATCCGGGCGGGCCGTTCAACATGGCGTTCCTGGCGCTGCGCGGCTCCTTCGTCAGCCTGGGCGTGAGCGCACTGCACGGCGCGGTCAGCCGGCGCATCTTCCAGCCGCTGTTCCCGCGCTGGCCGGAACGCGAGGTACCGGTCGGACATGTCACCAACGGCGTGCATATGCCGTCGTGGGATTCGCCCGAGGCGGACGCGATCTTCACGGACGCCGGCGGCAAGGAGCGGTGGCGGCGCATGGCCGAACCGTTGCAGGACACGATCGCGGCGGTGGACGATGCGGCGCTGTGGGAGATGCGCGCCCGGTCCCGCGCCCGGCTGGTGGCCGCGGTACGCGCGCGGCTGCGCCGGCACCTGACCGGGCGCGGGCTGGCGGCGCCGGTGGTGGCGCGGGCCGAAAGCGTGCTCGATCCGAACATTCTCACCCTCGGCTTCGCCCGCCGCTTCACCGGCTACAAGCGGCCCAATCTGCTGTTGCGCGACCGGGCCCGGCTGGAGCGCTTGTTGAGCAACCCGCACCGGCCGGTGCAGCTGGTAGTGGCCGGCAAGGCGCACCCGGCCGATACCGAGGGCAAGCAGATGATCGCCGAATGGGTAGCGTTCACTGCGCATCCCTCACTGTGGGAACGGGTGGTGTTCCTGGAGGATTACGACATCGCGCTGGCACAGGAACTGGTGCAGGGTGTCGATCTCTGGATCAACACGCCGCGTCGGCCGTGGGAGGCCTGCGGCACCAGCGGGATGAAGGTGCTGGCCAACGGAGG
>JBMFXF010000151.1:0-7914 GCA_049964515.1 Acetobacteraceae bacterium | reverse complement strand
CTATTGACCCGCGGCGCTTACCGGGCCGGCGGCGGCACGTCGAGGCCCACTCCGCGCAGATGCGAAAACAGCGCGGCGAGCCGGGCCCGGTCCGCCTCCGGCAGCGGCGGGGCCAGGATGGAGCGCAGATTCGCCTCGAGATGGGCGATGCTGCCGGTGCCGAACAGCACCACGTCCACCCCCGGCTCGTGGCGCACGAAGCGATAGGCGGCATCGGTCAGCGAGGTGGCGCCGGCGGGATGCAGCAGAAATCCGAGCGGCGGCTCGGCGGCGGCGATCTCGGCCGGGATCTGCCCCGCCGCGGCCAACTCCCGCAGGGTGGCGGCCAGCTGCGCGGGGCGGGCGAAGATGCCGCGCACGGCGAACATCAGCAGCGTGCCCACCCCATGCGCGCGCGTGAGCGGAAACACCGCCTCCCGCGCGTTCTGGTGCATCATGTGGAACGCCACCATCGCGGTATCCCACATCCCGTCGGGGATGGCGCGCGCCAGCATCCGGTGTTCGAGATCGTTGGGCGCGGTTTCGGTGATGCCGAGATGGCCGATCTTGCCCTGCTCCCGCGCGCGCAGCAGCACCGGCCCCAGCCGGTCGCGCACCGCGACATATTGCGCCGGCGGAACCGCGTGCAGCTGGAAGATGTCGATATGGTCGGTGCCCAGCGCGCGCAGCGAGGCCTCCAGACTGTCGCGCACCGCCGCGGGGCTGAGGATGGCGCCGTTGCGCACCGCCGAGCTCTTGGTGGCCAGCACCACGCCGGCGCGTCGCCCGGCGATGGCTTTGCCCACCACCGCCTCGGTGTTGTACACCGAGGCCGTATCGATCAGGTTGACGCCGCGATCGAGGGCGGCGTGGATCAGGGCGATGGCCTGGGTTTCGGTGCCGCCGGTGGCGAGGCCGAGGCGGGAATGGCCGCCGGCGCCGAGCCCGGCGACGCCGACGCGCAGCCCGGTGCGCCCGAGGGTGACGAGGTCCATGGAATGCTGCCCTGACTGTTCGCGCGGAGGGTGGCGGGGATGACGGATGGCCGCAAGGCGGGTGCGGCCGGCCAATACATCACGCGAGGTTCCGCACCGATGAGCAACACCAGCGATCCGCGGAGGCGGGGCGCGGTCGAGACCGCCGCCACGTTCTTCCATCGTCGCGCCGCCGCCGCCATCCCGGCCGATCTCGATGCGATCCTGGCCCGCGTCCCCGACGCCCCGCCGGCGGCCGAGGACGTCCTGCCACCCGATCTCGCGGCCCGGCCGGCCTGATCGCGCTACCCCTCCGCCAGCGCCGCCCCGTGGGCGCGCAACACCAGCAGCCGGCGCACCTTCTGTGACGGGGTCAGCAGCCCGTTCTCCACCGTGAACGCCGGCACCAGCGCGTGCCGCCGCACCCGCTCGGTCACCGACAGCCGCATATTCGCCCGCGCGATCGCCACCGCCACCGCCACCGCGTCGCATCCTTCGGCCGGCACCACCAGCGCGGCCAGCCCGGCCCGCCCGTCGCCCGCCACCACCGCCTGCGCGATCTCGGGCTCGGCCAGCAGCGCGCCCTCGATGTGCGCCGGCGAGACGTTCTCCCCCCCGGAGAGCACGATGATGTCCTTCTTGCGGTCGGTGATGGTGAGATATCCGTCCGCGTCCAGCGCGCCGATATCGCCGGTGTGCAGCCAGCCGTCGCGAATCACCGCCGCGGTCTCCCCTGGCCGGCCCCAGTAGCCGGCCATCACCAGATCGCCGCGCACCAGGATCTCGCCATCCGCGGCGATGCGCAGTTCGACGCCATCGAGCGGCGGGCCGACGGTCTCGATGCGGATCGCGTCGGGCGGGTTGGCGCTGATGACCGGTCCCGCCTCGGTCTGCCCGTAGCCCTGCATCACCGTCAGCCCCAGCGCGAGGAAGAACCGCCCGACCTCCGGCTCGAGCCGCGCCCCGCCGGAGATCATCGCCTTGAGCCGCCCGCCGAACCGCGCCCGCACCCGGGCGCGCACCAGCCGGTCCAGCACCGGCTCGGCCAGCCGCGCCAGCAGCCCGGGCCGGGCGCCATCCAGCCGCGCCAGCCCGGCGGCGAGCGCATGGCGGAACAGTCTCCGCCGCCAGGGCGCGGCATGGGCCACCTGGCCCAGGATGCGCCCGCGCACCGCCTCCAGCACCCGCGGCACGGTTGCAAGCAGGGTCGGGCGCACCACCAGCATGTCGGCCGCCAGATGCTCCACCCCGCGCGCATAGGCGATCTCCACCCCGATCGCGGGCAGGAAGAACTGGCCCACCGTGTGTTCGTAGCTGTGCGCCAGCGGCAGGAACGACAGATAGACATCGCCCGGCCCCAGCCCGAGCGGCGCCACCAGTTTCGCCGCGCCGTGGCAGTTCGACAGGATGGCGCGGTGCGGCAGCATCACCCCGCGCGGCGCCCCCCCGGTGCCGGAGGTGTAGATCAGCGCCGCCAGCGTCTCCGGCGCGTGCCGGGCGGCGAGCGCGGCGACATCGTCGGGCGGGGCGGGATCGCCGGCCAGCGCGGCGAAGCCCAGGGTGCCCGCCGGCGGATCGTCCATCACCACCAGCAGCCCGCCCGCCCCGGCCTCGCGCAGCGTCGCCGCCAGCCGCGCATCGGCGACGATCGCCGCCCGCGCCCCGCTGTCGCGCAGGATATGCGTGTGATCCCCCGGCGTGTTGGTCACATAGGCCGGCACCGGCACCGCGCCCAGCGCCATCAGCGCCACTTCCGAGATCGGGTATTCTGGCCGGTTGGGGGCGCAGATCACCACCCGGTCCCCGGCGTTCACCCCGGCCGCCGCCAGCCCGCGCGCCAGCGAGGCGGCGGCGCGCGCGAACGCCCCCCAGCGCATCTCCTGCCAGGTGCCGGCGCGGTAATGGCGCAGCATCGGCCGGTCCGCCCACCGGCGCGCGCGCTCGAACATCATCGCGGCCAGGTTCGGCCAGTCCGCCAGCTCCGCCACGGCGTCTCCTTTACCCCGCGCCCTTTGACGGGGCGCCGGGGCCGCTTATGTCTGCCCCGGTCATAGCAGCCCCAGGATCATCACGCGATGCGCACAGAGGCCCCGAACGCCGCCGCCCCCGGAGCCTCGACCGAGGCCGCGCCCCTGCCGGCCTGGGACCTCGGCGATCTTTACCCGGCGCCGGATGCCCCGGAAGTGGCTAAGGATTTCGCCGCCGCCGCGGCCCGCGCCAGCGCCTTCGCCACAAGCTACGCCGGCCGCCTCGGCGCTCTGTCCGGCGCCGCGCTGGCCGCCGCCATCGGCGAATACGAGGCGATCGAGGAGATCCTGGGCCGGCTCGCCTCCTACGCCCAGCTGCGCTTCGCCGCCGATCAGACCGACGCTGACGCCGCGCGCTTCTACCAGGACGTGACCGAGCGGGTGACCACCATCAGCAGCGACCTGCTGTTCTTCACCCTCGAACTGAACCGGCTGGAGGAGGCCGCGCTGGCGGCGAAGCTGCGCGACCCGGCGCTGGCGCCCTGGCGCAGCTGGCTGGCCGATCTGCGCGTGTTCCGCCCGCACCAGCTTTCCGACGAGATCGAGAAGCTGCTGCACGAGAAGGAGGTCACCGGCCACGCCGCCTGGTCGCGCCTGTTCGACGAGACGATCGCCGGGATGCGCATCCCGCTGGCCGGCGAAAGCCTGACCGTCAACGCCGCACTCAACAAGCTTTCGGACCGCGACCGCGCGGCGCGGGAGGCGGCCGGCCACGCCATCGCCGCCGCCTTCGCCGAGCGGGTCAAACTGTTCGCGCTCATCACCAACACGCTGGCCAAGGACAAGGCGATCATCGACGCCTGGCGCCACTACCCGGCCCCGGGATCGGCGCGCAACCGCGCCAACATGGTGGAGGATGCGGTGGTGGACGCGCTGGTGGATGCGGTGCGCGCCGATTACCCGCGGCTCGCGCATCGCTACTACGCGATGAAGGCGCGCTGGCTGGGCCTGCCGCAATTGCAGCACTGGGACCGCAACGCCCCGCTGCCCGAGGATGACGACCGCGAGATTCCGTGGTCGGAAGCCAAGGCGCGGGTGCTGGGGGCGTACGGGGCGTTCAGCCCGGAACTCGCCGCGGTGGGGCAGCGCTTTTTCGAAAAGCCGTGGATCGATGCCGGGCTGCGACCGGGCAAGGCGGGCGGGGCGTTCGCGCATCCCACCGTGCCCTCGGCGCATCCCTATCTGCTGCTCAATTACCACGGCCGCACCCGCGACGTGATGACCCTGGCCCATGAGCTTGGCCATGGCGTGCATCAGGTGCTGGCCGGGGCGGCGCAGGGCTATCTGCGCTCCTCGACCCCGCTGACCCTGGCCGAGACCGCCAGCGTGTTCGGCGAGATGCTGACCTTCCGCGCCCTGCTGGACCAGGAGACCGACCCGCGCCGGCGGCGCATCATGCTGGCGGCCAAGGTCGAGGACATGCTGAACACGGTGGTCCGCCAGGTGGCGTTCTACCGCTTCGAAACGCGGGTGCACGAGGAACGCCGCGGCGGCGAGCTGCTGCCCGAGCGGATCGGCGAAATCTGGCGCGGCGTGCAGACCGAAAGCCTGGGCCCGGCGATCGCGCTTGCCCCCGAATACGACGTGTTCTGGGCCTATGTGCCGCATTTCATCCACTCCCCCTTCTACGTCTATGCCTATGCGTTCGGGGATTGTCTGGTGAACGCGCTCTATTCGGTGTTCCGCGCCGGGCATCCCGGGTTCGCCGCGAAATATCTCGATCTGCTGCGCGCCGGCGGCACCCGCCGGCACAAGGAGCTGCTGGCCCCGTTCGGGCTCGACGCCTCGCAGCCCTCATTCTGGAAGCTGGGGCTCGACGTGATCGCGGGCTTCATCGACGAGCTCGAGGCGATGGGCTGATGGCCGGGGAGGACTCCACCTCGCTGTTCGGCGAGATCCGGCGCATGGCCCGCACCTCCGGCGCGGTGGGCGGGATCGCGGCGCGCGTCGCCGGGGCGAAAATGTTCGGTATCCGCACCGACCGCGCCGCCCACGCCGAGGATTTGCGCACCATCCTGGGCGGCCTCAAGGGCCCGCTGATGAAGGTGGCGCAGTTCCTGTCCACCGTGCCGGACGCGCTGCCGGCCGAATATGCCGAGGAGCTGGCGCAGCTGCAGGCCAACGCGCCGGCGATGGGCTGGAGCTTCGTGCGCCGTCGCATGGCCGCCGAGCTCGGCCCCGACTGGGAGCGGAAATTCGCCTCCTTCTCCCGCGAGGCCTCGGCCGCGGCCAGCCTGGGCCAGGTGCATCGCGCGGTGCTGCCGGACGGGACCGAAGTGGCGTGCAAGCTGCAATACCCGGACATGGCGAGCACGGTGGAGGCCGACCTGCGCCAGCTCAAGCTGGCGATGGCGGTGTATCACCGCATGGACAACGCGATCCAGCACGAGGAAATCTACAAGGAGCTGACGGCGCGGCTGCGCGAGGAGCTCGACTACACGCGCGAGGCCGCGCAGATGCGGCTCTACGGCATCATGCTGGCCGACCAGCCGGATGTTCATGTGCCGGTGCCGGTCGAGGGGTATTGCACCCGGCGGCTGCTGACCATGAGCTGGCTCGACGGGCGCCCGCTGATGCAGCGCCTGGCCGAGGACCCGCCGGCGGAGGAGCGCAACGCGGTGGCTTCGGCCCTGTTCCGCGCCTGGTACGTGCCGTTCTACCGCTACGGGGTGATCCACGGCGATCCGCATCTGGGCAATTATCAGGTGCGCGCCGACGGCTCCGTCAATTTGCTGGATTTCGGGGCGATCCGGGTGTTCGCGCCGCGCTTCGTGCGCGGCGTGATCGACCTCTACGAGGCGGTACGCGACGGCGATGACGCCAAGGCGCACCGGGCCTACGCGACCTGGGGGTTCACCGATCTTTCCGACGCGAAGATGGCGGTGCTGAACGAATGGGCGCGGTTCCTGTACGAGCCGCTGACCCAGGACCGGGTGCGACCGATCCAGGAGAGCTACGATCCGCAGTTCGGCCGGGAGGTGGCCGAGCGGGTCCACGCCGGGCTGCAACGCACCGGCGGCGTGAAGCCGCCGCGCGAGTTCGTGCTGATGGACCGTTCGGCGATCGGTCTCGGCGGGGTGTTCGTGCGGTTGCGGGCCGAGCTCAACTGGTACCGGCTGTTCCGCGGTCTGGTGGACGGGTTCGACGAGGCGACGCTGGCGGCGCGGCAGGCGGCGGCGCTGGCGCGGGCGGGCGTGCCGGCGGCGGGGTAGGCGCCGGGCGCGCGAAGCTTCGGCGGGACACGCTTGAACCGCCCCCGCCACCATGCCACTCAGCCGCCATGACCGCCTCCCGCCCGCTCGCCGGCCTGCTCGTCGTCAGCCTGGAACAGGCCGTCGCCGCGCCCTATTGCAGCTCCCGCCTCGCCGACGCCGGTGCCCGCGTCATCAAGATCGAGCGCCCCGAGGGCGATTTCGCCCGCGGCTACGATCGCGCCGCCCGCGGCCTGTCGAGCTATTTCGTCTGGCTCAACCGCGGCAAGCAAAGCCTGGTCGCGGACCTGAAGGCCCCCGCCGATGCCGCGCTGCTGCACCGGATGCTGGCGCGGGCGGATGTGTTCATCCAGAACCTCGCCCCCGGCGCCGCCGCGCGCGCGGGCTTCGCCTCGGCCGCACTGCGCGCGGCCTACCCCCGCCTCATCACCGTCGATATCTCCGGCTACGGGGAGACCGGCCCCTACGCCTCCATGAAAGCCTACGACCTGCTGGTGCAGGCGGAATCCGGCCTGGCGATGGTCACCGGCCGTCCCGAAGGTCCGGGCCGGGTCGGCGTCTCCGCCTGCGATATCGCCTGCGGCATGGCCGCCCATGCCGGCGTGCTGGAGGCGCTGATCGAACGCGGCATCACCGGGCGCGGCAAGGGCCTCGCGGTCAGCCTGTTCGACGGCATGGCGGACTGGATGAACGTGCCGCTGCTTTACTACGAAGGCACCGGCAAGGCGCCGGAACGCATGGGCCTCGCGCATCCGTCCATCTGCCCCTACGGGGCGTTCCCGCTGGCCGACGGGGCGCTGGTGCTGATCTCGATCCAGAACGAACGCGAATGGGCCGAGTTCTGCGCGGTGTTCCTGGGCGAGCCGGAGCTGCCGAAGCAGTCGGGTTTCGAGACCAACGTGATCCGGGTAGCCAACCGGGCGGCGGTGGATGCCCATGTCGCCGCCGCCTTCGCCCGGCTCGACCGCGAGCAGGCGGCGGCGAAGCTGCGCGCGGCCAACACCGCGTTCGGCTTCGTCAACGATCTGGCCGCCTTCGCGCGCCATCCGGCGCTGCGCCGCGCCAGCGTCGCCACGCCGAACGGGCCGGTCGCGATCGCCGCGCCCCCGGTGCGCGGCAGCGACGGCGACCGCGCGCTGGGGCCGGTGCCGGCGATCGGGGAGCATTCAAACGTCATCCGCGCCGAGTTCGCGGCCTAACCCCCGACCGACTGCACCGCGGTGAACGGCACCGTCAGCGCGCCCATCGACAGTTGCAGCCCCGAGGCGGTGTTCTGCACCCCGGTCGCGGTGCCGGTGACGGTGAAGGGAAGCGGGGTGGTGCTGCCATCGGCATTGGCGCCGATCACCGAGATGGCATAGGCCCCGTCCGGCACGGTGTTGCCGGAATTGTCGGTCCCGTTCCAGGTCCAGCTGTTCGCCCCGGCAGTGGCGTTCAGCGCCACGCTGCGGATGGTCTGCCCGGCCGCGTTGTCGATCACGATCGCCGCGGGTTCGGCGATGGGGGCGGTGAAGCCGACCGATCCGGTGCTGTTCTGCAAGGGGATCTGGGTTGCGGTGACGGTCACCGGCTTGCCGGTCATCGCGGTGCCCTGCATCACCTGGCCCGACTGGGTGAGCTGGATCAGCTGGGTGAGCGAGGAATTGGTGGTGATCTGCTGCTCCACGCCGGAGAACTGCACCAGCTCCTGGGTGAACTGGTTGGTATCCAGCGGGCTGGTGG
>JBMFXF010000150.1:0-7918 GCA_049964515.1 Acetobacteraceae bacterium | reverse complement strand
AAGGCGCGACCATGACGGTACCCGTCCAGGCAGTTGACCGCTTGCATCGCGGCACGCTCGGCCTCGGCCAGATCGTTGCCTCCACCATGGCAAACATCGCCCCGGCGATGAGCTTCTTCTTCGGCTTCGGCGTGATCGCCGCCGGCGCCGGCATCGCCAGCCCGGTGACGATCATCGCCGCGATGATCGCGATCCTGTTCCTGACCAACACCCTCGCCGAGTTCACCCGTTATCGCCCCTCCACCGGCTCCTTCGTCACCTTCATGGGCCTCGCCTTCGGCCCCGCGACCGGGGCGGCGGTGTCGGTGTTCGTGACCTTCGGCTACATCGTCGCGGCGTCCTCGGTGGTGGCGATCTCGGGCGGCTGGTTCGCCGATACCCTGAAATTCTTCACCGGCGTCACGGTGCCCTGGCAGGCGGTCTCGCTGGTCGCCGCCGGGATCGCCGGCGTGCTGGTGATGCGCGGGATCAGCCTGTCCACGAAATGGGCGGCGCTGTTCTTCTATTTCGAGTTCGCGCTGCTCGCCGTGGGCGCGGTCATCATGCTGATCGTCAATCGCGGGTTCCTGAACCTCGCCCCGTTCCGCCCGTCCAACCTGGCCGGCGGTCTCGCCGGCCTCGGCGCCGGGTTTCCGCTGGCGATCTATTTGTTCATCGGCTGGGAGAACTCGGCGATGCTGGCCGAGGAGACCGCCGAACCGCGCCGCAACGTCCCGCGCGCGCTGATCTCGGCGACGATCACGATCGGGCTGTTCTACATCCTGCTGGCCTACGCCACCACCGCGGCGTTCCACGACAACGCGACCGCGATCGGCAAATCCGCGGTCCCGTTCGTCGATGCGATGAAGCTCAGCGCGGCGGGGCTGGTGTGGGTGGCATATCTGGCCGGCCTTACGTCGATCCTGAGTTCGCTGATCGCGCTGACCAACTCCCAGGCGCGGATCCTGTTCAACTCTGGCCGCGAGGGGCTGCTGCCCGCCTTCTTCGGCAAGATCCATCCGCATCATCGTACGCCCTATGTGGCGACCTGGGCGTTCCTCGCGATCGCGCTGGCCTCCGTTTATCTGTTCGGCTGGGGGCGGGGCATTTCGGCGCTGGATTATTTCGGCGACGCCGGGACCCTGGGCACCATCCCGGTGATCCTGGTGTACATGGGCACCAACCTCGCCTTGCCGGTGTTCATGCTGCGCCATCACCGCGAGCAGTTCCACCCGTTCCGGCACCTGATCGTTCCGGTCCTGGGCACCCTGTTCATGCTGCTGCCGCTGTGGGGCCTGGTGCAGCCGGGGCAGGACTGGCCGTTCAGCATCTTTCCCTATGCGGCGCTGGCGGTGCTGGCGGTGGCGGCGCTGTATGGCGCGACCCTGGCGCGGCGGATGCCGGAGCTGGCGGGGCGGATCGGGGCCTATCTCGCCGACGAGTGATCCCGCCCGACCGCCGCTACCACACCATCCACGCCGCCCCCACCGACAGCGCCGCCAGCCCCGCGTACGGCAGGAACCACGCGCCCAGAGCGGTGACCGCCGCGCCGAAGGCGACCAGCACCAGCATCACGCCCGCAAACATCATCGCCGTGCCCAGCCCCGTCGCCTCGGTCCGCCGCGCCCCGCCCAGGCGGGCATATTCCGCGTGGGCGACACCGGTGAAGCCGCTCGCGGTCAGCCCGCCGAACATCGCCACCGCCAGCACCGCGCCCCAGGGCCGGTCCGGGCCGGTCCGGGCCGAGCCGCCCGGCGAGCAACGCCGCCACCGCCCCCGGCGCGAGCCCGCCGACGCCCTCGCTCGCGCCGATCAGCAGCATCGCCGTGACCGCGATCAACGTCACCTGCGGCATCCGCGCCGCGCCGGGGATCTCCCGCTTTCTGTTGAAATTGGCCGCGGCGACGCCACCAGATTAGGAAGCCATGCCACGCTGCGGTGACGGTCAACGACCGCCTCGGCGGCGTGCTTGGCGGTAACCGCTCACCCCCCTTTTGGGCGTATCCCGAGCCGCTACCCCCAGAATAGTTCCCGCCACGCTCACGGACGGCGCAGATCGGCGCATTGACCGCGCGCATCGCCGCGCTGCCGGACCCGCCGGCGGCGCGTCGTCTGTTTCGTGCCATGCGCTACGATTGCGATGTTCTGTTCCACGTCATCACCCGCCGCGACCTGGCCTATACCGACAACGCTGCGAGCGGGCGCTGCGGCCTTCGGTGATCTTCCGCAAGCTCACCGGAGGGTTCCGTGCCGAATGGAGCGCCGCCGTCTATGCCGCCGCCGCAACCGTGATCGCAACCGGCCGCCTGCATGGCATCACCGCGCCGGCGGCAATACGCGCCGCCCTCGCGGGACAGGCGGTCATCCCGACCGGGTGACCACGGCCGGGGGGTGAGCAGTTACGAATCCGTTGGATTGTTCCGGATCCCAATCTTTCTCCGCGATCCCGGGCCTCACCGGCACCTATACCCAGCCACCTGCCGCGCGTGCTAGCGGGGGGACGCCCGCAGCGAAGATCGCCATGCCCCGTCTGGTCGTCGTCTCCAACCGTGTCGCGCCGATCACCGAGGGCGAGCCCGCCGCCGGCGGCCTCGCGGTCGGCGTGCTGGACGCGCTGCGCGCCGAGGGCGGCGTCTGGTTCGGCTGGAGCGGCGTGGTCTCCACCGAGACCGAACCGATGCCCAACCCCGGCCGCGATGTCGGCAAGATCACCTTGCGCACCATCGACCTCTCGCGCCGCGACTACGACGAGTTCTACCGCGGCTTCGCCAACGGCACGCTGTGGCCGGTGCTGCACTATCAGATGGGGCTGGCGCGCTTCGACTGGACCGAGTTCGCCGGCTACCGCCGGGTCAACGCGCTGTTCGCCTGCTCGCTCGCCTCGGTGCTGCGCCCGGACGACCTGATCTGGGCCCATGACTACCACCTGCTGGGGCTGGCCGCGGCGCTGCGCGAGGCCGGCGTGACCAACCGCATGGGGCTGTTCCTGCACACGCCGTTTCCCGAACCCGGCGTGCTGATGACGGTGCCGGCCCATGCCGCGCTGATCCGCGACATGGCGGCCTACGACCTGATCGGGTTCCAGACCGAACCGGACCGCACCGCCTTCGCCGACTACATCCTGCGCGAGGCCGGCGGCGCCTCGCCCGGGCCCGGCCGGCTGCGGGCCTTCGACCGCGACCTTCGCACCGGCGTCTATCCGATCGGCGTGCACGTCCCCGAACTCCGCGCCGAGGCCGAGCTGCCCGCCAACCGCCGCCAGGCGCTGCGGCTGCGCGAGAACCTGCACGGCCGGCTGCTGATCCTGTCGGTCGATCGGCTGGACTACGCCAAGGGCCTGCGCCAGCGCTTCGTTTCGTACGAGCGGTTCCTGGCTGACCACCCGGAACGCCACGGCGCGGTGATCTTCATGCAGATCGCGCCGCCGTCGCGTTCGGACATCCAGACCTACCGCGAGATCCGCCACGAGCTGGAAGCGGAGTCGGGCCGCATCAACGGCCGCTTCGCCGATGTGGATTGGGTGCCGCTGCGCTACCTGAACCGCAGCTTCCCGGGCGCGGCGCTGATGCCGCTGTACGCGGAGGCCCGGGTGGGGCTGGTCACCCCGCTGCGCGACGGGATGAACCTGGTGGCGAAGGAATATGTCGCCGCCCAGGACCCGGAGGATCCGGGCGTGCTGGTGCTGTCGCAATTCGCCGGCGCGGCGCGGGAGCTGGACGCGGCGCTGATCGTGAATCCGTATGACGTGGCCGGGGTGGCGGCGGCGCTGGAGCAGGCGCTGGCGATGTCGATCGAGGAGCGGCGCGGGCGGCACGCGGCGATGCTGGACGTGCTGCGGGCGCACAGCCTGGAGGCGTGGCGGGACCGGTTCGTGGGGGACCTGGGCGGGTAGGGCGCGTCACCCCTCGCGGCGTGGGGTCCGCTGGCCGGATGCGAGCAGCGAGGCGATGTCCCGATACCCGCTCAGCACCCGAACGATGTCGATCCCGTCCACGGCGGGACGGTAGATCACGAGATAGCGCTCGACAGGCCAGAAGCGCACCCCAGCCGCCGGGGCGACGAGATCGTTGCGTAGATGTCCGAGACCCGGCCGCGCCGCGAGGCGCGTGAAGGCCGCATCGAGGCGGTCCCGCATCCGGATCGCCGCGTCCGGATTCGCCGCCGCGATCCAGTCGGTGATCTCCAGCAGATCCTGCCCGGCGGCGCGCGAAAGCCGACAGGCGTTCACGCCCTCCGGCGCCGTTCCAGCCGTTCCGTCACCGCCGCCAGCGCCGCCGCCCCGGTGACCGTCTCGCCGCGATCGAGCTGGTCGAGACCGACCGCGATCTCCGCCTGCAACCGCCGGCGGCGATCGGCGAGAGAGGCTTCGGTCTCGAACAACAGCCGCAGCCCTTCCCGCACCATCTCGCTGGCGCTGTCATACAGCCCTGCTTCGAGCCGCTCGGCGATTCGTTGTTCGAGTTCGGGTGTCAGCGATACGTTCATCGGGCGGCTCCGTCGCGCGAGGCCCCACGATAGCCGCGACCGAGGGAAATCGCCATCATCCCGTCCCCGCCGCCACCCCCGCATACACCCCGGCGCTGATCGCCGCGATCCAGAAACTCACCGGCCAGTTCGACCCATACGCCGCCGCCAGCCCGGCCCAGGCCTCCGCCACCGCCAGCCCCGCCGAAAGCGCCACCCCGCGCCAGACCCCCGCGCACAGCCGCCGCGCCGCCGCCGCCGGCCCCACCAGCAGCGCGAACACCAGCAGCACGCCCACGATCTCGGCGCATTCCGCGATCGCCACCGCCGCCAGGCCCAGGAACAGCACCCCCACCAGCCGCGGGCGCACCCCCCGCGCGGCGGCCATTTCCGGCAGCACCGAGGCGGCCAGCAACGGGCGGGCGATCGCCGCCAGGCCGATCAAGGTAGCCCCCCCCAGCGCCGCCATCTGCCACAGCAACGCCTGCGATACGCCCAGCACGTTGCCGAACAGCAGCGCCATCGCCTGCGCCGCATAGGCGGTATAGAAATGCAGAAACAACAGCCCGAGCCCCAACGCGAACGCCAGCACCACGCCGATAGCGACGTCGCGCCCGGCGATCCGCTCGCCCATCGCCCCCATCGCCAGCCCCGCCGCCACGGTGGCGCCCAGCAGCCCCCAGAACGGCGGCAACCCCAGCAGCACCGCCCCGGTGGCACCGGTGAAGCCCACATGGCCCAGCGCGTGACCAGCAAAACTCTGCGCGCGCAGCACCAGGAACCAGCCCACCGCCCCGGCCAGCACGCCCACCACCGCGCAGGCCAGGAACGCATGGCGCATGAAGGCGTAAGCCAGCATCAGCCGGGCTCCGCGCCGGCATGGGCGTGCTCGTGGCGATGCGCGCCGGCTTCCATGTCCTGCCCGCCGGACATCACGAACAGCCGTCCGCCCAGCTCCAGCACCTCGATCGGGGCGTCATAAAGCTGCGACAGCACCGGGCCGGTCACCACCTCGGCCACCGCGCCCAGCGCGGCCTTCCCGGCCCCCAGGTACAACACCAGGTCCATCGCGCCCAGCAGCGGGTTGACCTCGTGGGCCGAGAACAGCGCGGTGATACCCGCCGCCCGCTGCACCCGGCGGACCAGCGCCACCAGTTCGGCCTGGCGATGCGGATCGAGGCTGATGAGCGGCTCGTCCAGCAGCAGCAGCTTCGGGTTTCCCAGCAGCGCCTGCGCCAGCAGCAGGCGCTGGCGCTCGCCGCCCGAGAGCGCCTCGATCCGCCGCGCCGCCAGCGCGGTCGCGTCCACCTGCGCCAGCGCCCGGTCCACCGCGGCCCAGCCGGCGCGGCCGACCCAGGGGCGCCCGTAGCGCGGCGCCCAGGCGCTGGCCACCACCTCCCGCCCGGACAGGCCGCTGGGCAGATCGCTATGGCGTTGCGGCATGTAGCCCACCGCGCCGCCCGGCGCGGCGGGGCGGCCCAGCACCGTCACCCGCCCGGCGGCGGGGGCGATCAGGCCCAGCATCGCCTGCATCGCGGTGGTCTTGCCGGCCCCGTTCGGGCCCAGCACGCCGACGAAGGCGCCGTCCGGAATGGCGAAGGAGACGTCGCGCAGCACCTCCCGCCCGCCGCGGCGCAGATGGACGTGATCGAACGTCACCGCGCTCATCGCGTCCCGCCAAGCCGGGCGGCGAGCGCGTCGAGCTCGCCCAGCACCCAGCCCTGGAAACCGGTGCCGGCCGGTTCGGTCTCGGTCACCCCCAGCACCGGCACGCCGGCGAGGCGGGCCAGGCGCAGCAGGCGCTGCGCGGCCGGGTCGGTGGCCTGGAGGTTGTAGATCAGCAGCCGCACCGCATGGGTGGAGATCGCGTGGTCCAGCCTGGCGACATCGCGCGGGGCGGGTTCGGTGCCGTTCATCACCGCCCGCTGGAACGCCGCGCCGCGCATCCTGAGGCCGAGCGCGGCGGCGAGGTAGCCGAACACCGGCTCGGTGGCGGCCACCGGCGTGCCGGCAAACCGCGCGCGCAGGGCGGCGATCCGCGCGCGGATCGGGCGCAGCGAGGCCAGGAACGCGGCTTCGCGGCGGCGATAGGCGGCGGCATGGGCGGGATCGCGCGCCACCAGCGCCGCGGTCAGGGCGCGGGCCAGCGCCGGGGCGGCCTGCGGCGCGTACCACAGATGCGGATTGGCCCCCGGGGGCGCGCCGATCAGCCGCGCCACAACCAGCACCACCCGGCCCGCGGCAGGGGAGACGCCGAGCAGGCGGCGCATCCAGGGGTCGTAGCCGGCGCCGTTCATCACCACGATGTCGGCCCTGGCGACCGCGCGCGCGGTGGCCGGGGAGGCCTCGAACAGGTGCGGATCGGTGTCCGGGTTGGACATCACCGCGCTGACTTTCACGTGGGGGCCGGCGATCTGGGCGGCGATGTCGGCGTACATGTTCTCGGCCGCCAGGATGCGCGGACGCGGCGCGGCGGCCAGCAGAAGCAGCAACGGGAGGGGGAGGAGGCGGCGCATGGATTGGAATGTTATATCATTCCAATTCACGGCGCCAGCGGGGGTTCACGAGCGGGGCGGCGGCCGGGTCGGGGCGCGGGCGCCGCGCAGCAGGCCCTCGGTGCTAAGGTCCTCGTCGATCTCCGGCCAATGGATCCCCCAGCCGCCGCCGGCGATCTCGAAATGGGCTCGCTGTTCCGGGGTGGCCGCGGCAAGGCGGGGGTACCACGCGAGCGGGGCGGAGATGCGGCGGCCGTCCATCAGGGCGACGGTGAGCTCGTCCGCGCTCACCGCCACCTCGCGAATGCGGGTGTCAGCCCCCTCTGCCTGTGCCGAAGAAGTCATCCCACGCCTCCATGAATTGGATCCGGTGCGTTCGGACCAACCGTAGCAGCTCGCCCAGTTCCTGCGGAGAAAATCTAGGAATGATGGTGTGCGTATTACGGAGAGTGGAACAGTGCCAGGAGAAATCGTGGTTGGCAAAGTGGCGATGGCGGATGTTGAGTCCGCCATACGCCATATTAACGACGATATCAGCGAGACCCAACCCCGTAACTTGGGGTATTCCGATGGCACGTCTGGCACATCGCACGAGTGTTGCTGAGGTTGTACGCTCCGCCGGCGGTCAGGCGGTGTACCTCCCATGCGCCTCGCAGCATCGCCGTGCAGCGGCCGGCGTGATGGCTGCAAGTTTTCATGGTGCATTCGCACCGACCGCCAGCGCGCTCGAACAGATCATCCCGCAGTTGTTGGGTTGCTGATGTAGACATATCATACTCCGTCGAGCCACTTGCAAAACGCCGCGGCGCCGGTGCGGGAACTTTCTTCGGAATACACAGCCCTGGGTAGAATTCCGGCCGTTCTCCCCGGTTTCCGGCGTCGGCCGCGGGGTGCGGCCGATTTTTCCTCCGTTCGGGCAAGCCGGTGGCGGGTTCGCCCTTGGGGCAAGGGCAAACAAGCCGGCGCCGGCCCGCGGGCCG
>JBMFXF010000149.1:0-8009 GCA_049964515.1 Acetobacteraceae bacterium | reverse complement strand
CGGGTGATCGAGGGCGACGCGCTGGCGGCCGATGCCACGGCGCTGCTGGACCCGCCGCGCCAGGTGATCGCCAACCTGCCCTACAACATCGCCACCCCGCTGCTGATCGGCTGGCTGCGCCAGGCCGGCGCGTTCGAGCGGCTGACCCTGATGTTCCAGCAGGAGGTGGCCGAGCGCATCGCCGCCGCGCCCGGCGCGGCGGCGTACGGGCGCCTCTCGGTGCTGGCGCAGTGGACCTGCGCGGTGCGGCTGGGATTGCGGCTGCCGCCGGCGGCGTTCACCCCGCCGCCGCGGGTCCATTCGGCGGTGATCGGGCTGACCCCGCACGCCTTGCAGCCGTCGCCGGCGCTGTTTTCCGCCATGGAGCGGCTGACCGCCGCCGCGTTCGGGCAGCGGCGCAAGATGCTGCGCGGGGCGCTGCGCGCGCTGCTGCCCGACGCCGCCATCGCCGCGCTGCTGGGCGCCGGCGGCATCGCCCCGGACCGGCGCGCCGAAACGCTGAGCGTGGCCGAGTTCGACCGGCTGGCCCGGATGCTGGCGGACGCCTATGCTGGCCCCGGCCAAGGGAAGGAGCTGCCATGACCCCGCAACAGATCATCGAGGCCGCCACCGCGCTGGCCGCCGCGCGGACCGGCGGGCCGGCGCTGCCCGCGCTGGCGGTGGCGCCCGCCGGCATCGCCGAGGCGCACGCGATCCAGGACGCCACCGCCGCCCGGATCGGCCAGGCGGTGGGCGCGTTCAAGGCCGCCGCGGTCGGGGCGGAGGAGCCGACCCGTGGGTTGATCTACGCGCACAGCATCCATGCCAGCCCGGCGCGGGTGCCGGTCTCGGAGGTGCCGCTGTGCGGGGTGGAAGGCGAGGTCGCGTTCCGTTTCACCGCCGATCTGCCCCCGCGCGAGGCCGCCTATACGCGCGCCGAGGTGGCCGCGGTGGTGCAGCCCTGCGCGGCGGTGGAACTCGTCACCAGCCGCTATCAGGACCACACCGCGCGCACCATGCTCGAGAAGCTGGCCGATTGCGTGAGCAACGGCGGCTTCGTCCATGCCGCGCCGAAGGCCGACTGGGCCGGGCTCGATCTGGAACACATCCATGTGAGCCTGGTGGTGAACGGTGAAACGGTACTGGACCAGAACGGCGGCAACCCGTCCGGGGATCCGCTGAAGGTGGCGACCGCGCTGGCCAACATGCTGCGCGACGGGCGCGGGGTGCGGGCCGGGCAGTTCGTGACCTGCGGCACCTTCACCGGGCTGCGCTTCCTGAGGCCGGGCGATACCTGCGTTGCGCGGTTCGCGGGGCTGGGGGAGGCGGAAGTTACATTCATCGGGTGAGCGGCTGCCTTGCGTCGCGGCGACGCCGAGGGGGGATTGATCTTGTCTGCAGCCATGCACATTTGCGGTTTGCTAGCGGCTCTGGCTGGCAATCCCCAATGGAGGACTACATGAAAAGTCAGTTGATCGCGGCCGTTGCCGCGGCGGGCCTGGTACTCGGGTCGCTGTCGGTTGCGCACGCCGCCACCGCTGGCACCCAGGCTTATGGCGGCTCGCCGGGCAATGGCGCGGCCGCGGTGGGCGGCACCCAGGCCTACGGCGGCTCGCCGGGCAACGGCGCGGCCAAGGCGGGCGGCACCCAGGCCTATGGCGGCTCGCCGGGCAACGGCGCGGCCAAGGCGGGCGGCACCCAGGCTTATGGCGGCTCGCCGGGCAACGGATCCGCCAAAAAGAAAACCAGTCACTGACGGTGGCGGCGGGCGCGAGGCGAAAGCCTGCGCCCGCCGTTTTTTTCGGAGGAAACCATGCGTCGCGCCGTCCTGTTGTTCGTCCTGGCTCTGCTCGCCTCGAGCCCGGCGATCGCGGGGGACAGTTCCCCGGCGATGAGCTGGGCCGCAGTCGCGCGCCAGGTGGTGCCGGCGGTGGTCAACATCACCTCGCTGGTGATCCATAAACACGACAAGAGTCCAGGGGTCGGCGAGCGCGAGGAATTCGTCGGCTCGGGCTTCATCGTTTCCCCCGACGGGCTGATCCTGACCAACAAGCACGTCATCGCCGGCGCGTTCCGCATCACCGTCACCCTGCACGACGGCACCGAGGTGCCGGCCCATCTCGTCGGGGCAGCCCAGCTGGTCGATCTGGCGGTGTTGAAGATCGACGTACACCATCCGCTGCCGGTGCTGAAACTTGCCGGGCCGGACCCGGTGCGCCCGGGCGATCCGGTGCTGGCGGTGGGCAATCCGCTCGGCGTCGGCACTTCGCTCTCCGCCGGCATCGTGAGCGGGGTGAACCGCAGCCTGATGATGTCGCCGTTCGACGATTACGTGCAGACCGACGCGGCGATCAATCACGGCAACTCGGGCGGACCGCTGATCGACGCCAAGGGCCAGGTGGTCGGCATCGATACGATCCTGCTCACCAACAAGGCCGGGGAAGGATCGAACGGGCTCGGCTTCGCCATCTCCTCCACCGTCGCCCGCTATGTGTTGCAACATCTGCTTGACCCGAAGCAGGCGCCGATCGGCTGGATCGGGGTCAGCCTGCAGGATGTCTCGCCCGATCTGGCGCGGGGGTTCGGGTTGCCGCGGGCGAAGGGGTTCCTGGTGACCGCGGTCAGCCCGGACAGCCCGGCGGCGAAGGCGGGGCTGCAATCCGGCGACGTGATCCTGCGCTACGGATACGCCAAACCCGATTCCGCCCGCGCCCTGATGCGGGTGATCGGGCTGTGCCCGGTCCGGCAGGCGATCCCGGTCACTTTCTGGCACGACGGCGTCACCCGTACGGTGCCGATCGCCACCTTGCCCTGGCCGCATCTGATGGCCGAGCGCGGCTCGATGGTGCCGGCGCCGGGCGCCCGCCCGCCGTTGCCGGCGCCCGGCCTGGGGCTGCTATGGACAAAGCTCAGCCCGGCCGCGCGCACGGAATACGGCCTCGGGCCGGTCCACGGGCTGCTGGTGGTGGCGGTCGATCACGATTCCGAGGCCTGGGTGCGCGGCATCGCCCCCGGCACGGTGATCGAGAAGATCGGCACCCATCCGGTGCGCGAACCCTACGCCGCCTATGCCCTGATCGGGCGCATGGCGCGGACCCACAGCTTCATCCCGCTGCTGGCCCGCTGGTCCAGCGGGGAGACGCGCTGGATCGCGGTGCGCCCGGGCTATCAGCAGCGCAGCAAGGCCGTCGCCACCCGCCAGCAGGGTCCGCAGTCGGGCGACAAGGCAGAGGCCGGCGCCCGTCTCCCGCCGAGAAAGCGGTAGATTTTTCTCTAGACAGAGCGTATTGGGCCGGGATAGGAGAAAATCTTATTCCCCTTAAGGATGCCCCGATGCAGCCCGACCGCGAACTCGATCGCGTCGATCGCGAAATCCTGCGCCTGATCGCGGTCGATGCCGCGCTCTCGCTGGCCGAGATCGCCGACAAGGTCGGACTGACCCCCACCCCCTGCTGGAAGCGCATCCGGCGGATGGAGCAGGAGGGGATCATCCTCGGCCGGGTCGCCAGGCTGGACGCGGCGCGGCTCGGCCTCGGGGTGTCGGTGTTCGTCGCGGTGGAAACCGCCGATCATTCCGCCGAATGGCTGGAGCGCTTCGCCGCCGTGATCGAGGCCACGCCCGAGATCGTGGACGCCTGGCGCATGAGCGGGGACGTGGACTACCTGCTGCATGTGGTGGTGCCCGATATCGCCGCCTATGACGGGTTCTACCGCAAGCTCATCGCCCGTCTGCCGCTGCGCAACGTCACCTCCCGCTTCGCCATGGAGCGGATGAAGGCGGCGCCGCTGCCGGTGTGATCAGCCCTCGTGGAACACCGGCGCGCCGAGCTCGGCGAAGCGGAACAGATCGAAGATGTGGTGCCCGTCGAAATCGAGCACGCGCAGGTCATCGCTTTCCGACAGATCCTCGGCGACCGCGGTGAAATGTCCGCCGTAGCGCCAGCGCGTGGCTTCCAGCGGCAGATCGAAGGCGATGAACTTGCGGATGCCCTTGCCTTTCAGCTTCTCCAGCAGCGCCGGGTGCAGCGCCGAGGCATAGGACGTCAGGATGACCAGCGGCCCGCTGGCGGTCAGCAGCATCACGGCTTTCATCGGTAACCCTCCCGTCGGGACGTGGCGGGAGGCTGTCACCGGGCGCGGGTGGGTGCATTGATGCCGATCAAGTTCCCCGCTCATACCAATCGCGCGCCGCTCGCGCGCCGCCGCCCGCCAACCCGGCGCGCAGAACAAGACGATACCCGTCTGCCGTAGGGAGACGGGTATATCACACCGCCAGCGGGGCGTCCGACTTCACCTCGGACAGCACGAAGAACGTGCGCACCTGCCGCACCCCGGGCAGGGCCAGGATATGGGTGCCGTGGAAGCGGGTGAAGCTGGCGATGTCGTCGGTGCGGACCCGCAGGAAATAATCCACCTCGCCGGCCACCAGATGGCAGTCCAGCACTTCCGGCAGGGCCCGCACCGCCGCCTCGAAGGCGGCGAAGCTGTCGCGGGTGGAGCGGTCCAGCACCACGCCGACCAGCACCAGGGTGGGCTGGCCCAGCGCCACCGGGTCCAGCACCGCGCGCACGGCGCGGATGACGCCCGAGGCGAACAGGCGGCGGGTGCGGGTCCAGGTCGCGGATTCGCTGAGATTCACCAGCCGCGCCAGGGCCTTGTTGGACAGACGCCCGTCGGCCTGCAGGGCACGCAGGATGCGGCGATCCGCGGCATCGAGGGCGGACGAGCTTTCTTCTGTCGATCCTTCATTCACCCGAGTATCCATCCGAGTCTGCGTCAACATCGCACGGAAAGCATGGAATTATCCGGAAAAAACCGCAACACCTTCTCTCCATCCGGCGCTATCCGGACGCACGTCACCACCCCGGAGCCCGCCATGCCGCTCGACCTCGACGCCCGCTTCCCCCGCCTCAGCCTCGGTTTCTTCCCTTCCCCCCTGCACCGGCTCGACCGCCTCTCCCGCCTGCTCGGCATCGAGCTCTGGGCCAAGCGCGACGACGCCGCTTCCGGCCTCGCCTTCGGCGGCAACAAGATCCGCAAGCTCGAATATCTCGCCGCGGCGGCGGTGGCAGAGGGCTGCGACACGCTGGTCTCGATCGGCAACATCCAGAGCAACCACACCCGCCAGGTGGCCGCGGTGGCCGCCAGGCTCGGCATGAAATGCCGGCTGGTGCAGGAGGAATGGACCCGCTGGGACGATCCCGCCTACCGCCAGGTCGGCAACATCCTGCTCTCGCGCCTGATGGGGGCCACCACCATCCTGGAAGGCGAGGGCTACTCCACCGCGGAGAAGGACACCTGGCACCGCGCGCTGGAGGCGGTGCGCCGCGAGGGCGGGCGGCCCTACGCCATCCCGGCCGGCGCGTCCGACCATCCGCTGGGCGGGCTCGGCTACGCCCGCTTCGCCGAGGAACTCGCGGCACAGGAGGCCGCGGCGGGGATGTTCTTCGACACCGTCATCACCGCCACCTGCACCGGCTCGACCCAGGCCGGCATGGTGGTGGGTTTCGCCGCCCAGGACCGCCCGCGCCGGGTGATCGGCATCGACACCGCCGCCGATGCGGCGATGACCCGGGCCGCCGTCACCCGCATCGCCCACGCCACCGCCGAGCTCATCGGCCTCCCGCTTGGCGTGCGGGACGACGACATCATCATCGACCCGCGCTTCGCCGGGCCGGATTACGGGCTGCCGGACGCCGCCACCATCGCCGCCATCCGCCTCGCCGCCGAGACCGAGGGGATGCTCACCGATCCGGTCTATGAGGGGAAATCGATGGCCGGGTTGATCGCCATGGCGCGCTCGGGGGAGATCCCGCGCGGATCGCGGGTGCTCTACGTCCATCTGGGCGGCGCGCCGGCGCTGAACGCCTATCACCGCGCGTTCGCCGCTGAGTGAACTCCGGGGCGCTTACGTTTCCTTGGCGTTTTTGGTGGCTGTCTCGGCGACCCGCCCCCCGGAAACGCCCAGGATCGCCCCATGCGCCGCCGCCCCGCCGCCCCGGATACGCTGCTCGACGAACTCCGCCTGGTCCGCACCGACGGGGTGGGGCCGCAGGGCTTCCGCCGCCTGATCGCCCGCTTCGGCAGCGCCGCCGCGGCGCTCGATGCGCTGCCGCGGCTGGCGCGGGAGGCCGGACGCCCCGCCCCGCCCGCCATCCCCGACGCCGATGCCGCCCGCCGCGAGTGCGACCTTCTGGCCAGCCTCGGCGGGCGCTTCCTGCGCCTCGGTGGCCCCGACTACCCGCCGCTGCTGGCCCTGCTGGCCGACGCGCCGCCGCTGCTCGCCTGTCTCGGCGATCCGGCGGTGCTTGCCACCCGCGCGGTGGCCCTGGTCGGCGGGCGCAATGCCACCGCCAACGGGATCGTGGTGGCCGAAACCCTGGCCGCCGAGCTCGCCGCCGCCGGCATCACCGTGGTCTCCGGCCTGGCGCGCGGGATCGACGCCGCCGCCCATACCGGCGCGCTCGGCACCGGGCGCACGGTGGCGGTGGTGGCGGGCGGGCTCGACCATCCCTACCCCCCCGAGCACGCCGGGTTGCAGGCGCGCATCGCCGAGGCCGGGGCGGTGGTGGCGGAGATGCCGCTCGGCACCCAGCCGCAGGCGCGGCATTTCCCGCGCCGCAACCGCATCATCGCCGGGCTCGCGCTCGGGGTGGTGGTGATCGAGGCAGCCTTGCGTTCCGGCAGCCTCATCACCGCCCATCTCGCCCAGGACGCGGGGCGGGAGGTGTTCGCGGTGCCCGGCTCGCCGCTCGATCCGCGCTCGCGCGGGTCCAACGACCTGATCCGCCAGGGGGCAACCCTGACCGAGACCGCGGCCGACGTGATCGGCAACCTGCCCGACCATCCGGCGCGGGAGGGGCTGGCGCGCACCCCGCTGTTCGCCCGCGCCGCTTCCCGCGAAGTGCCCCCTCAGGCCGCCCCCGAACCCGACGACGCGCCGCCGGAAGCGGTGGCGGAGGCGCGGGCCCAGGTCGCCGCCCTGCTCGGCCCGGCACCGACGGCGGTTGACGACCTGCTGCGCCGCTGCCAGTTGTCTGCCCCCGCGGTCCTGGCGGCATTGCTGGAACTTGAACTCGCCGGACGGATCGAGACCCTGCCCGGGCAGCGCGTCGCGTTGCTCGGTCCGCCCTGAAGCCCGACGCACAGGACAAAATGCCGGACGTCGTCGTCGTCGAATCGCCCGCCAAGGCCAAGACCATCAACCGCTACCTCGGTGACAAGTTCACCGTGCTGGCCAGCTTCGGTCACGTCCGCGACCTGCCGCCCAAGGATGGCTCGGTCCGGCCCGACCAGGATTTCGCAATGGATTGGGAGGCCGATGAGCGCGGCCAGCGGCAGGTCGGCGCCATCGCCCGCGCCCTCAAGGGCGCCCATACGCTCTACCTGGCCACCGACCCCGACCGCGAGGGCGAGGCGATCTCGTGGCACGTGCGCGCGATGCTGGCCGAGAAGCACGCCCTCAAGGGCATCGATGTCCGCCGGGTGACGTTCAACGAGATCACCCGTACCGCGGTGCGCACCGCGATGGCGCAGCCGCGCGAGCTCGACCAACCGCTGATCGAGGCCTACCTGGCGCGCCGGGCGCTGGACTATCTGGTGGGCTTCACCCTCTCGCCGGTGCTGTGGCGCAAGCTGCCGGGCAGTCGCAGCGCCGGGCGGGTGCAGTCGGTGGCGCTGCGCCTGATCTGCGACCGGGAGGCCGAGATCGAGGCCTTCCGCGCCCGCGAATACTGGACGGTGGAGGCGGCCTTCACCACCCCGGCCGGCGCCCCGTTCACCGCCCGCCTCACCCATCTCGACGGCAAGCGGCTCGACCCGTTCGACCTCAACACCGAGGCGCTGGCGATGCGCGCCAAGGCGGCGGTGGAAGCGGCCAGCTTCACCGTGGGCGCGGTGGAGCGCCGCCGCGTCCGCCGCCATCCGCCGGCGCCGTTCACCACCTCCACCCTCCAGCAGGAGGCGTCGCGCAAGCTGGGCTTCGGCGCCCAGCAGACCATGCGGGTGGCCCAGCAGCTCTACGAGGGCGT
>JBMFXF010000148.1:0-8043 GCA_049964515.1 Acetobacteraceae bacterium | reverse complement strand
GGGCGCAGCATCCGCGCCACCCAGGACTGTGCCGCGGCGAAGCCGGGCGAGAGTGCCACCGCCACCCCGGCGGCGATCCCAAGCAGGCTGCCCGCCGCCACCCCGGCGAGGTAGTGGGTCAGGCTGGCCAGCACCGCGGCGGTCCATTCCCCGTTGCGCAACTCGGAGAGGAACGCCGCCGGCACCTGGTCCGGCGCCGGCACCCAGGCCGCCGGCAGCAGCCCAGCGCGCACCGCCGCCTCCCAGACCCCCAGAAACGCCGCCAGCCCGGCCGCCGACAGCCAGTATGGACGCCGCATGGTGCGGGCTGCCCCGCCAGCCGATGTCACGTCGCGGCCAGGAAGAACGAGGGGTCGAACATGCCGGCCACGTCGCGGATCGGCGCCATGTGATCAAGCCGGCTCTGATACGCCGCGAGCCGCACCGTCGCCGCCATGATGGCGCGCGGATCGGCGATCGGGTTCATCGACCGCGAGGTGACCGCCTTGAACAGCGTGGCCTCGGTGAGCAGCCCCTTGCCCATGGTGCGCGCCAGATCCGCCGCCGCGCGATGGGGATGCGCCCGCAGCAGCGCGGTGGCACGGACATGCAGGTCCACCAGGGTTTGCACCGCGGCCCGGTGGCGTTGCACCAGCTGCCCGGTCACCGCCAGCACCGCGCCCGGCTGGCCAGGAAACATCGCCGCGCCGCGCACCAGCACCCGCGCCGTCTGGTCGCGCTCGCGCACCAGCGTGATCGCCGGTTCCAGGGTGGAGGCGGCATCCACCGCCCCGGTCAGCAGCGCCTGTTGCAGCCGGTTCTCGCCGAAGCCCAGCACCTGCACGTCGGCCGGGGCGACATGGGCGACCTGGTCCAGCCAGTAGTGCAGCACCGTGTCGGGCACCGAGCCTTTGGGCAGGGAGGCGATCTTCACCGGCCGGCCCGATGCCTTACGGAACGCGGCGAAGGCGGCGGCGGGGCCGGAGGCATGGGCCCAGGTGGCGGCGAAGGCGCCGCGGCCGAGCAGCGCGATCTGGTCGATCCCGTTGGCGGCGACCACCCGCAGATCCACCCCATGCGCGCGCGCCACCAGCGCTGGCCCGATGCCGATATAGGCGACATCGAACCGCCCGGAGGCGAGCGCCTGCACCATCGCGGGGCCGGAGGAGAAGCTGGTGGTCACCAGCTCGACCCCGGCCGCCCCGGCCCAGCCCTCGGCCTGGATCACGAACAGCTGGGCCATCGGCAGGATCGGGATATAGGCCACCCGCAGCGTCATCGCCGCGCGCGCCGGCGGGGCGAGGGCGGTCGCGGCGAGCGCGGGCAGCAGGGCACGACGGGAAAGAGGGGCGGTCATGGGCGGCAATCCTGCGGAACGCGCGGGCATTTACGGGCGGGATGCCGCCGCCGCAAGAGACCGGTTGCGAATGAGATAATACTTGCCGTCCCGTCGCGCGCGGGAGAGGAACCATCCAGGTTCCATCCCGGACGCGGAAAATCTACATCCGGAACAGCCCGAACCGGGTCGGCGGGATCGGCGCGTTGAGCGCCGCCGCCAGCGACAGCGCCAGCACCCGGCGGGTGTCGGCGGGGTCGATGATGCCGTCGTCCCACAGCCGCGCCGAGGCGAACACCGGCCTGCCCTTGGCCTCGTATTCGGCGCGGATCGGGTCCTTGAACGCGGCCTCCGCCGCCGCGTCGGCGAAATTGCCGCGCACCGTGGCCAGCACGCTCGCCGCCTGTTCGCCGCCCATCACCGAGATGCGGGCGTTGGGCCAGATCCACAGGAAGCGCGGATCGTAGGCCCGCCCGCACATGCCGTAATTTCCCGCCCCGAAGGAGCCGCCGATGATGACGGTGAACTTGGGCACCGAAGCGGTGGCGACCGCGGTCACCAGCTTGGCGCCGTCGCGGGCGATGCCGCCGGCCTCGTATTTCTTCCCCACCATGAAGCCGGTGATATTCTGCAGAAACAGCAGCGGGATGCGGCGCTGGCAGCAGAGTTCGATGAAATGCGCACCCTTCAGCGCGGATTCCGAGAACAGGATGCCGTTGTTGGCGAGAATCCCCAGCGGATACCCGTGCAGATGGGCGAAGCCGCACACCAGGGTGGTGCCGTAAAGGCGCTTGAACTCGTCGAACTCCGAGCCGTCCACCAGTCGCGCGATCACTTCGCGCGCGTCGTAGGGGGTGCGCAGATCGGGCGGGACCACGCCGTACAGCTCGGTGGGGTCGTAGAGCGGGGGCACCGCGGCGCGCGGGGCGATGGCAGGCGCGGGCGGCGGCCCCAGGCTCGCCACGATGCGCCGGCAGATCGCCAGCGCATGGCGGTCGTCATTTGCGTAGTGGTCCACCACGCCGGAGACGCGCGCGTGAACCTCCGCCCCGCCGAGTTCCTCGGCGGTGACATCCTCGCCGGTCGCTGCCTTCACCAGCGGCGGCCCGCCCAGGAAGATCGTGCCCTGGCGGCGGACAATCACGCTCTCGTCGGCCATCGCCGGCACATAGGCGCCGCCGGCGGTGCAGGATCCCATCACCGCGGCGATCTGCGGGATGCCCTCGGCCGACATGTTGGCCTGGTTGAAGAAGATGCGGCCGAAATGTTCGCGGTCGGGGAAGATGTCCTCCTGCAACGGCAGGAAGGCGCCGCCGGAATCGACCAGGTAGATGCAGGGCAGGCGGTTGGCGCGCGCGATCTCCTGCGCGCGTAGATGCTTCTTCACCGTCATTGGCAGGTAGCTGCCGCCCTTCACCGTGGCATCGTTGGCGACGATCACGCATTCGCGTCCCGAGACCCGGCCGATGCCGGTGACGATGCCGGCGGCCGGCGCCTCGTTGCCGTACATGCCCCAGGCCGCCAGCTGCGAGAGCTCCAGGAACGGCGTGCCGGGGTCCAGCAGCGCCGCGACGCGCTCGCGCGCCAGCAGCTTGCCGCGGGCCTGGTGACGGGCGCGCGCCGCCGCCCCGCCGCCTTCGGCGACCTCGGCGGCCATGGCGCGCAGCTCTTCCACCAGGGCCTGCATGGCGGCGGCGTTGGCGGCGAACTCCGCGCCGCGCGGGTCGATCGCCGAGCGCAGGATGGTCATGCGGTCTCCGTGAACAACTCGCGCCCGATCAGCATCCGGCGGATCTCCGAGGTACCGGCGCCGATCTCGTAAAGCTTCGCGTCGCGCAGCAGCCGCCCGGTCGGGTAGTCGTTGATGTAGCCGTTGCCGCCCAGGCACTGGATCGCGTCCAGCGCCATCGCGGTGGCGCGCTCGGCGGCATAGAGGATCGCCCCGGCGGCGTCCTTGCGCGTGGTCAGGCCGCGGTCACAGGCTTTCGCCACCGCGTACACATAGGCCCGCGCCGCGTTCATGGTGGTGTACATATCCGCCAGCTTGGCCTGGATCAGCTGGAACTCGCCGATCTTGTGGCCGAACTGCTCGCGCTCGTGGACATAGGGCAGCACCGCGTCCAGGCACGCCTGCATGATCCCGAGCGGTCCGCCGGCCAGCACCGCGCGTTCGTAGTCGAGGCCGCTCATCAGGATGCGAACCCCTTCGCCCTCGCGCCCCATCCGGCACTCTTCGGGCACCTCGCAATCGGTGAACACCAGCTCGGCGGTGTTGGACCCGCGCATGCCCAGCTTGTCGAGCTTGGGTCCGGGGGCGAAGCCCTTAAACCCCTTCTCGATCAGAAACGCGGAGATACCGCGCGGCCCGGCCGCCGGATCGGTCTTGGCATAGACCACCAGCACATCGGCGTCGGGACCGTTGGTGATCCACATCTTGGACCCGTTCAGCACGTAGCGATCGCCGCGCTTTTCCGCGCGCAGCCGCATCGAGACCACGTCCGACCCCGCGCCCGGCTCCGACATCGCCAGCGCGCCGACCGCGGTGCCGGCGATCAGACCGGGAAGGTAGCGGCGCTTCTGCGCCTCGGTTCCGTTGCGGCGGATCTGGTTCACGCAGAGATTGGAATGGGCGCCATAGGAAAGCCCCACCGCGGCGGAGGCGCGGGAGATCTCCTCCATCGCCACCACATGCTCGAGATAGCCCATGCCGGCGCCGCCATAGGCCTCCTCCACCGTGATGCCGAGCAGGCCGAGCGCGCCCATGCGTGGCCAGAGCGCGGCGGGGAACGCATTGTCGCGATCGATCGCGGCGGCGAGGGGGGCAAGCTCGGCGGCGGCGAAGCCGGCCACCGTCTCGCGCAGCATCTCCGCGGTTTCGCCGAGGCCGAAATCGAGACCGGGCAGGCGGTTGGGCAATCCAGGCATGGGTCAGGTCCGGTTGGGGGGCAAGCCAGCATGACCGAAGCCGGGGGCGGGGTGAAGCCGCCGCTCAGCCGGCCACCACCCGCCGCCCCAGCGCCGCCAGCGCCGCGCGCAGCGGTCCTTCAGGCAATGCAGCCAGCCGCGCATCCAGCGCCGCCAGCGCCCTGGCATCGGGCGGCGGCGGGGCGGGGCGGGTGGGCGCCGCGGGCGGCAGATCCTGGGTGAACCGCAGCCGCTGCACCACCGCCCCGCCGAGCGCGGTGTTGATCCGCTCCATCAGCGGTCCGGCGAGATGTTGCAGTTCCAGCGCAACCGGTCCGGCGCAGGCGAGCGTAAGCGTGCCGGCCGACAGCCGCCGCGGCGCCGAGACGCCGGCCAGACCGGGGCCCACGACGCCCGCCCAGTCCGCCATCAGCTGCGCGGCGGCGGGCGCCCGGCGACGGAACGCGGCGCGGGTCACGCCCGGGACCAGCGCGCCGAGCGCGCGCGGCCCATAGACGTGCCGGGACGGCGTTGCCATAGAAGCGCGCGTGTCAGACTCCGTCATTGCCCCCCCATCGGCCGCCGCGCTGCTGGCCTGGTACGACCGCCACCGCCGGGTGTTGCCCTGGCGCGCCGCGCCCGGGGAGACCCAGGATCCCTACCGGGTGTTCCTCTCGGAGGCGATGCTCCAGCAGACCACGGTGACCACGGTCATACCTTACTGGCACCGCTTCGTCAGCCGCTTCCCCGATGTCGCCACGCTGGCGGCGGCACCGCTCGATGCGGTGCTCGCCGCCTGGGCCGGGCTCGGCTACTACGCCCGCGCCCGCAACCTGCACGCCGGCGCCCGCGCCGTGGTGGCGGGGGGCGGGTTCCCACGCGATGTCGCGGGGCTGCGCGCCCTGCCCGGCGTGGGCAGCTACACCGCCGCCGCCATCGCCGCCATCGCCTTCGGGCAGCCGGTGGTGCCGGTGGATGGCAACGTGGCGCGCATTGCCGCCCGGGTCGCCGCCGTCACCGCGCCGCTGCCGGCCGCGCGCACCGCCATCGCTGCCGCCGCCGCCGCGCTCGGCACGGATGCGCCGGCGCGCGCAAGACCGGGCGATTTCGCCCAGGCCCTGTTCGACCTCGGCGCCGGCGTCTGCACGCCGCTCGCTCCCCGCTGCCTCGCCTGCCCCTGGCAGGGAGGCTGCGCGGCGCGGGCCCGTGGGATCGCCGCCGAACTGCCGCGCAAGGCACCGAAGCGGCCCCGGCCGGCCCGGTTCGGAGCCCATTTCTGGCTGACCGACGCCGCCGGGCGGGTGCTGCTGCGCCGCCGGCCCGAATCCGGCCTGCTGGGCGGGATGATGGAGCTGCCCGGCACCCAATGGCGCGAGGCGCCCTGGCCGGAAGCGGAGGCGCTGACCGAAGCGCCGATGCCGGCCGCCTGGCGCGCGCTGGGCCAGGTGCGCCATGGCTTCACCCATTTCACCCTGACCCTGGACCTTTACGCCGCCGAAGCCGTCGCCATCTCCGCTCCCGGCGTGCTGCACCCCACCGCGGCGCTCGCGGGCGCGGCGCTGCCCTCGGTCATGCGCAAATGCGTGGCGCTGGCGCGCGGATGAAGATTCTCGAAGTGGCCAACGTCGATTTCTCGCTGCGCCAGTTCGTGCTGCCGCTGATGCGCGCGGCCAGGGAAGCCGGCCACGAGGTGATCGGCGTCTCCGCCGACGGTCCGCTGCTGGCCGATCTGCGCGCCGAGGGGTTTCGGGTGGAGACCATCCCGTTCGCGCGCGCGCTTTCTCCGTCGGCGCATCTGCGGGCATTCCGTGCGCTGCGCCGCCTGATCCGCGCCGAGCGGCCGGATTTGGTGCACGCGCATATGCCGATCAGCGGCTTCCTCGCCCGGCTGGCCGCGCGCAGCCTGGGGGTGCGGCGGGTCGCCTATACCTGCCACGGCTTCCTGTTCAAGCAGGAGGGCAGCCGCGCCCGCCGCTGGGTCGCCTTTGTCATGGAATTTCTGGGCGGGCGGCTGACCGACGTGTTTCTGACCGTCTCCGCCGAGGAAGCGGCCGACGCGCGCCGGCTGGGCATTTTCGCCACCCCGGTCGCGGTGGGCAACGGGCGGGATCCGGCGCTGTTCCGCCCCGACCCAGAGGCCCGCGCCCGGCTGCGCGCCGCCCTCGGCACCCCCCCCGAGCAGGTGGTGGTGTTGGCCGCCTCGCGGCTGGTGCGGACCAAGGGCTACCCGGAACTCGCTGCGGCGATGCGCGCGGTGCCATCGGCCGAACTCTGGGTGGTCGGCGAGCGCCTCGCCTCCGACCCAGGCCCGGACATGGTGGCGGTGCTGGAGGCGGCCGGACTCGGGGCACGATTGCGCCGGCTGGGCTATCGCGCCGACATGCAGGCGGTGATGGCGGCGGCCGACATCTTCACCCTGCCCAGCTATTTCGAGGGGCTGCCGGTCTCGGTCATCGAGGCGATGCTGTGCGGCCTGCCGGTGGTCGCCTCCGACATCCCCGGCCCGCGCGAGCAGGTGGTGAGCGGCGAGACCGGGCTGCTGGTGCCCGCCCATGACGCGCCCGCGCTGGCCGCCGCGCTGGCCAGGCTGGCGGCGGACGGCGCTCTTCGCGCGCGGATGGGGGCTGCCGGGCGCGCCCGGGCGGTGGCGTTGTTCGACGAACGCAAGGTCATCGACCGGACCCTGGACCTGTTGGGCCTGCGGGTCTAATGCGCCGGCCCATGATCGACATTGTCCCCATCCGCCGCGCCCTGATCTCGGTTTCCGACAAGACCGGACTGGTGCCGTTCGCCTCCGCGCTGGCCGCGGCGGGGGTCGAGATCCTGTCCACCGGCGGCTCCGCCAGCGCGCTGCGGGCCGGCGGCGTGGCGGTGCGGGAAGTGTCCGAACATACCGGCT
Source organism: Acetobacteraceae bacterium (assembly GCA_049964515.1). Classification (GTDB taxonomy): domain Bacteria; phylum Pseudomonadota; class Alphaproteobacteria; order Acetobacterales; family Acetobacteraceae; genus JAJZVS01. The sequence continues at coordinate 925 of JBMFXF010000148.1, read as the reverse complement.
TCCCTGAGATTCTCGACGGCCGGGTGAAGACCCTGGTGCCGCAGATCCACGGCGGCCTGCTGGGGCGGCGCGATTCGCCGGCGCATCAGGCGCAGATGGCCGAACACGGGATTGCGCCGATCGATCTGCTGGTGGTCAACCTCTATCCGTTCGAGGCCACGGTGGCGCGCGGTGCCGCGGCCGAGGACTGCGTGGAGAATATCGACATCGGCGGTCCGGCGCTGATCCGCGCCGCGGCGAAGAACCATGATTTCGTCACCGTGGTGATCGAGCCCGCCCAGTACGACGCGGTGCTGGCCGAGCTGGCCGCGGCGGGCGGCACCTCGCTCGCGCTGCGCCGGCGGCTGGCCGGTGCCGCCTATGCCCGCACCGCCGCCTATGACGCCGCCATCGCCGCCTGGTTCGCGGCCGAACAGGCGGAGCTGTTCCCCGAGCGCCTGACCCTGGCCGGCACCCGTCGGCAGACCCTGCGCTACGGGGAGAACCCGCACCAGCAGGCCGCGTTCTACGCCACCGCCGCACGCCCGGGTGTGGCCACCGCCACCCAGGTCCAGGGTAAGGAACTCTCCTACAACAACCTCAACGACACCGACGCCGCCTATGAATGCGTGGCCGAGTTCGATGCCCCCACGGTGGTGATCGTCAAGCACGCCAACCCGTGCGGCGTGGCCTCGGCGGCCGACCTTGCCACGGCGTGGGACGCCGCGTTGCGGTGCGATCCGGCCTCGGCCTTCGGCGGCATCGTGGCGGTGAACCGGCCGCTCGACCGGGCGGCGGCGGAAAAGATCGCGGCGATCTTCACCGAGGTCATCATCGCTCCGGATGCGGATGCCGACGCCCGCGCGGTGCTGGCGCGCAAGAAGAACCTGCGGCTGCTGCTGGCGGGCGGCCTGCCCGACCCGGCCGCGCCGGGGCTGGTCATACG
>JBMFXF010000147.1:0-8310 GCA_049964515.1 Acetobacteraceae bacterium | reverse complement strand
CGGCGGCGGCGGCATAGGGCTGATCCATCCGCCATTTGCCGCCGGCGCGGTCGAGGACGCGATCGCCGAGGCCGGCCGCGCACTCGCCGGCGCCCCGGGTCTGCTCGACGCCCGGCTGACCCGGGCCGAGGCGTTGCGGCGGCTGGGCGAGCCCGCCGCCGCGCTTGAGGATTTGCGCCGCGCCGCCGCGTTGGCCCCGGACCGGGCGGCGATCCGCCACGCGCTCGGCATCGCCCTGGCCGAGACCGACGCGCTGGCCGAGGCCGCGGCGGCGCTGCGCCGGGCCGCCGCGCTGGCGCCCGCGGACGCCGCGATTATGGCCAGCCTGGGTTCGGTGCTGCTGCGCCAAGGCGAAGGCGCCGCCGCCGAAGCCGCCACCCGGGCCGCGCTGCGGCTGGCCCCCGGGCTGGCGGTGGCCCACCGCAATCTGGCCGCGCTGCTGGAGGCGCGGGATCCGGCGGCGGCGGCGCGTCATCGCGATCTCGGCTTCGCCGGGCGCAGCCTGGAGATCGCCGAGGCCGCGACCCCGCGCCGGCGGGTGCTGGTGATCGCCGCGACCGGCGACGGCAATATCCCGCTCGATCACCTGCTGATCCCGCGCCACAATACGGTGCTGCGCTGGTATGCCGCCTATGCCGGGCCGGACCAGGATCGCGCGCTGCCGGCCTACGACCTGATCCTGAACGCGATCGGCGATGCCGACCGGATGCCGGTGCTGCCCGCCGCCGCCGCGCGGCTGCTGGCCGCGCCGCCGCGCCCGCTGCTCAACCCGCCGGCGCGGATCGCCCGCACCGCTCGCGACGCGCTGCCGGCGCTGCTGGCGGGGATACCGGGGCTGCTGGTGCCGCCCACCCGGCGCGACGCGGCGGTGCCGCTGCCGGCGCTGGTGCGTCCGGTCGGCACCCATGGCGGACAGGGGGTGCGGCTGGTCCACACCGCGCCCGAACTCGCCGCCGCGCTGGCCGCCGGCCCAGCCTTCGTCACCAGCTGCATCGACTGCCGGGATCCGGACGGGTTCTGGCGCAAATACCGGGTGATCTTCGTCGATCGGGTACCGTACCCGTACCACTTGGCGATCGCGCCGCGCTGGCTGGTGCATTACTGGACCGCGGGGATGGAGACCGACAAGGCGCGGCGGGCGGAGGAAGCGCGCTTCCTGGCCGACCCGCGCGCGGTGCTGGGCGCGGCGGGTTGGGCCGCGCTGGAAGCGGTTGGGGCGCGGCTCGACCTCGATTTCGCCGGCATCGATTTCGGCCGGCTGGCCGACGGAACCCTGGTGCTGTTCGAGGCCAACGCGACCATGCTGGTTCACCCCGAGACGGCGCCGGGCTTCGCCTATCGCAATCCGGCGGTGGCGCGGATCCAGGCCGCGTTCGAGCGGATGCTGGCGGTCAGGTCCTCTCCGCCAGCGTCTTGATCTCGTCCAGCGCCTCGGCGAAGCGGCGGTTGACCAGCCCCAGCGCCTCGGTATTGGCCTGCTGGATCAGGTCGCCGAGCTCCTTGAGGTTGGCCACCGCGTGCTGATAGGCCTCCTTGGCCATCTCCGCCTGGCGGGCGGCGCGCGCCTTGGGCGCTTCCGGCGTGGCCAGGGCCTGCATCGCCGCGGTCATCTCGGCGACCGTCTGCTGCATGATCTCCATGTGCCGCTTGGCCACCGCCTGGGCGCCTTCCAGCGCGACCTTGTTGGCCGCCGTCAGCGCCTCGATGTTGCGGCGGTTGGCGGCGGTCAGGGCGTCGAGGTCGGGCATCGGCGGCAGTTTCAGGTCGGCGAAATAGCGGGTGATGTCGAACTCGCCGAGCGGGTTGGGTTTGGTGGTGGAACGCGGACCGGCGGCCATGGCGGGGCTCCTTCGCGGGTGCCGGCGGAAGCACCGGCGCGGGGAGTATAGCGCGGGGCGGGGCGGACGGGGGGTTTTTGCGCGCCGGCCTACCCCATCACCTCCATCACCCGCGCCCCCACCGTCCAGACCAGGAAACTCCGTATCCGCCGCCCCGGCAGCGCCGCGCTCAGCACCGCCCGATACGCCGCCAGCTGGCGGCGATACGCCACCGGCACCGAAGCCGCATCTTCCGGGGCGGCGCGGTCGGTCTTGTAATCCACCACCCAGACCGCATCCGCCGTCACCGCCAGCCGATCGACCAGCCCGCCTACCACTGCGCCCTCCACCACCCCGGTCAGCGGCACCTCGGCGCGGCTGCCGGGGCCGAAGGCGGGCGTCAGACCGGGGTGGCGCAGCACCGCCAGCACCTCGCCCACCAGCCCCGCCACCTCCGCCGGCGCCACGCCGGCGCCGGGGCGGGTCAGGAAATCGCGCGCCGCCGCCTCCTGCCGGTCCGGCGGCAGCGCCGGCAGATGTTGCAGCAGCACATGCACCGCCCGCCCGCGCGCCAGCGCCCCGCCGCGCCCGACCAGCGGCGAGGCGGCGGCCGGTACCGGGCCGTCGCGTACCCCCTCCGGCCGCGAGGGCGCCAGCGGCCGGGGGCGCGCGGGCTCGGGCGGCGGCGGCAGGCCGCGCCACTCCGGCGCCGCGCCGGCCCAGGCGGGCAGCGGCTCGGGCGGCCCGACGGCACGCCGGCTGGCGGCCGGGCGCGCCGGCGCAACCCGCTCCAGCCGCCGGACCTCTGGGGCCCAAGCGGCCGGGCCGGGTGCGGTGGTGACCCCTTCGAGACGCGCAAAGCCGCGCGCGACGGATTGGTACCAGGATTCCTCCGGGGCCTCCCCGCGCGGCGCCCAGCCGCAGACCACCAGCCGGTCCTCGGCCCGGGTCAGGGCGACGTAGAGCAGGCGGTTGTATTCCTCGATGCACCGCCGCCGCCCCGCCGCCAGCAGCGCCGCCGCCGCCGCGGGTCGCAGCCCGGCGCTGGGCAGGAACAGCGGCACCGCCGGCCCGCCGGCGGGATCGGCCGCCCACAGCAGCCCGCGGTCCTCCGGCGGCAGCCCGGTGGTGTCGGGCAGAATGACCAGCGGCGCCTGCAGCCCCTTGGCCCCATGCGCGGTCAGGATGCGCAGGCTGCCGCCGGCCGTCTCCGGCTCGCGCTTCACCTCGGCCCCGGAGCGGCGCAGCCAGTGCAGGAAGCCCTGCAACGAAGGCGGGTGGGTGCGCGCGTAGGTCAGGGCCGCTTCCAGCAGCTCGTCCACCGGCTCGCCGGCCTCCGCACCGAGGCGGGCGAACAGCCGGGCCCGGCCGCCCTGCGGCCCCAACGCCTCGGCCAGCAGCGCATAGGGCGGGGCGTGATCCACCCTTGCCCGCAGCGCCGCGAACCGGTCCCAGGCGTCCTGCCAATCCGCCCGCTCCCCGGCGCGGTCCCGCAGCGCCTCCCACAACGCGCCGGGCCGGCCGACCGCCAGCGCCATCAGCGCCGGATCGTCGAGCCCGCCCAGCGGGGAGGTGAGGTAGCAGGCGAACGCCAGATCGTCCTCCGGCAGCAGCAGCGCGTCGCACAGCGCCAGCAGATCGGCCACCGCCGGCTGCTCGGTCAGGGTCATCCGGTCCATCCCCGCCGTCGGCACACCGGCCGCCTTCAGCGCGCGCAGCAGGGCATGAGCGAAGCCGTGGCGGCGGCGCATCAGCACCATCACGTCGCCAGGGGCGAGGCTGCGGCCGCGGTCGGGCAGGCTCAGCCGGCCGATTGCGCCGGCGATCCAGCTGGCCAGGGTCTCGGCCAGGGTCTCCGCGGCGGAGGGTTCGCGCTGATACTGTTCCGGCACGCTCCAGGGCGGCGGCGGTGGCGCCTCCGGGCGTGGCGCCAGCGGCCAGAGTTCCACGCTGCCGGCCCCGCCGCGGCTGGCGAAATGCCGCAGACTCCCGGCCTCCGCCACGCCGGCGCTGGCCAGCGGGTCGGCGAACACCGCATCGACCAGCGCCAGCACCGGCGCGGTGGAGCGGAACGAGACATCGAGCGGACGTTCCACCCAGCGCCCGCCGCCGTCTCCCACCCGCGCGGCGAGCCGGCCCCGCGCGGCGTCGAACCCGGCGGCGTCGGCGCCCTGGAAGGAGAAGATCGACTGCTTGCGATCGCCGACCGCGAACACCGTGCGGGGCGGGGCGTCGCGCGCGCCGAGGCCGGCGAAGAACTCGCCGGTCAGCGCCTCCGCCACCGCCCATTGCGCCGGGGCGGTGTCCTGCACCTCGTCCAGCAGCAGATGGTCGAGACCGCCGTCCAGCTTGTAGAGCACCCAGGCGGCGCCGGGATCGACCAGCAGCTCCGCGGTCAGGCCGATCAGGTCGTGATAGTCGAGCTGCCCGGTGCGGGATTTGGCCTCGGCGAAGCCGCGCGCCACCGGCAGCGCCAGGCGCAGGAACGCCGCCGAGACCGCCGCCGCTTCGAGCCCGCGCGCCTGATCGGCAACGTCGGCCACCCGTGCCGCCTCGGCGCGCAGGGCTTCGAGCAGCCCGGGGTCGGATTCGGCGAGCTTTTTGTTCACCAGCCCACGGTCGGCGCGGGGCTCGCCCTTCTCGGTCAGGAACAGGCGCTGCCAGGGCTCCCAATGCGCCTGGCGCTGCAAGGGATCCAGCCCGAGCCAGGCCAGCGCCTCGCCGGCGCGCTCGGCCACCGTGCGCGCGCCGCGTTCGGCGACGCGGCGCAGCGCCGGCGCCAGCGCCGGGTCCATGCCGGTCACCGCGCCCGCCAGCAGCCCCGGCAGATCGTCCGCCTTTACCCCCAGCGCGCGGCGCTGCGCCGCCACCAGCGCGTCGAGCGGCTGCCGGTCCAGCGCCGCCAGCGCCGGGCGGGCGCCGAGCAGCGCCTGCACCAGCTCGCGGAACCGGCCGGCATCGGTGAACCCGGCCAGCCGGGCCAGCGCGGCGGCATCGGCGGCATCGCCGGCGCGGGCCAGGCTCGCCTCGGTCGCCTCGGCCAGCGCCTCGGCCTCGTCCTGGTCCTCGATCAGCCGGAAATGCGGCGAGATGCCGGCCTCCAGCGGGAAGCGGCGCAGCAGCGACTGGCAGAAGGCGTGGATGGTGCTGATCCGCATCCCGCCCGGCAGGTCCAGCACCTCGGCGAACAGCCGCCGCGCAGTGGCCCGCGTCGCCGCGCTGGCCGGCATGGCGAGGTCCCGCAGCTCCTGATCCAGCGCCGGATCGGGCAGGCCGACCCAGCGGCCCAGCCGGTCCTGCAGCCGCAGCGCCATCTCGGCGGCGGCGGCCTTGGTGAAGGTCAGGCACAGGATGCGGGCCGGATCCGCCCCATTCAGCATCAGCCGCAGCAGCCGGTCGGTGAGCAGCTTGGTCTTGCCGGACCCGGCGGAGGCGGCGACGAAGGCCGAGACCGCCGGATCGGCGGCCTCGCGCTGATGCGCCGAGGCCCGCGCCGCCGCCCCGGACGCTATTTCACCCGGCTGATCGCCCATTTCACATGCTGCGGCCCGTCCGGCGTCCCGCGCAGCACCACCTGCTCGCTGCGCCGCGGCGCCTCGCCGCCGAGGTAGATGCTTTCCTCCACCGCCACCGCGGCGCCATCGGCGCGCAGCCGCCAGCCGCCGCCGCCGGGCAGGCGCAGCAGCACCGCCGCCCCGTCCTGCTGGGCGCTGGCGGTGACCGCCGGGTGCAGATGGAAGCGGATGGTGAAGGCCTGGCCGGTGGCGGCCTCCACCACATCCTCCCCGCGCAGGTCCTCGCCGCTTTCGGCGAGGTAGAGGCGGCGCAGATGGACCGCGCCGAACTCGCGTACGAAGCCGTCGTGGCTGGCCTCCAGCCAATGCGCGCCATTGGCCTCCTGGCGCTGCGCCTCGACCTGGCCGGGTCGGCGGCCGAGGCCTTCCAGGGCGATCTCGGAGGAGCTGGCATCGCCCAGGGTCAGGGTGGAATGGGCGGCGGTGCGGCGCACCGCGTCGCGCCACTCCGCCCCGCCGGCGGGGAAGGCGCCGCAGTTCACGATCAGCCGCTCGCGCCCGACCGACATCTCGAACGAGAGGGTGCCGGCATGGGCGCGCCGGTCCAGCCCCGGCGGCGGCGGGGCGCCGCAATCGGCCAGCACCAGGCTGCGTCCGGCGGCGAGGCGGTGGAACCCGCCGTCCGGCAGCTGGGTCTGGGTGCGACCGACCCGGCCGGCCTGGGTCAGCGCGAGGTCGATCAGCCCCGGATGCTCCTCGCGCGTGCCGTTGAACAGGGCGAGGCCGCCGTCGCCATGGCGGAGCGTGCGCAGCGCGCCGGAGACCCGCTCGATGGCGCCGGCGAGCGTGGCCGGCGGGGTCGCCTGGGCCGATTGCAGCAGGGCGCGGATCTCAGTGAGGTCTTGTAGCACCGAAAGCAGGGCGGCCGGGCTGCGCTCGGCCTGGCTGCCGTCGGGCAGGATCTGGCGGGCGATCTCCTGCGGCAGGAACCGCTGGGCGCGCAGCAGAAAGCCGCCGTGCTCGGGCATCGCCACCGCGGCGGCGAGCAGGCCCTTGAGGGCAGTGAGCGCGCGGGAGTCGATCTCCTCCGTGGGCAGGGCGGCGGACAGGCCGCGGGCGTCGGCCAGCAGCCGCGCCATCATCCGCTGGCGGAACGCATCGTCGGCGGAGGCGCCGTAGAAATCGTAATGGCCGAGCCAGGCGGCGATGCGCGCGCCGGCCACATCCGGGCGCTGCGCCAGCGGGTCGGCCGAGCCGGTGGCGATCCAGTCCGAGATCAGGGCACGGGCGCGCAGGATCGCTTCCTGGTTGCCGAGCGCGCGCAGATCGCGCAACCAGGTGAAATCATTGGCCGCGATCCGCAGCAGCGGCGCCCCCGCGGGGTTGGTCCAGCTGCCCGGGAGCAGCGGGCGGGTGCCGCCGCCACGCGCGAGGGTGCCCTTGAGCAGCTGCGCGCCGCGCGACGCATCGCCCGGCCAGGGGTCGCGCACCGGCAGCGCCGGCGCGTCTGGCGTGCCGCTGAGGCGCAGGCTGGGCAGGCGGGCAATGGCCCGTCGCGCCGCCCGCCACAGCCTTGTGGGGGGCGCGGTCAATCGCCCGCCCCGCCCGAAAAGTCCGGCTGGGCGGGGGCGACGCGGCGGGCCGCCTCGGCCTCCGCCCGCAGCGCGGCGATGGCGCGCGCATAGTCGGGCGCGGCGAACACCGCGCTGCCGGCGATCAGCGTATCGGCCCCGGCGGCGGCGGCCAGACCGGCGGTGCCGGGGCCGATGCCGCCATCGACGGCAAGGCGGATCTGCCGGCCGGAACGGGTGATGAGGTCGCGCATCGCCGCGATCTTGGTCAGTTGCGACGGCAGGAAGGCCTGCCCGCCGAATCCGGGGTTGACGGTCATCACCAGCACTGTCTCGACCAGATCGAGCACCCACGCAACGGCTTCCGGCGGGGTGGCGGGGTTCAGCACCACGCCGGCCTGTTTGCCGAGGCCACGGATGGTCTGCAGGGTGCGGTGCAGATGCGGGGAGGCTTCCGGGTGGACCAGGATCTGGTCCGCCCCGGCGGCGGCGAAGTCGCCGAGATACGGGTCGGCCGGCGCGATCATCAGATGCACATCGAACGCCAGCCGAAGCCGCGGCCGCAGCGCGCGCGGGATGGCGGGGCCGAAGCTGATGTTGGGCACGAAGCGCCCGTCCATCACGTCGAGATGGAGCAGATCGGCGCCGGCCGCCTCGACGGCGGCGGCTTCCTCGCCGAGGCGGGCGAAATCGGCGGCGAGCAGGCTGGGGGCGATGCGGATCTTGGGCATCCGCGGAGCAGAACGGGAAAGCGGCGTCGGGCACAAGTGGGGGGAGTTGGCAATCGGGCGCGAAGCGGCTTCCCTAGTGTCCTGCCCCTGACATTCGCTGCCCTTCGCAGCGAATGTCAGGGATCAGCAGGCCACTGAAAACAAAGCGCTGGTGTGCCGATCCTGACCACTGCCGACGGCAACATACGTCAGGATCGGCACAGTAGCCTATCACGAGCCGAGGAATCCTTCATGCCGAACCCGACCCGGCGCCGCGCGCCGCGGTGCCCCCGATGACCGGCCCCGACGGGCGCCAGGATGCCGCCGACGGGCAGATGGACGCCGCGCCCGCCGCCTCCGCCACCTGGCCCGACGAACTCTACGACTGCCTCAAGGCGCATGGGATCAGCCTGATCGCCCTGGTGCCCGATGCCGGGCATTCGCGGCTGATCCGCCGCTGCGAGGCCGACCCGGCGGTGCGGGTGGTCTCGCTCACCACCGAGGAGGAAGGGATCGGGTTGCTGCTGGGCGCCTGGCTCGGCGGCAAGAAGGGGGTGCTGCTGATGCAGTCCTCCGGCGTCGGCAACTGCATCAACATGCTGTCGCTGGCGATCATCCACCGCACGCCGATGCCGATGCTGGTGACGATGCGCGGCGATTTCGGCGAGTTCAACCCGGCGCAGGTGCCGATGGGCAA
>JBMFXF010000146.1:0-8338 GCA_049964515.1 Acetobacteraceae bacterium | reverse complement strand
CTGGCCTATTCGGTCACTCCGGCAACTGGCGGCCATCCCTACGAGGTGACCCATTCCGCCGCGATCTATGTGTTCGATCGCACCGGCGCCGCGCGGCTCTTGATCGCCTCGATGGCGACGAGCAAGCCCGACATCGCCGGAACGGTCGCCGACCTCGAACGAATCCTGACCGGCCGGCCGGGCGGCGGGTCCGGCTGGCTGGGTTGGCTTTGGTGAGCGGCGGATGAGTGCCAAGGCGAGTGCGGTCGAGACCTCCGCGCCCTGCCGCCGCGGTGCGGGTTCGCCAGCTCGGGCGCTGCTCGGCGCGCGGGCGGCCTGGGCGGTGCCGCTGGGGCTTGCGCTGGTCGGCGCGGCGCTCGATGGCGCGAGCTCTTTCGCCCCGGCCCGTCTGCCGGTGGTGCTGCCGTTCGATTTCTCCTGGTTCGCCTGGGCGGGCACCGTTCTGCCGCTGTGGTGGTGGGCGCGCGGCATCGCCTTGCTCGCGCCGGAAGAGCGGCCGCCCGTCTGGCGGCGGGTGGCGTTCGTCGCCGGTGTCGGGGTGCTCTGGGCGGTGTTGCAGACCCGCTATCTCTACCTTGCCGAGCACGAGTTCTTCCTCGGCCGCATCATGCACGACGCGCTGCATCACGTGGGGCCGTTCCTGGTGGCGCTGGGGCTGGCCGGGGAGCCGATCCGCGCCGCCATGCCCGCTTCGCTGCGCCGGGTGGTGGAAAGCCGCCCGGTACGCGCCGCGCTGGCGCCGCTGATGCAGCCGTCCGTGGCCGCCACCTTGTTCGTCGGGCTGGTGGCGCTGTGGCTGTGGCCGCCGTTCGAATTCGCCTCCATGATCGGGCACCGGCTGTTCTGGATCATGAACTGGTCGATGGTGCTGGACGGGCTGCTGTTCTGGTGCCAAGTGCTGGACCCGCGGCCGTCCCCGCCGGCGCGGGCCGGCTACGGGGCGCGGGCGGCGATGGCGGTGGGGGTGATCTTTCCGCAGATCGCGATCGGCGCGTTCATCGTGTTCGCGCGCCACGACATCTACCCGTTCTACAATTATTGCGGCCGCTTCTATCCCGACATCAGCCCGCTCTACGACCAGCTGATCGGCGGCATGGTGGTATGGATCCCGCCGGCGATGATGAGCGTCGCCGCCCTGCTGATCGTGCTGTCGCATCTGCGCGCCGCCGAGGACGCCGCCCCGCCTTCGCTCGATCCGCGGGCCGCGCGGATGGCGGCGCTGTCGGCGCGCTGGACCGGCCGATGAGCGGGCGCGCGTCGCCGGCCCGCGGCTACGCCCTGGTCGGGCTCCTGCTCGCGGCGCTGCTGTTCGCCGCCGGCGGCTTTCTCTGGATGTCCGGCCGCCGCGGCGACCTGGTCGGCGGCCCGTTCCGGCTTGAAAACGCCGCCGGCCGGACCGTGACCGCCCGCAGCTTCCGCGGTCGCTACATGCTGATCTATTTCGGCTACACCCATTGCCCGGACGTGTGCCCCACCACGCTCGCCAACGTGGCCGGCGCCCTCCGCGCGCTGGGCCCGGCGGCGTCGCGGCTGGCGGTGCTGTTCATCTCGGTCGATCCGGAGCGCGATACCCCGGCGGTGATGGGGCGCTACACCGCGTTGTTCTCCAAGCGGATCGTCGGCCTGACCGGCAGCCCCGCCGAGATCGCCCGGGTGGCGGCGGAATACCACGTCTATTACAAGAAGCACCCGTACGGGCCCGGCAAGCTGGACTACTCGGTCGATCACAGCTCGCTGCTGTATCTCATGTCGCCGACGGGACGTTTCATCGCCCCGATCACCGCCGCGAGCTCGTCGCAGGAACTGGCGGGGGAACTGCGGCGGTTGATGTCGTAACCGACTATTCCGCCGCCAGCACCTGCTTCGGATCCGCCCCGACCCGGCCGCTGCCGTGGCCGACTTCCCGCACCAGCCGGAAATCGTACCGCACCGAGGGAATGCCCTGCACCGGCGCGGCCGGGTCCGCCGCCACCTCCCGCACCACCAGCGGACCGGAGACTCCGAACACCGTATCGCTGTCGATATGCGGATCGTCACCGAAATAGAGTGCCGTCACCAGCTCCCGATACCCCGGCGCGCCGATCAGGAAATGGATATGCGCCGGCCGGCAGCCGTGCCGCTGCTGGCGATGCACCAGCGCGCCCACCGGCCCGTCCATCGGGATGGAATAGCCCAGCGGCTTGACGGTGCGGAGGTAGAACCGTCCGCTCTCGTCGCAGCGGACGTTGCCGCGCATGTCGGTCGCCGCCCCACCCGCCACCTGCAGATCGTACCAGCCCTCGGCGTTGGTCTGCCACAGCTGCACCAGCGCGCCCGGCACCGGCCGGCCCGCGGTATCGGTCACCTGGCCCCACAGCAGCAGCTCCGGCCCCTTGCCAGCGGTCGCGATCGACCCGCCGAGCGGCACCTCCGGCGCATCCTGCCGGTAGAACGGCCCGAGCAGCGAGGAGGTGGTGCCGGCCGCCCCGGCCTCCCGGTCGTGCAGCAGATTGACCAGCGCCGACAGCCCCAGCACGTCCGAGAGCAGGATGAACTCCTGCCGCGTCGGCGTGCAGCTCTGCCCCACACGAGTGAGAAACCCGATCGCGGTCAGCCACTCGTCCGGCGTCAGCTTCACGTCGCGGGCAAAATCGTGCAGGTGGCGCACCAGGCTGGCCATGATCTCGCGCAGCCTGGGGTCGGTCGTGGTGGCCATCTGCGCCAGCACGTCATCGGTCACCGTCTCGACGGTCAGGTCCTGCATGGCGGGGGCTCCGGTTCGCGGTTCAGGCGGCGGCCTGCGCGGGGCGGAAGGTTTCCATCACCTCGGCGGCGAAGGCGCGCAGATTGGCCACCGAGGCGCGCGGATCGACCAGCAGGATGTTCTCCACCCCGCCCGCCCGCAGCCGTTCCAGCTTGGCGATGATCTGCTCGGGCGTGCCCAGCAGCGGCGCGTCGTCATGGCGCACGTCCTCGGGCGCCAGCTCGCCCCGGCGCAGATCGCCGATCACGTTCAGCACCTGCGCGCGGGTGGCGTAGGCCGCCTCCCGCTCCTCCTCGGAATGCACCAGCTGCAATGCCCGCGTGGTGCCCACCATGGAAGGACCGTAGGCGCGCCCGATCCGGGCGCACTCCTCGCGGAAAATCCCCACCCGCTCGATGGTGATGCCGATCGAGCCGAGCTGGTCCAGCAGCAGGTTGTAGCCCTCCCGCGCGGCGCGGCGGATCGACTCCGGGCTGCCGGCGGCCAGCCACAGCGGCGGATGCGGCAGCTGGATCGGCTCGGGTTCCACCACCACGTTCTGGTAATGCCAGCGCTTGCCGTGGTGGGAGAACCGGCCCTCCGCGGTCCAGGCCTTGCGGATCACCTCCACCGCCTCGTCGAAGCGCTCGGTCGCCTCCTCGGGCGGGATGCAGAACCCGGCGAACTCGGCGGCGCGATACCCCTTGCCGACGCCGAGATCGAGCCGCCCGCCGGACAGCAGATCCAAGGTGGCCGCCTGTTCCGCCACCAGGATCGGGTTGTGCCACGGCAGCACCACCACCGCGGTGCCGAGCCGGATGCGGCTGGTGCGCGCGGCGAGATAGGCGAGCAGGCTCATCGAGGCCGACACCTGGCCCTGGCCGGTGAAGTGATGTTCGACCAGAAACACGCTGTCGAGACCAAGCCGCTCGGCCTCGACCACATACTCAATGAAATCACGATAGCCGTGGCTGTCGCCGTAGCCGACGGCGGGCCCGCCCGTCATCCGCTTGGTGCGCGCGCCGCCGAACAATCCGAACCGCATGATTTGGACTCCCTGGGGGATTTTCCCTAGCTTGCGCGGCCGGGCGGCGCCCGGTCAAGCGGGAGTGCGCTGAAAAGGGCAACGGCCGGATGGAGCAGCGGATGGGCGCGCGCGGCGCGATCGTGACAGGCGGATTGAGCGGGCTGGGCCGGGCCATGGCGCTGGGGTTGATGCGCGCCGGCTGCGGCGTGCTGGCGGTGGGGCACCTGCCCGCCGACGCCGCCGAGACCGCGGCGCTGGCCGCGGGCGGGCCGCTCGCCACCCTGGTGGCCGACCTGCACGCGCCCGGCGCCTGCGACCGGGCGATGACGGCGGCGCTGGCGCGCTTCGGCAGCGTCGATATCCTGGTCAACTGCGCCGGCCTCACCTTCACCCACAGCGACCCCGGCCGGTTCCGCGACGGGCCGCGCCGGTTCTGGGAACTGCCCGATCACGTCTGGCAGGACCTGATGGACGTGAACGTCGTCGCCGCCGCCTGGATGACCCGGCGCGCGGTGCCGGGGATGCGCACCCGCGGCTGGGGCCGGGTGGTCAATGTCACCACCAAGCTGGACACCATGAACATGCCCGGCACCGGCCCCTACGGCCCCTCCAAGGCGGCGCTGGAACTCGCCACCGAGGTCTGGGCGAAGGAGCTGGACGGCTCCGGGGTGACGGTGAACATCGTCAACCCCGGCGCCGGCGCCAACACCCCCGGCATGGGTGCCGAGATGCGCGCCTGGTCCGCCGCCGGCACCCGCCCACCGCTGGTCGAGCCGGAGGCGATGGTGCCGCCGCTGCTGTTCGTGGTCTCCCCCGTCGCCGACGCGGTGAACGGGTTCCGCTTCGACGCCAACGCCTGGGACAGCAGCCTTGCCCCCGCGGCGGCGGCGCGCGCCATCGCCCGCCCCGCCGGCATCGCGCTGCACCCGCCCCGGGCCTGGGACGCGGAGGGCGGGCGATGACCCCGCTCGATCCCGCCGCGATCCGCTTCCACCGCCAGGGACAGGGCCCGACGGTGGTGCTGCTGCACTGCCTCGGCGTCACCCACGCGCTGTGGGAGCCGCTGGCGCCGCTGGCCGACCGCTTCACCCTGCTCTCCTACGATTTCCCCGGCCATGGCGAGGCCGCCCCGGCGCCGGGCGCCTACACGGTGGAGGCGCTGGCCGATCAGCTGGCCGCCCGGCTGCGGGCGGAGGCGATCGGGCCGGTGCATCTGTGCGGCCTGTCGCTGGGCGGGCTGGTGGCGCAGGCCTTCGCGGCGCGCCACCCGGCGCTGGCCGGGCGGGTGGTGCTGGGCGATACCACCCCGCGCTACCCCGAGGAGATGCGCGCGATGTGGGTCACCCGCGCCGCCGCCGCAAGGCGCGAGGGCGTGGCCGGGCTGGTGCCCGGGCTGCTGCGCATCTGGTTCACCGAGAGGTTCCTGGCCGCCGACCCGCCGGCGGTGCAATGGGTGCGCGCGACGCTCTCCGCCTGCGACGGCGAGGCCTACGCGCGCGCCTGCGAGGCGCTGGGCGCGGCCGAGCTGCGCCCGCTGCTGCCCGGCATCGCCGCCCCCACGCTGGTGATCTGCGGCACCGGGGAGAGCCCGGCCTTCCGCGACGCGGCGCGGCTGATGGCGGGCACCATCCCGCGCGCGCGGCTGGAATGGGTGGGGCCGGCCGGGCATTGCTCGGTGCGCGAGCAGCCGGCGCGCTGGCGCGAGGCGGTGGGGAGTTTCCTCTCCGGCTGATCGCGCCGGCGTGATGCTGCACCGCACGGCTGGCCCGTTGCAATGGCAACCGCCGCCGGCGCAGGGTGGGGCGTGCCGAACAGGGGAGCACGCCCATGACCACGATTGCCGCCATTCTGCGCCACAAGGGCGATGAGGTGATCACCGTCGCCCCGGAAACCACCGTGCCGGAGCTGGCCCGGGTGCTGCGGGACCGCCGGATCGGGGCCGTGCTGGTCACCGGCCCCGACGACCAGCTGCTGGGGATCGTGAGCGAGCGCGACATTGTCGCCAGCCTCGGCGGCGCCGGGGCGGTGACGCTCGAGATGACCGCGGCCCAGCTGATGACCCGGGTGCTGAGCACCATCGGCCCGCGCGACAGCGTGGAACGGGCGATGATCCTGATGACCGAACGGCGGGTGCGCCACCTGCCGGTGCTGGAGGCCGGGCACATCGTCGGGCTGGTCAGCATCGGCGACGTGGTGAAGGCGCGCATCCTGGATCAGGATCAGGCGGTCGAGCACCTGCGCGCCTATATCGCCGGCTCCGGCTGAGCCTCAGGCGGCGCGCGCCACCGCCGCCGGCATCATCGCGTCGAGAAACGCGCGCCGCATCGCCGCCACGTCCAGCGCCGCCCGCGCATAGGCCAGCGCGGCGCGGTTCTGTGCCCGCCACGTGTCGTCCTCGGTGAGCAGGCGCACCACCGCCGCGGCGAACGCATCCTCCGTCTCGGCGATCGCGGCGGGCAGGCCGGGCAGCCCCTGGGCGCCGATCGCGGTGGTCACCAGCGGCGTGCCCTCGGCCAGCGCTTCCGCCACTTTCAGCTTCACCCCGGCCCCCACAAGCAGCGGCGCCACCGCCACCCGCGCGGCGGCATAGAGGTCCCTGAGCGCCGCCGCCGGCACATCCGCGTGCAGCACCACCCCGGGCCCGACCCGCGCCCGCACCGCCGGCCCCGGGTGGGAACCCGCGATCACCAGCCGCGCCGCCGGCAGCCGGCTGCGGATCCGCGGCAGGATCGCCTCGGCGAACCAGGCCAGCGCCTCCGCATTGGGCGGATGGGCGAAGCCGCCGACGAACAGGATGTCGGCCCCGGGCGGCGGGTCGCGCTCGGCGCCGAAGCGGGCGAAGCCGAAGGCCGGCACCGCGCGCGCGGTGATGCCGGGCTCGATCCCGGCGGCGGTGATCGCCTCCTCGGCCGAGGGGTAGAGCACGCAATCCACCTCCCGCCAGACCCAGCGCTCGATGCGTTCCATCCGCGCCGCCGGCCCGTCCGACCCGCCGCGGAGCCGCGCCGCCCGGCGCAGCCGGTGGAAATGCAGGTCGTGCCCGTAATAGACGATGCGCGCCGGCGAGAAGCGCCGCAGCGCCGGCAGCGCCTCCAGCGCCACCTCCGGGCGGCTCAGCAGCGCCGCGTCGAGTTCGGCCCCGTTGCGGGCCAGCCAGCGCGGCAGCGGCCCGGCCCCGCTCAGCACATCCACCCCGCGCCGGCGCAGCGCCGCGGCATAGCCCGGGGTGTCGGCACCGTTCGCGGGCCAGAACTTCACCATCGCCCCGGAGTCGAGCAGCGCGTCCAGGAAGCCGGCGATGGTGCGCGATCCGGCGTCGCGGTCCGGTTCCGGCACGTAATGGTCGATCACCAGCACCAGCCGGCGCGCGAGGCCGTGTTCGCGGGCCCGCAGCACCCGCTGCCCGTTGGGCGCGTGGCCGGCGGCGAGCGCGGCCGCCCAGCGGCGCAGCAGCCGCGCCTGGTTGAGGCTTTGATACGCCTTGCCGCCCTGCGCCGGATCGGTGCCGTGGCTTGCGCCTTCCACATGCACCACCACCGCCTCCGGCTGATAGAGCACCTTCCAGCCGGCGGCGCGCAGGCGGAACGCCAGATCGGAATCCTCGCAATAGGCCGGGGCGAAGGCGGGATCGAACCCGCCGAGGGCGGCGAAGATCGCGCGCGGGATCATCAGCGCCGCCGCCGAGCAGTAATCCACCTCCCGC
Organism: Acetobacteraceae bacterium; assembly: GCA_049964515.1. Classification (GTDB taxonomy): domain Bacteria; phylum Pseudomonadota; class Alphaproteobacteria; order Acetobacterales; family Acetobacteraceae; genus JAJZVS01. The sequence goes on along the minus strand of JBMFXF010000146.1, from coordinate 886 downwards.
ACGTAATTATATTCCGGCCGTTCCGGGTCCTCGCCGCGGCCCCAGTTCCAGGCCGACCCGTCGCGCCAGAGGATGCCGCCGGCCTCCTGCAACCGCCCGTCCGGCCACAGCAGCTTCGCCCCCACCGCCCCGGCGTCGGGCCGCGCGCGCAGCAGCGCCAGCATCGCCGCCACCGCGCCGCGGCGCGGTTCGGTGTCGTTGTTGAGCAGCAGCAGGAACTCCCCCCGCGCGGCGGCGGCCAGCGCGTTGACCGAGCGCAGGTAGCCCAGCCTTGCCGGGTTGCGGATCAGCCGCACATGGCGCACCCGCGCCAGCGCCGCGGTGGCCGGATCGGGCGCGGCATCGTCGCCGAGCAGGATCTCGATCGGCACCCCGGGATCGTCGGCGGCCAGCGCGGCGAGGCAGCGGAGCGTGAGAGGCACCTGGCCGTAGCTGGTAATGAGGATGGAAACCACCGGATCGGCCTCCGGCCGGGGCAGGCGGATCGCCTCCGGCGCCGGGGCGGTCACCACCGACGGCGCGGCGGCCGGCGGCGCGGCGCGGCGCGGCAGGCGACAGACCAGCCAGTCGCGCGCGTGGCGCGGCAACTGCCCGGCGCGGAGCCAGCCCAGCACACGGCGCAGCCGCGGCGGCAGGGCGGCGCGCCATCCGGCCTCCAACCCGAGGACGAGGCGCCAGCGCAGGCCGAGGGCAAGGTGACGCGACGGCGTCATGGCGGGTCTCCGGTGCGGACCCGGGCAGGCTAGACGACGGGCGGTAAGCGAAATCCTAACGCCGGGCGCGGATACCCGGCCCCTCCGCCCTGCTCGCGCTCGGCGTCATCCGTCGCCTTCGCCCCGGCTGACCCGCCACGACCGCTGATCGCGCGGCAGCTTGCCGGTCGGGT
>JBMFXF010000145.1:0-8391 GCA_049964515.1 Acetobacteraceae bacterium | reverse complement strand
ATCCTGACCCTGGTGTTCCATGTCAGCTTCACCGCCGCCATCGGCGCCTCCATCGTCTCGGTGATCGCCACCTCCTCGGGCGCGGCGGCGGCCTATGTGAAGGACCGCATGACCAACCTGCGGGTGGGGATGTTCCTGGAGGTGGCCACCACCACCGGGGCGATCTGCGGCGCGCTGCTGTCCACCCTGCTCGACCCGACCATCCTGTTCATCGTGTTCGGCGTGGTGCTGCTGATCTCCGCCCTGCCGCTGGTGATGCGGCTGGGGGAGGAGCTGCCGCAGGGGGTGGCCAACCACAAATGGGCTGAGACGCTGCATCTGCCCGGCAGCTACCCGGACCGCCGGTCGCATCAGGACGTCGCCTACAACGTCGCGCATATCCGCTGGGGCTTCAGCATGATGTGGGTGGCGGGGATGATCTCCGGCCTGCTCGGCATCGGCTCCGGCACCTTCAAGGTGCTGGCGATGGACACCGCGATGCGGCTGCCGATGAAAGTCTCCACCACCACCAGCAATTTCATGATCGGAGTGACCGCGGCGGCCTCCGCCGGCATCTTCTTCCAGCGCGGCGATATCGACCCCGCGATCGCGGCGCCGGTGGCGCTCGGCGTGCTGCTCGGCGCGACGGTGGGGGCCAAGGTCATCACCCGGGTCTCCAACGTGTGGCTGAAGAAGCTGTTCGTGCCGGTGATCGTGCTGGTGGCGCTCAACATGCTGGCGCGCGGCTTCGGCTGGCTGTGATCCGCGGCGGCGGCGGGCTTGGCGCGGGGATGGGGGCGGTCTAGATAGCTCCCGTCCGTCAGGGGGAAACCGCACGCATGATCGACAAGATCGTCCGCTCGATGGCCGAGGCGATGGCCGGGGTGGCGGATGGCGCCACCGTCTTCATCGGCGGCTTCGGCGCCGTGGGCCAGCCCAACGCGCTGATCGACGGGCTGATCGAGCACGGCGCCAAGGACCTGACGATCGCCACCAACAACGCCGGGGTGGGCCGGGTGGGGCTGGCGCGGCTGATGGATCTGGGGCGGGTGCGCAAGATCATCTGCTCCTTCCCCCGCTCGTCGGACCCGGTGGTGTTCGAGACCCTGTACCGGGCCGGCAAGATCGAGCTCGAGATCGTCCCGCAGGGCACCCTGGCCGCGCGCATCCATGCCGCCGGCGCCGGTATCCCGCTGTTCTTCACCCCCACCGGGGTGGGCACCAAGATGGCGATGGGCAAGGAAACCCGCGAGATCGACGGGCGGATGTATGTCGCCGAGAAGGCCCTGCACGGCGACGTGGCGCTGGTTGAAGCCTGGGAGGCCGACCGCTGGGGCAATCTGACGTACCGGAAATCCGGCCGCAACTTCAACCCGGTGATGGCGATGGGGGCAAAGCTTACCATCGTGCAGGCGCAGCATATCCGCGCCCTCGGCGAGATCGACCCCGACCAGGTCCACACGCCGGGCATTTTCGTCAACCGCGTGCTGCACGTTCCCTATGGCGATCCGTCCGGCTTCTGATCCCCCCTCGGAGCACCTTTTCATGTCGCAAGCCGCCGAAACCCCGTTCACCCGTCCGCAGATGGCCGCCCGCGCCGCCGCCGATATCCCCGAGGGGTGGTACGTCAACCTCGGGATCGGCATCCCGACCATGGTGGCCGATCACGTCCCGCCCGAGCGGGAGGTGGTGTTTCATTCCGAGAACGGCGTGCTGGGCATGGGCCCCGCGCCGGCCAAGGACGCGATCGATCCCTGGCTCATCAATGCCGGCAAGCAATACGTGACCCTGCGGGAAGGCGGCAGCTTCTGCCACCATTTCGACAGCTTCGCGATGATCCGCGGCGGTCATCTTGATCTCTGCGTGCTGGGCGCGTTCCAGGTGGCGGAGAACGGCGATATCGCCAACTGGGCGACATCCGAGAACGACACCGCCCCGGCGGTGGGCGGTGCGATGGACCTGGCGGCCGGGGCGAAGCGGCTGTGGGTGATGATGGAGCACACCACCAAGGACGGCACCCCCAAGCTGGTGCGGCGCTGCACCTACCCGCTGACGGCGCTGGGGGCGGTGAAGCGGGTGTACACCAATCTGGCGGTGCTGGATGTGACGCCGCGCGGATTCGCGGTGCGCGAGCTGGCACCGGGCGTGAGCTTCGAGTCGTTGCAGGCACGCACGGAAGCGAAGCTGCTGACCGATTGAGGCCGCCTCTACGCCGCGCTCACGAACCCATCCATCACCCGCTTGATGCCGGCTTTGTCGAACGCTACTTCCAGCCGGTGGTCCTCGGCCGCGGTCACCGTGCCGTAGCCGAATTTCTCGTGGAACACCCGCGTCCCCGGCGCGAATTCCCCCGCCGGCGCGGGGCGGGGGGCGATCTCCCACAGCCCCAGAAGGCGCGGCCGTGGCGCGGCGATCCGCGGCGTCATCCCGGCCGGCGTCATCGCGGGCGCAGCCAGCCCGGACCGCGCGACCGCGTGCCCGGGCAACTCGTCCAGGAACCGGCTCGGCACGCTGTCCTGCCAGCTGGCGTAGATGCGCCGATGCGCGGCGTGGCTCACGATGGCACGCACCCGCGCCCGGGTCAGGCCGACATAGGCCAGCCGGCGCTCCTCCTCGAGCCCCTTGCCGTCGTCGGTGCCGATCGCGCGGGCATTGGGAAACACGCCTTCCTCCCAGCCGGGCAGGAACACGGTGTCAAACTCCAGCCCCTTGGCGCCGTGCAGGGTCATCAGGTTGACCCGGTCCTCCCCGGTGTCGGCCTCCGATTCCGTGACCAGCGCGACGTGATCGAGGAATCCGCCCAGGGTCTCGAACTCGGCCATGGCGCGCACGAGCTCCTTCAGATTCTCGAGCCGTCCCGGGGCGTCGGCGGATTTGTCCGCTTGCCACATCGCGCTGTAGCCGCTTTCGTCCAGCACGGTCGCCGCCGCCGTCACATGGCCCTGGGCCGCCAGCACGCCGCGCCAGCGGTCGAGGTCGCGCAACAGCCCGGTCAGCCCGGTGCGCGCCGTGCCGCGCAGCGCGCCCCGCTCCAGCATCGCCGCCGCGGTGGCAAGCAGCGGCAGGCCGGCGGCGCGCGCGCCCTCGCGCAGGCTGCGCACCGCCGTCTCGCCCACGCCGCGGCGGGGCAGGTTGACGATGCGCTCGAAGGCGAGGTCGTCGGCCGGCTGCGCCACCACCCGCAGATAGGCCAGCGCGTCGCGGATCTCCTGGCGTTCGTAGAAGCGCAGCCCGCCGACGATGCGATACGGGATGGCCAGCGTCAGCAGCCGCTCCTCGAAGGCGCGGGTCTGGAAGCCGGCGCGCACCAGCACCGCGATCTCGGCCAGCGGATGGCCCTGCGCGCGCAGCGCCTCGATCCGCTCGCCGACCATGCGGGCTTCCTCGTCGGAATCCCACAATCCGATCACCGCGACGGGCTCGCCGGTGGTCGCGGTGCCGGGTCTGAGGGTCTTACCCAGCCGCCCCTCGTTATGCGCGATCAGCCCCGCGGCGGCGGCCAGGATGGCGGGGGTGGAGCGGTAGTTGGTCTCAAGGCGCACGATGTTCGCGCCGGGGAAGTCGCGTTCGAAGCGCAGGATGTTTTCCACCTCCGCGCCGCGCCAGGAGTAGATCGACTGGTCGTCGTCGCCGACGCAGCAGATGTTGCGATGCGCCCCGGCCAGCAGGCGCAGCCACAGATACTGCGCGACGTTGGTGTCCTGGTACTCGTCCACCAGGATGTAGCGGAAGCGGCGCTGGTATTCGGCCAGCAGCTCCGGCTGGGCGCGCAGCAGTTCGATGACGTGCAGCAGCAGGTCGCCGAAATCCACCGCGTTGAGGGTGGAAAGCCGGGCCTGATAGGCGGCATAGAGCGCGCGCGCCTGGCCGGCGGCGAAATCGGTATCCTCGGCGGCGGTGAGCCGCGCCGGCGTCAGGCCGCGGTCCTTCCAGCGCTGGATCACGCTGGCCAGCGCGGCCGGCGGCCAGCGCTTGGTGTCCAGCCGCGCCGCCTCCATCAACTGGCGCAGCAGGCGGATCTGGTCGTCGGTGTCGAGAATGGTGAAATTGGGCGACAGCCCCGCAAGCGCCGCATGGGCGCGCAGCATCCGCGCCCCCAGCGCGTGGAACGTGCCGAGCCAAAGCCCCTCGGCGGGGCGGCCGAGCAGGGCGCCCACCCGCTCGCGCATTTCGCGGGCCGCCTTGTTGGTGAAGGTCACGGCCAGCACCTGCGAGGGCCAGGCGCGGCCGGTGAGCAGCAGATGGGCGAATCGGGTGGTCAGCACCCGGGTTTTGCCGGTGCCGGCGCCGGCCAGCACCAGCAGCGGCCCGTCCAGGGTCTCCACCGCCTGGCGCTGTTCGGCGTTGAGGCGGGCGAGGTAATCGGCCATGCCCCGACTTGCCCCGGGCGGCGGCGCAGGGCAAGTGCCACGCCCGAATCGCAAGCCCCACGGCCGGCGCGAACGCCGCCTTGCCCGGCCGCCCCCCCTCTGCTACAGGCTGCCCACCTCATTTTACCAATGTGTGACAGTTTCCCCGGCCGCGCCGGCCACCGCTGTCGCCACCAGCCCGAGAGCGATCCATGGCCGTACCCAAGCGAAAGACCAGCCCCTCCCGCCGGGGGATGCGCCGCAGCCACCACGCGCTGCGCGCCGAGGCGCATAGCGAGTGCCCGAATTGCGGGGACGTGAAGCGCCCGCATCACATCTGCTCCCATTGCGGCTTCTATGACGGGCGCGAGGTGGCGCCCGCCGGCGACGGCCTCAAGGGCGTCGTGCGCGTCTGACGCCGCGGCGCGGCGGGGGGTGGCGTGCGTGGAACCAGACCGTGACCGAGCGCTTCACCCTGGCGATCGATGCCATGGGCGGAGATCACGCGCCGGAGATCGTTCTGCGCGGGCTGGAACTCGCCGCCGAGCGCCATCCGGGCGCCCGCTTCCTGCTGGTCGGTGACGAGCCGCGGCTGCGCCCGATGCTGGCCGGGCTGCGCCGCGCCGCCGGCGCCTGCACCATCCGCCATGCCCCCGACGTGATCGGCAACGACCTCAAGCCCACCGCCGCGCTCAGGATGCGCGGCGCCTCGATGCGGGTGGCGATCGACGCGGTGGCGGCCGGGGAGGCCGAGGGCGTGGTTTCGGCCGGCAACACCGGCGCGCTGCTCGCGCTGGCCAAGATCGTGGTCAAGACCCTGCCCGGGATCGACCGGCCGGCGATGGCCGCGATCGGCCCCTCGGCGCGCGGCGATGTGGTGATGCTGGACCTCGGCGCCAATGTCGTCTGCGACGCCCGCAACCTGGTGGAGTTCGCGGTGATGGGCGATGTCTTCGCCCGCGCCGTGCTCGGCCTGCCGTCGCCTTCGATCGGGCTGCTCAACGTCGGCGCCGAGGAGCTCAAGGGGGATGACCGGGTGCGCGAGGCGGCCGAGGCGCTGCGCGCCTCGCCGCTGGCCCCGCAGTTCCGTGGCTTCGTCGAGGGCCATGACCTCACCGCCGGCACCACCGACGTGATCGTGACCGACGGCTTCACCGGCAATGTCGCGCTCAAGACCGCGGAGGGCGCGCTCAAGCTGGTGGGCGACCTGCTGCGCATGGTGTTCCGCTCCTCGCTGGCGGCCCGCCTCGCCTATCTGCTGGCCCGGCCGGCGCTGGAACGGCTGCGCGAATGGCTCGATCCGCGCCGCTACAACGGCGCGGTGATGCTGGGCCTCAACGGTGTGGTGGTGAAATCGCATGGCGGTACCGATGCCGAAGGCTTCGCCCATGCCGTCGATGTGGCGATGGACATGGTGATCCACCGCTTCAACGACCGTATCCGCGAGGGCCTCGCCGCCCTGATCGCCGCCGGCGCGCTGCCGGGCCGGCGGCTGGCCGCCGCGCAATAACCACGTGCCTAAGGACAACCCGATGCCTCCCCGTTCCCTGCTGGCCGGCGTCGGCGCCTATCTGCCCGCGCGCATCGTCACCAACGACGAACTCGCCGCCCGGCTCGAGACCTCGGATGCCTGGATCCGCGAGCGCACCGGCATCCGCCAGCGCCATATCGCCGCGCCGCACGAGACCTGCGCCTTCATGGCCACCGAAGCGGCGCGCGGCGCGCTGGCCCAGGCCGGCGCCGAACCGTCCGAGGTGGACGCGATCCTGCTGGCCACCGCCACCCCCGATCAGGCGTTCCCGGCCACCGCGCTCCGGGTGCAGGCCGCGCTCGGCGTGCCGGGCGGGTTCGGCTTCGATCTGTCCGCCGCCTGTGCGGGGTTCGTCTATGGGCTGTCGGTGGCCGACGCGATGATCCGCGCCGGGCAGGTGCGCGGGGTGCTGGTGATCGGCTCGGAGGTCTATTCGCGCATCCTGGACTGGACCGACCGCGGCACCTGCGTGCTGTTCGGCGACGGCGCCGGGGCGGTGTTCCTGCGCGCCGGCACCGGCTCGGGCAGCATCGACCGCGGCGTGCTGTCCACCCATCTGCACGCGCAGGGCACGCTCGGCGATATTCTTTACGTGGACGGATCGGTCGGGCAGCGCGACAAGCCCGGCACCCTGGTGATGAACGGGCGGGAGGTGTTCCGCCATGCCGTGGTGCGCCTGGCCGAGGCGGTCGATGAGGCGCTGGCGGCCAACGGGCTGGCCATGCGCGACGTGGATTGGCTGGTGCCCCATCAGGCGAACGCGCGCATCATCGAGGCGATGGGACGCCGGCTCGGCCTGCCGTCGGAGCGGGTGGTGATGACGGTGGACCGGCACGCCAACACCTCGGCGGCTTCGGTGCCGCTGGCGCTGGCCGAGGCAGTGGCCGACGGGCGCATCCGCCAGGGGGATCTGGTGCTGCTGGAAGCGCTGGGGGGCGGGCTGACCTGGGGTTCGGCGCTGGTCAGGATGTAGCGGGGCCCGCGCGATCGGCCGCCGCCGCCCGTTCCGCCACCCGCGCCAACTGCGCGTAATCCGTGAAGCGTGGCGCCCGGCCCGGGTGCGGCTGCGACAGGTAGGCGCGCTCCGGCCGGTCGAACGCATCGATCAGCCCGGCCAGCCCGGAAACGGCATCGGCAACCGCCTGCCTCAGTACATCCCCGGTGATGGGCCTGGTCGCGCCGGGATCGGCACTGCCCGTCAGGCGCCAGTATTCGGCCGCCACCACCGGCCCCCGATGCTCGGCTCCGAACCCGCCGGCCTCCAGCATCGCCGCTTCCAGCGGCAGCTGCGGGGCCAGCCCGGCCGCGACCTCGCCGGGGCTCGGCATCACCCCGGTCTTGTAGTCCAGCAGCGCGAAGCCGGAGTCCCAGCGTTCGACCCGGTCGGCGCGGCCGACCAGGGTGAAGCGGCCCCCGGGGCGGTCCAGCTCCCAGCGCCCGCCGACTTCGGGCCAGGCCGCCTGCAGCCGTGCCTCGGCGCGGCGTTTCGCCTCATGGGTGGCCACGAAATCGGCGATGCGCTCCAGGCGCGGGGTCCACCAGTTGGCCAGCGCCGGGTGCAGCCCGGCCTGGGCCAGCTCGGCCAGCAGCGCCGCGCGCAGCCGCTCCGCCGCGTTCACCGGCCACCGGGCGCCGTGATCGGCCAGGAAGCGGGCCAGCCCGGCATGGACCAGGGTGCCGAAATCCGCCCGGTCGGTCTCCTGGTCCAGCGCCTCGAGCGGGATCAGCCGCAGCACATGCCGCGCATAGATCGCATAGGGGTCGCGCTGCCAGGTCTCGATCTCCGTCACCGACAGCCGGCGCGGGCGGAGTGCCACCGGCGGGCGCGGCGTCGGCGGGGCGGCCGGGCGCGGCGGGCCGGCCGGCTGGTCCAGCGCGCTGGCCCAGAGCGCGGCCGGGTGCCGCGGCAGGGCGGTGCCGCGCCCGGCCAGATAGGCTTCCAGCCGGGCCAGCCAGCGCGCCGGCACCGCGGGTGCGCCCTCGCGCCGGCGCGGGCAGGACAGCACCACGGTTTCCGCGGCGCAGGCGGCGGAGACGAAATCATGCGCGGCCTGGCCCACCGCGTCCTCCGGCGCCGGCAGCCCGATCCGCCGGCGCATCGGCCGCGACAGCCAGGGACCCGGGTCGGCCGCCGGCGGCCAGACCGTCTCCGCCAGCCCGCCCAGCACCATCACATCGGCCGGCTGCAGCCGCGCTTCCAACAGGCCCCAGATGAACACCCGCGGGTGTTCGGTGCCGTCGCGGCCGCGCAGCGCGCGGCGGGTCCGCAGCGCCGGGGCCTCCACCAGCGCCGCGTCCAGCAGTTCGGGGAAGATCGCGGGCGCCTGGTCGGGGAGTTCGGCGAAGGCGGGACGCAGGGTGGCGAGGAACCCGGCCAGTGCCGCGCCTTCCTCGGCGGCCCAGAGGCGGGAGGCGCCGGGCTCGGTATCGGTCGCGGCGAGCGCCTCCGCGGCTTCGAGCAGCGCATCGAGGCTGGCGGTGGGCGCGCCGGCCTGGGCCGCGGCCATGCGCAGCGCCGGGGCCAGCGCGGCC
>JBMFXF010000144.1:0-8423 GCA_049964515.1 Acetobacteraceae bacterium | reverse complement strand
GCCAGCACCGCCCAGACCACCACCGGCCAGGCCGACGGATAGGCCGGGATCAGGTAGGTTACCGCATCCGGCAGCACCAACCAGGCCACCGCGGTGGCGATCAGGGAGGCGAGCAAGGCGGGCAGAACGAGCCGCAGCGCCAGCGTCCCGCGCAGCACCTCCACCGCGTAGAGCGCGCCGCCCAGCGGCACGCCATAGGCCGCGGCCATCCCCGCGCCCGCCCCGCAGGCCACCAGCAGGCGTCGCTGCTCGTCGGACAGCCGCGCGCGATCGGACAGCGTGTTGGCGATCACCGCCCCGGCCTGCTTCGGCGCGCCTTCCCGCCCCAGCGAACTGCCCATCCCCACCAGCACCACCGACAGCACCGCGCTGCCCAGCGTGCGCAACGCGGGCAGGCGGCCGGCGCGAAACCAGATCGCCTCGGTCAGGTCGATCGCGTTGCCGCTGGTCAGCCGCCGCAACGCCAGCTGCGCGGCACCGGTCAGCACCCCCGCGCCCAGCAGGATCAGCACATGCCGCCAGCTGGCGGCGGCGCTGGCCGCGTCCAGCAGATTGGCGGAGCCGGGCCAGGCCAGGCGCTGGACCAGCTCCAGCAGCCGGGTCAGCAGGATGGCGCCGATCCCGGCGCCGATCCCGGTCAGGATCACCACCAGCCAGAACCGCGCCGCAGCGGGGTGGCTCAGGGTGGCGGGAATCCCCGCCCCGGCCGGTGCCTCCACCCGCCGCTACCCGGCCAGCGGAAACACCTTGTGCGGGTTGAGCAGCCAGCCCGGGTCGAACGCCGCCTTGATCCGCCGCTGCTGGTCGAGCTCGGTGACGGTGAACTGCGTGCCCATCAGGTCGCGCTTCTCCACCCCCACCCCGTGCTCGCCGGTCAGGCAGCCGTCCACTTCCACGCACAGCTTCAGGATCTCGGCGCCGAAATGTTCCGCCTTGCGGAAGCTCTCGGGGTCGTTGGCGTCGAACATGATGAGCGGGTGCAGGTTGCCGTCGCCGGCGTGGAAGATATTGGCCACCTGCAACCCGTATTCGGCCGACATGGCGCCGATCCGCCCCAGCACCTCCGGCAGTCGGGAGGAGGGGATGGTGCCGTCCATGCAGAGATAATCCGGGCTGATCCGCCCCACCGCGCCGAACGCGCCCTTGCGACCCTTCCAGATGGCGGCCGATTCCGCGGCCGACTTCGATACTTTCAGGCTGATCGGGTCGTGGCGCTCGCAGATGGCGCGGATCCGGCCCAGCAGCTCGTCCTGCTCGGCGGGGCTGCCTTCCACCTCGATGATGAGCATCGCCTCGGCATCCAGCGGGTAGCCGGCATGGGCGAACGCCTCGCAGGCGTGGATGGCGGGGCGGTCCATGAACTCCAGCGCCACCGGGATGATGCCGGAGCCGATGATCGCATCGACGCAGGCGCCGGCGACTTCGTTGGAGCGGAACGCGGCCAGCATGGCGCGCGCGCCTTCCGGGCCGCGCAGGATCCGCACCGTGACCTCGGTGATGACGGCGAGCTGGCCCTCGCTGCCGGTCAGCAGGCCGAGCCAGTCGTAGCCGGCGGCATCCAGATGCGCGCCGCCGACATCGACGATCTCGCCCTCGATGGTGACCAGGCGCAGGCCGAGCAGGTTGTTGGCGGTGACGCCGTATTTCAGGCAATGCGCGCCGCCCGAGTTCATGTTGACGTTGCCGCCGATCATGCAGGCGAGCTGGCTCGACGGGTCGGGCGCGTAGAAGAACCCGCGCCCGGAGACCGCGCCGGTGATGCCGAGATTGGTCACCCCGGCCTCCACCACCGCGAAGCGGTCGGCGTAGTCGATGCTGAGGATGCGGTTCATCCGCATCATCCCCACCACCACCGCATCGGCCAGCGGCAGCGCGCCGCCGGACAGCGAGGTGCCGGCCCCGCGCGGCACCACCCGCACCCCACGCGCGTGCAGGAAGCGCAGCACCGCGGCCACTTCCTCGGTGCTGCGCGGCAGCACCACCGCCAGCGGCGGCTGGCGATAGGCGGAGAGCCCGTCGGTCTCATAGGGTTTCAGCTCGACCGGGTCGGCGATCACCGCGTCCTCCGCCAGCAGGGCGCGGAGGCCGGCGATGATGGCATCGCGCTGGGCGAGCACCTCGGGCTTCGGATCGGGCAGGCGGATCATGGCGGCAATCCCCGGATCAGGCGGGATTAATGGGCCGTACCGGCGGCGGCGGCAAGCGGCTTCGCCTGGACAGCGCGGGCGCGCTGCGGCATGTGCCCGCGCGCCAACGACCGCGCCGGGAAGCCGCCATGGAAACCGTCATCGCCGCCCTTCGCGCCCGCCTGGGCGAGCGCCTGTCCACCGCCCGCGCGGTGCGGGACCACCACAGCCACGGCGAGGGCCTGCCCGCCGTCGGCCTGCCGGACGCGGTGGCCTTCCCCAACGACAACGAGGAGGTGGCGGCGATTCTGGCGCTGTGCCACGAGGCGCGGGTGCCGGTGGTGCCGTTCGGCGCCGGCACCTCGCTGGAAGGCCATGTTGCCGCCGTCCAGGGCGGAATCAGCGTGTCGATGGTCAACATGGACCGGATCCTGTCGGTCTCGCCGGAGGCGCTGGATTGCCGGGTGCAGGCCGGGGTGAGCCGCAAGCGGCTGAACGAGGAGCTGCGCGGCCATGGGCTGTTCTTTCCGGTCGATCCCGGGGCCGATGCGAGCCTGGGCGGCATGGCGGCGACCCGTGCTTCCGGCACCGCCGCGGTGCGCTACGGCACCATGCGCGAGGCGGTGCTGGGGCTGACGGTGGTGATGCCGGACGGGCGCATCGTCACCACCGGCGGGCGGGCGCGCAAATCGGCGGCCGGGCTCGATCTGACCCGGCTGTTCGTGGGATCGGAGGGCACGCTGGGGCTGATCACCGAGGTCCAGCTGCGGCTGCATGGGCTGCCGGAGGTGGTCTCGGCCGCGGTGTGCCAGTTCCCCGACACGCAGGCGGCGATCGCCACCGTGATCGCGGCGCTGCAGATCGGGCTGCCGCTGGCGCGGGTGGAATATCTCAACCCCTCGCAGATGCTTGTGTGTATCGCCTACGCGAAGCTGAACGAATACGAACCGCGGCCGACCCTGTTCCTGGAGTTCCATGGCTCCGCCGCCGCGGTGGCCGAGCAGGTGGAGACGATGCAGGCGCTGTGCGCCGAGAACGGGGGCAGCGCCTTCGCCTTCGCGGAGCGGGCGGAGGACCGGTCCCGGCTGTGGAAGGCGCGCCACGATGCGTATCACGCCTGCCTGGCGGCGGCGCCGGGGCGGAAGAACATGAGCACGGATGCCTGCGTGCCGATTTCGGAACTGGCCGCCTGCATCGCCGAGACCGAGGCGGATATCGAGGCGACCGGCCTGCTGGCGCCGCTGGTGGGGCACGTGGGGGACGGCAATTTCCACCTGGGCATCATGTTCGATCCGGAGGATGCGGACGAAACCGCGCGCGCCGACGGGCTGGCGATGCGGGTGGGGGAGCGGGCGATCCGGTTCGGCGGGACCTGCACCGGGGAGCACGGGATCGGGCTGCACAAGCGGGGGCTGCTGGCGCTGGAGCACGGGGCGGGGGTGGCGGTGATGCGGGCGGTGAAGCAGGCGCTGGACCCGCATGGGATCATGAACCCGGGCAAGATGCTGGCGCCGGAGTGAGGTGTGTCACCGCAAAGCCAGCCCGGATTCTGCACGGGGCTGACCCTTGCGCTCCGGTTTGAGTGCCGAATGGATGCGGACCGGGTGGGGCTGGCGGTGACGCCTTCGCGCCGCGTGGCGGTTTCGTGTGGGACGGGAGCGGGGAGAACCCGTATTTCGGGATGCTGGCGCTGGCGGATGCGATTGTGGTGACCGAGGACAGCGTTTCGATGGTGTCCGAGGCGGTGGCGACCGCGGCGCCGGTGCTGCTGGCGGGGCTGCCGGGGGCGTCGCGGCGGATCGGGGCGTTCTCGGCCGGGTTGCTGGCCGAGGGGCGGGTGCGGCGGTTCGCGGGGCGGTTGGAGTGGTGGCCGGTGGCGCCGCTGGACGACACGCCGGCGGCGGGGGCGGAGGTGCGGCGGCGGCTGCGGGTTGGGTGAGAGGGACAGCCGGTGCTCGATCTTGTTCCATTTGCTGGTACCAGGCGGCAGATGGCAGACGGTGATCGTGACGCCGAGTTCGTCGGCCAGAGATTGCAACTCAAGCTTCCACAGCCGCACCCGCGCGCCATTGCTGCCGCCGCAATCCGCCGTGATCAGCAGGCTGCGGGCTGCCGGGTAGCGGGATCGGCCCATCGTCTGCCACCAGCGACGGATCGCATTGACCGCGAAGCTGGCGGTGTCGTGGTCGATGCCGAATTGATATGCAGGTCCGGCGGCACGCGGCGCAGCGGTAGCGGGGTTTGCCGCCGGCCTTGCCCCAGGGGCGAATGTCGTCACTGTCGCAAGGCGGGCATCCGATACTGGCAAGCCTGCTTTGTCCGACGCGCGCCATCAGGTCCGGCCGCGCCATCGTACCGCCGCTCGTTTCCTCTACCGCCGCGGATGCCAGCCTCCGCCAACACCAGTGCCCGCACAGCCTGACCCCGCCGCGCGGCATCCAACCGGTGGACCCCGTCCAACCAGGTCCTGAATGCCGCCGAATCCATGCCCGATCTCCGTTGCCCCCCCGGCGAGCCTCCCGGCCCACAACGGGTTTTACAATGAGAGCGTTTAGAAATGTTGGAAGATTAGGGCGCGCGCTTGACCGGCCGGGCCCGTTCTGGCACCGCCGCGGGATGCGCGTGCTGATCGCCCTGCCGTTTCTGCTGCTGCTGGTGCTGTTCGCGCTGTCGAACCGGGCCGACGTGACGCTGGGCCTGTGGCCGACCGGGCTCTCGTTGCAGGCGCCGCTGGCACTGGTGGTGCTGGGCGCGCTGGCGCTGGGTTTCCTGGCCGGCGGGGTGGTGGTGCGGATCAGCGAATCGCGCCATCGCCGCCGGGCCCGTCAGGCCGAGGCCAAGCTGCGTCGGCTGGAGGAGGAGCTCGCCGCCAGCCGCCCGCCGGCGCCGCCGGCACCCCGGAGCTGATTCCGTGGCCACCGGCCTGATCGCCGCTCTCGATACCGCCGATCCGGCGCGCGCCACCGCCTGGGCCGGAGCGCTGGCGCCGCATATCGGCATGGCCAAGCTCGGGCTCGAGTATTTCCTGGCCAACGGGGCTTCCGGCTATCACGCGGTGCGGCAGGCGGCCCCCGCGCTGCCGCTGTTCCTGGACCTCAAGCTGCACGACATTCCGGCGACCGTGGCCGGGGCGGTGCGCGCGGTGCTGCCGCTGGCGCCGCGGCTGCTCACCCTGCACGCCGCCGGCGGGGCGGCGATGGTGGCCGCCGCGCGCGAGGCCGCGGAGAGCGCCGGCGCCGACCGTCCGCGCCTGCTCGCGGTGACGGTGCTGACCAGCCTCGATGACGCGGCGCTGGCGGCGACCGGCATCCCGGGCGGGGCGGGGCCGCAGGTGCTGCGGCTGGCCCGGCTCGCGCTCGCCGCCGGGGCCGACGGCCTGGTGTGCAGCCCGCATGAGGTCGCGCTGCTGCGGGTGGCGCTCGGTCCCGCCCCGCTGCTGGTGGTGCCCGGCATCCGCCCGCCGGGGGCCGCGACGGGCGATCAGGCGCGGGTGATGACGCCGGCGGAAGCGGCGGCGGCGGGGGCGGACTGGATCGTGGTCGGCCGGCCGATCACCGCGGCGGCCAACCCGGCGGCGGCGGCGGCCACGATCGCCGGCACGCTGGGCGGCGGCCCGTCACCCGGCGGCGGGCATCAGTCCAGCGTCTCCCGGTAGAGCCGCACCGCAACCGCCCCCATCACCAGCGCGAACAGCGCCATCGGCCACAGATCCGGCCAGACCGCGCCGAACCCGTTGCCCTTCAGCAGAATCCCGCGCGCGATCCGCAGCGCATGGGTGATCGGCAGGCATACGCCGATCGCGCGCGCCCAGCCCGGCATGCCGGCGAACGGGTACAGGAACCCCGACAGCAACATGCTGGGCAGGAAGGCGAACTGCGCCATCTGCTGGGCCTGCATCTGGGTCTGGGCCAGGGCCGAAAACACCAGCCCCAGCGCCAGGTTGCAGGCGATGAACAGCCCCAGCGCGGCCAGCAGCAGCAGCACCGAGCCGCGCACCGGCACGCCGAACACACCGACCGCCAGCGCCAGCACCAGGATCGTCTGCGCGTAGCCCAGCCCGACATAGGGCACGATCTTGCCCAGCGCGACCTCGATCGGGCGCACCGGCATCGCCAGCAGATTCTCGAGCGTGCCGGCCTCGCGCTCGCGGGTGATGGCGACCGAGGTGAGTACCAGGGTGGAGATGGTCAGGATCACCGCGATCAGCCCGGGGACGATGTTGAGCGCGGTGATCTGTTCGGGGTTGTAGCGCGCGTGCAGCACGATCTGGAACGGCGGCGCCGGCGCCGGTTGCGCGCGCAGCGCCGGCGGCAGATCGCGGCTGAACACGGTGGCGTTCAGCGCGTTCAGCGCCGCGGTGGCGCTGCCGATCGCCACCGGGTCGGAGGCGTCGGCGTCCACCAGGATCTGCGGATGCGCCCCGCGCAGCACCTCGCGGGCGAAGTTGGGCGGGATTTCCAGCACGAACAGCACCTGGCCACGGCGCAGCGCGGTGTCGGCCGCCGCCGCATCGCGGTACGGGCGCAGATCGAAATACTTGGTGTTGGTCAGCGCGGCCAGCAGATCGCGCTCGTAGATGGAATGATCGGCCGAGACCACCGCGGTCGGCAGATGGCGCGGATTGGCGTTGATGGCGAAGCCGAACAGGAACAGCTGGATCATCGGCAGGATCAGGGTCAGCCGGATCGTCATCGGGTCGCGCCGCATCTGGCGCCATTCCTTGCCCAGCATCGCCGCCAGGCGGGCGAGGGAGAATCCGGTCATTCCGCCTCGCCCTCCTGGGTGTTCAGCATGTGGATGAAGACGTCGTCGAGCCGCGGCTCGACCTCCCGCCAGACCAGCCCGGGCGCGTCGAGGCTGGCGATCGCCGTCGAGAGCGCCGCCCGGTCGAGGCCCGCCACCCGCAACGCCTGGCCGAACACGGTCGCGGTCTCGACCCCCGGGGCGGCGCGCAGCGCGCGGACCGCGCGTTCCACCCCCTGGCCCGTCGCCTCGAAGGTCACCAGCCTTGCGTGCGCCACCACCTCGGCCGCGGTCCCCTGCACCACCAGCCGCCCGCCGGCCAGGTACACCACTCGCCCGCAGCGCTCCGCCTCGTCCATGTAATGGGTGGAGACCAGCACGGTGATGCCCTCGGCGGCGAGGTCGTGGATCAGGTCCCAGAACTGGCGGCGGGCGCGGGCATCGACCCCGGCGGTGGGTTCGTCCAGCAGCAGCAGCGCCGGACGGTGCAGCACGCAGGCGGCCAGCGCCATGCGCTGCTTCCAGCCGCCGGAGAGTTCGCCTGTCAGCTGATGCGCGCGGTCGGCCAGGCCCATGCGGTCCAGCACCCCCCGGATCGCCTCGCGCCGGTCCGGGAGTTCGTAGAGCCGGGCCACGAACTCCAGATTCTCCGCCACCGTCAGGTCGGTGTAGAAGCTGAATTGCTGGGTCATGTAGCCGACCTGGCGGCGGATCGCCGCGGCCTCGCGCAGCAGGTCGAGGCCGAGGCAGGTGCCGCCGCCGCCGTCGGGGCGCAGCAGGCCGCACAGCATCCGGATGGTGGTGGTCTTGCCGGACCCGTTGCCGCCGAGAAAGCCGCAGACCTCGCCGGTGTTCACCCGCAGGGTGAGGCCGTCGATCACCCGGCGCGCCCCGAAGCCCTTGACCAGATCGTGCACGTCGATCGCGGGGGCGGTCATCGCGGCAGCGGCCGGATGGTGACGGGTTCGCCGGGCTTGAAGCGGAGCGCTGCCGCGGGCGGCGGGGTCGCCTCGATCATGAACACCAGCTTGGAGCGGCTTTCGGCGCTGTAGATCACCGGCGGGGTGTATTCGGATTGCGGGGCGACGAAGGAGACGCGCGCGGTCAGGCCGTGGCCGCAGCCGTCGCAGCGCACCGCGACCGGGGTGCCATAGCGCAACCGGGGCAGGTCGGCTTCGGGGACGAAGAAGCGCAGGCGGATGTTGGCCGGCGGCAGCAGCTGCACCACCGTGGCGCCGGCGGCGGCGGTTTCCCCGGCCAGCAGCGGGGTGTCGCTGACCACCGCGGACACCGGGGCGGCGACATGGCGCTGGGCCAGGGTCCAGGCGGCCTCAGCCACCGCGGCACGGGCCGCGCGCACGGCTTCGCGGGCGGCGGCGATGGCGGATTTGCGGCCGGTGGGGCGCTCTGCCAGCGCCAGCTGGGCGGCGGTGTCGACGGCCTCCTGCGAAATCCTGGGCCGGCTGCTCAGGGCCCGCACGTAGTCGGCGGCGCCCAGTCCGGCGCGCCGGCCGAACACCAGCAGGTCCGACAGCGAATTGCCGCCCAGCCGGT
>JBMFXF010000143.1:0-8441 GCA_049964515.1 Acetobacteraceae bacterium | reverse complement strand
TGGCGATTCCGGCGTCGCGGATCAGCGCCAGCGTGGCCGCCGGGTCGGCGCCATAGGCGATCACGTCGCCGGTGCAGATCATCCGCTCCGGCGGAATCCGCCACCGCTCCGCCGCCGCCAGCAGCGCCCTCGTGGCCTGCAGATTGCTGTAGCAGCCGCCGAAGATCAGCACCGGCTCGTCGGTGACGAGGCAGCGTTCCGCCGTGGCGGGCGCCAGGGAAACCCCGTCAGGCACCGGCGATCTCCGGCGCGGCAAGCTCCGGCGCGATGGTCTCCAGCGCCATCCCGCGCGCCTCGATGCCGCCGATCCGGTGCCAGACCGCGATGGTGGCGGCACCCAGCGCCCAGAACCCGGCCAGCAGCCCCAGCGCCAGCGCCATGGAATGTTCCCCCGCCCAACCCACCAGGAACGGCGAGGCGATCGCCCCCAACCGCCCGAACGCCACCGAGGCGCCGACCCCGCTGGCGCGCAGCGAGGTGGGGAACAGTTCGGAGAACGTCGGATAGGCGGCGATCCAGCTGCCTGTCGCCAGCAGATTGACCAGCGTGAAGCCGAGCATGATCGCCCCCGCGCCGAGCCCGGTGGCGGCGGCGAAGCCCAGCGTGCCGAGCGCGGTCGCCAGATAGAACATGCCCACGGTCCGGTGTCGTCCCCAGCGGTCCAGCAGCAGCGCCGCGGCCACGCCGCCGGCCAGCGCGCCCAGGCTGCCGGCCAGATAGAACAGCGGCAACCGCGCCGGGGCCAGGTGCAGCGCCGGCAGCACCACCAGCGGCAGGAACGCGAACAACCCGTAATAGCCGGACGCCTCGGCGAAATCGAGCAGCATCCCGAGCGCCAGCCGGCCCGGATAGCGTCGCGCCAGGGTGGCGAAAGCCCAGGCCTGGCGCCGCGCGCGCGGGCGGATCGGCGCCGGCGCGACCGGCGGCAGCCGGGTCAGCCCGGCCTCGATCCCCGCCACCAGGGCGGAGGCGGCCTCGGTCTGGCCGTTCGCCTCCAGCCAGCGCGGGCTTTCCGGCAGATGCCGGCGCAGCCAGGCGGCCGACAGCGCGATCAGCCCGCCGAACCCGAACACCACCCGCCAGCCGAGGTCCGGCGGCAGCGCCGACAGCACCAGCCACGCCAGCAGCGAGGCCACCAGCGAGCCGACCGGCCAGAAGTTCAGCACGATCGCCGAGGCCCGCCCGCGCGCCGCGGAGGGCACCAGCTCGGCGATCGCGGCGTTGATCGCGGAATATTCCGCCCCCACCCCGATGCCGGCCAGGAACCGCAGCGCCAGCAACGCCCACAGCCCGGGCGCGACGGCGGCGGCCATGGTGCTGAGGCCATACAGCACCAGGCTGGCCAGGAACACGCGCCGCCGCCCGTGCCGGTCGGCCAGCACGCCGAAGCCGACCGCGCCCAGCATCAGCCCGGCGAACCAGGCGCCGAGCAGCAGCGACATCGCGTCCGCGCCGAGGCCGAACTCGGCCCGCAGCGCGCCCAGCACGGTGCCGATCAGGGTCACCTCGAACGCATCCATCGCCCAGCCGAGGCCGAACAGCAGCACCAGAACGGTGTGGAACCGCGACCAGGGCAGATGGCCAAGACGGGCGGAGACGGGCATGGCGGTTTCCCCGTAGCGGCGGCGCGCCGCCGTCCGGTTGCGGGTTTCAGGCGGGCAGGCGGGCGATCAGCTGGTGATGGGCGGTCACGCCCGGCTCGCCACGCGCCATGCCATGGCTGCGGTTGTCGCTGTGATACACCAGCAGCACGGCGTTTTCGTGGGTCATCGGCGCCGGGGTCTCCACCACGATGGCGGCCTGTCCGTTCGCGTCGGCGATGAAATTGTTGCGGGTCCCCGTGCCGTCCAGCGGAGTGAACCCGATCGGCTTCTGATCGAAATGATTCTCGAACAGGCTGTACACCCCGTTCGGGCGCAGATGGAGGAACCGGCACGCCACCCGCGAGCCGGCGCCGGCGCGGGCGATGCTGACCACCCCGAACGCGGCGAACCACTCCCCCACCGTGAAGCCGAGCGGCTTGCCGAGCGCGTTGTAGGCGCCGATATCATGCGGGCCGAAATACAACGCCGGGCGGAACCCCGCGACATGGTGGATGCCCTGCGGCCCCACCGCCGCCGGGGCGTGCGGATCCACCACGAACACCTGCGGATCGACCGGCGGGCTGACATGCGCCTCCTTCGAGAAGAACCAGGCGTGCAGCTTGAAATGCAGCCGCAGCGGCGCCGCCGCATGGGCCTCGGGCAGCATGGCGGCGCCGGCGGCCAGCGCGCTCGCGCCCAGCATGGCGCGACGGGAGATCAGGGGCATGACAGGGGTCCTTCCGGTGGGTGCGAGGGGATCAGGCGCGGCGATTCATCCAGCGGGCGATCAGCGCGTCCAGCGACAAGCTGCCGGCGCCTTGCGACATCAGCACCAGCAACATCGCCGCCCATTGGATATGCGTGGGCCATGCCATCGGATAGACGAAGATCTCGATCACCGCCGTCATGCCGAACAGCGCCAGCGCGGCAAACCGCGTGGCGAGACCCAGCAGCAACAGCGGCGGCATGGTGATTTCCAGGGTTACCGCCATGTAGGCGGCAAAGGTCGGCGGCAGCAGCGGCACGTGATAGCTGTTGGCGAACAGGTAAAGCGTGGTGCTCCAGCTCAGCAGATGCGTCTGCGCCGAGGAATAGAACACTTTGGCCAGCGCCACCCGCGCTGTCAGCGCCACCAGCCAGTACGGGATCAGCTCGAACAGGCCGATAACGCCGCCGGCCAGTCCGGGCCGGCGGGAGAGGGTGGTGGTGCTCATCGGGGGCTCCCTGGGATGAAGGCGTCGGCAAGCGCGCGGCGGGCGATGGCGGCCTCGGCCAGCAGCGTGTCGAGCGGCGGGATGGCGGCATCCCATTCGACGATGGTCGGCCGCGGCCCGATCCGCTCCAGCGCGGCGCGGTAGAGCGCCCAGACCGGCGCGGCGACGCGACGGTCATGGGTGTCCAGCAACAGCCCGGCGGCGGCGTCCGCGGCGGCGCTGTGTCCGGCCAGGTGATACTCGCCCACCGCCGCGGCGGGAAACCCGGCCAGATAGGCCGCGGGCTCCCAGCCGTGATTTGTGCAGCTGACGAAGATGTTGTTCACGTCGCAGATCAGCCCGCAGCCGGTGCGCGCCACCAGCTCGGTCAGGAACTCGGTCTCGGGAATGGTGGAATGGGCGAATTGCAGATAGGTGGCCGGGTTTTCGATCAGCAGCCGGCGCCCCATCGCCTCCTGCGCCCGCGCCACGTTGCGGGCGACGAGCTCGAGGCTCTCCTCGGTGAGCGGCAGCGGCAGCAGATCGGCCAGCGCGGCGTGATCGACCGCGCCCCAGGCCAGATGCTCCGAGACCAGCGCCGGTTCGATCTCCCGGGTGAGCGCGGCCAGCCGGGCCAGGTGCCGCGGGTCCGGCCCGTCGGCCGAGCCGAGCGACAGCGCGACGCTGTGCAGGGAGACGGGGAAATCCGCCCGCACCGCCTCCAGCACCGCCCGCGCCGGTCCGGCGAGGTAGTTCTCGGAATGAACCTCCACCAGTGCGACGGCGGGCGGGGCGGCCAGGAACGCCTCGTGATGGGGGAACCGCAGCCCGATGCCCGCGCCATCGCGCAGGTCAGGCGCCACCCCGGTCCCGCTCGTCGGCCACCCCTGATCCATCGGCACTCCCCTTCGTCCCGGGCTTTACGGTGCGGCGGGGGGAAAGGTTACGGGGCCGCCGTACCCCGCTACGCCGCGGCGCGGAAGGTGCGGGGGATGCCCGCCTTCGGCAGCTGCCCGTGCAGCGGCTCGGCCGGCAGGCCGGCGTGCAGCCGCTCCCGCGCCGCCAGCAGCTTCGGCAGGTCGATCCCGGTGGAAAAGCCCATGCTCTCGAGCATGAACACCAGGTCCTCGGTCACCACATTGCCCGAGGCGCCGGGCGCGTAGGGGCATCCGCCCAGCCCGCCGAGGCAGGAATCGAAGGCGCGGATGCCCTCGTCCAGCCCGGCCAGCGCGTTGGCGATGCCCATGCCCAGCGTATCGTGCAGATGCAGCCCATGGAGCACCGGGCCGATCGCCGCCCGCACCGCGCGCACCACCTCGCGGATCTGCTTCGGGTGGCCGTAGCCCACGGTGTCGGCCAGCATGATCTTGTCCACTCCGGCGGCGGCGAGGCCGGCGCACAGCGCCACCACCTGCGCCGTCGGCACCACCCCGTCGATCGAGCAGCCGAAGGCGGTGGAGGCCCCGGCGATCACCTCCATCCGCCGCGGCTGCGCCTTCACCCACGCCATCAGCCGGCCGACCTCGACGATGCTTTCGGCCGGGGTGCGGTTGAGGTTGGCGCGCGAGTGGCCCTCGCTGACCGAGACCGGCACGCTGATCTTGTGCGCGCCGGCATTGTAGGCGTTCTGCGCCCCGCGCAGGTTCGGCACCAGCGCGATCACCGTGAGCCCGGGGATCTGCACCGCCCGGCGCACCACTTCCTCGGTGTCCGCCATCTGCGGAATGACCCGCGGCGGCACGAAGCTGCCGACTTCGATCTCGCGCACGCCGGCCGCGGCCATGGCGGCGATCCAGGCCAGCTTGTCGTCGGTGCTCATGCGGGTGGCGGCGATCTGCAGCCCGTCGCGCGGGCCGACCTCGCAGATATTGACGGATTCGCTCATCGGGCGGGGAGCTCCGCGATCAGGATGCCGCCGGTTGCCGATTCCGTCATCACCAGCGCGGCCCCGTCCGGCGTCAGCGCGCAGTTGGTGATGTGTTTGCCGGCGCAGCTGTCGATGCGCCACCGCGGCCGCCCGTCCGGTTCCACCACCCAGACGCAGCCATGGCCGGGGTTGGCGATATAGAGCCGGTCCGCCGCATCCACCGCCAGCCCGTCGGGGCCGGAGGTGCCGGGCGGCACCCGGGCGAAGCATTGCGCCTTGCCCACCACCGCGTCGTCGCGCAGCAGGAAGCGCCAGACCTCGCAGCTGCGGGTCATCGCCACGTAGCAATGCGTCTGCGCCCGGTTGAGCGCGATGCCGTTCGGGCTCGGGCCGGTGCCCAGCAGCCGTTCCAGCCGCCCGTCGGCGTGGCGGCGCCACACCCGCCCGCTGGGGTCCTGCAACCCGGTCTGCCCCTGGTCGGTGAACAGCACCGAGCCGTCGCGGTGCAGGGTGAGGTCGTTGAGCCCCTTGAACCCTTCCGAGCCGACGCTGGCCAGCACCGGGCGCGGCTGCCCCACAGCGGGGTCGAGCCCGACCAGCCCGCGCTTGTAGTCGGCGATCAGCAGGGTCTGGTCGGGCAGCACCTTCAGCCCGTTCGGCCAGCCGTCGTATTCGGCCAGCAGCTCCCATTTCCCCTGGTCGATGCGGAACACCCGGCCGAACGGGATATCCACCACGCAGAGCCGCCCCGCCGCGTCATAGGCGGGGCCTTCCAGGAAGCAATCCACCGCCACACCCGGGCGGTTGGCCGAGGACCATTCGCTGCGCTCCGGCCGGCGGAACGCATCGGGCATCCTGGTGAGCAGGCGGGAGGCGATCGGGCGGGGCGGGTCGAACCACATGGGCGGATGCTGCGTCGGGCGCGGCGGCGGGGCAAGAGCCTCTCAGGCCACCACCCGCGCCACCTCGTCGGGCGACTTCCGCACCAGCGCGTCGTAATCGGCCATCAGCGTCTCGGTGATCCGCCCGGGGGTGAACCCGATGTTGCCGATGGCACGGATCGGCGTGACCTCCGCCGCGGTGCCGGCCAGGAAGGCCTCCTGCGCCTGGCCCATCTCCTCGGGGCGGATCGCGCGCTCCACCACCTGGATCTGCCGGTGCCGCGCCAGCGCCATCACGGAACGCCGGGTGATCCCGTCCAGGAAGCAATCCGGCGTCGGCGTGTGCAGCACCCCGTCGATGGCGAAGAAGATGTTGGCCCCGGTGGCCTCCGCCACCAGGCCGCGCCAGTCCAGCATCAGCGCGTCGGCGAAGCCCTCGGCCTCGGCTTTGTGCTTGGACAGCGTGCCGATCATGTAAAGCCCGGTGGCCTTGGCCGCGACCGGGGCGGTCTCCGGCGCCGGGCGGCGCCACTCCGCCAGCCCCAGCCGGATGCCGGCCATGCGGTCGCCGCCGAAATAGCTCGGCCAGGGCCAGACCGCGATCGCCAGATGGATGGTGGTGTGCTGCGCCGAGACCGCCAGCATCTCGGTGCCCCGCCAGGCGATCGGGCGCACATAGGCGTCGGTCAGGTTGTTCGCGGCCAGCGTCTCCATGCAGGCGGCGTCGATCTGATCGGCGGTGAACGGAATCTCGAAGCCCAGGATGCGGCCCGAGTTGATGAGCCGGTCGGTATGCTTACGCAGGCGGAAGATATTGCCGGCATAGGCGCGCTCGCCCTCGAACACCGCCGAGGCGTAGTGCAGCCCGTGCGAGAGCACGTGCAGCCGGGCGTCCCGCCAGGGGACCAGCTTGCCGTCCCACCAGATGAAGCCGTCACGGTCGTCGAAGGGAACCAGGGCCATCGGGGCGCTCCTTGTAATATTCTTTCGCGTAGCACGCTCGGGTCTATAACACCCGGAAAAATACGTCAACAACCCTGCCAGAAAATGGAAGGATGCCTGCCATGTTTCCCACGCCGCTCACCCCTGGCCAGCGCCGCCGCCCCCGCGTGGCCGCGGCGGCGGCCCGCACCGCGCGCTGCGCCACCGGGCCGCCACCCACGATCAGCACGTCGGTCGGTTCCGTCCGTCCCTCCCGCCGGGTTCCGGCCCGGGTCCAGGTCTGCTATCCGAAACCCGCCTCGGCGGGGAGAAGGGAATGATCCATCCAGCCATGACCGCATCGCCGCGGATCCCGCGATGACCGCGCTGCCGCGTTCCACCCTGCCCGAAGCCGCGCCCGCCGGCGCCGGGCTGCTGTTCCTGCGCGAGGAGGAGATCCGCCTCGCCCAGGACCTGCTGTTCTTCGCCTACCGCGACTTCACCAACGCCGCCGACGTGATCCTGACCGAGCTCGGCCTTGGGCGGGCGCACCACCGGGCGCTGCATTTCATCGGCGGCAACCCGGGCATCACCGTCTCCGACCTGCTCGGCCTGCTGCGGATCACCAAGCAGTCGCTCGCCCGCGTGCTGTCGGAACTGGTGGCGCGCGGCTACGTGGCGCAGGCGCAGGGCCACGCCGACCGCCGCCAGCGCCTGCTCACCCTCACCCCGGCCGGCGTGGCGCTGGAACGGCGGCTGTTCGAACGCCAGCGCGACCGCCTGGCCGACGCCTATCGCGCCGCCGGCGGCGGGGCGGTGGACGGGTTCCGCCGCGTCATGCGCGGCATCATGGACGAGGCGGCGCGCGACTATCTGGACCGTCGCAAGCCGCCGCGCCTGGGCTGACCGCGATGGACCCCGAGCCGCCCGCCGAGACCCCGGCCGAGGCGCATGTGCTGGTGGTCGATGACGACCCGCGGCTGCGCGCCCTGCTCTCGCGCTACCTGATCGACCAGGGATTCCGCGTCTCAGTGGCGGCGGCGGCGGCAGACGCGCGGGCGCTGCTGCGCTCGGTCGCGTTCGACGCCATGGTGCTGGACGTGATGATGCCGGGGGAGACCGGCCTCGCGCTGCTGGCCGACCTCCGCCGCGATGCCGGCTTCGCCACCCCGGTGCTGCTGCTGACCGCCCGCGGCGGCCCGGAGGACCGCATCGAGGGCTTCGAGGCCGGCGCCGACGACTACCTGGCCAAGCCGTTCGAGCCGCGCGAGCTGGTGCTGCGCCTGCGCGCCCTGCTGCGCCGGCGGGTGGTGGCCGCCGAACCCGCCGCCCCGGTGCGGCTCGGCGCGCTGGTGCTGGACCTGGCGCGCGGGGAGCTGCGCGGCCCCGACGGCCCGGTGCGCCTGACCGGGGGCGAGGCGGCGCTGCTGCTGGCGCTCGCCCGCCAGCCGCACGAGGTGCTGACCCGCGAGGCGATCGCCGCCGCGCTGCAGCTGGACGAGGTGGGCGAACGCGCGATCGACGTGCAGGTGACCAGGCTGCGGCGGCGGATCGAGCCCGACCCGCGCGAGCCGCGGTTCCTGCACACCGTGCGCGGGCGGGGCTATGTGCTGAAACCGGGGGTGTAGGATGCGCATCCGCCTGCCCAGGGGGTGGCCGCGCGCGCGCCGCAAGCTGCTGCCACGCTCGCTGCTCGGGCGGTCGTTGCTGATGATCCTGGTGCCGCTGATCCTGCTGCAGGCGGTGGCGCTGCAGATCTATTACGGCTCGCATCTGAACCTGGTGTACCGCCGGCTGTCGGACAGTCTGGTGGGCGAGATCGATTTCTCGCTGACGCTGATGCGGCGCTTTCCGGGGCCGCAGAACCGCGCCTGGATCATTCCGTTGGCCGAGCGGGATTTCGGCTTTGCGATGACCCTGGACCCGGGCGCGCGGCTGCATCACCTGGGCGCGCGGGTGAACGTGCTGGGCCCGATGGACGATCTGCTGGAAGCGG
>JBMFXF010000142.1:0-8504 GCA_049964515.1 Acetobacteraceae bacterium | reverse complement strand
GCGGGACCGACCACGGCACCGCCGGGGTGGCGTTCCTGGCCGGCGGGGCGGTGGCGGGCGGACGGGTGCTGGCGCACTGGCCGGGGCTGCGCCCGGGGCAGCTGTTCCAGAACCGCGACCTGGCGCCAACCCTGGACCTGCGGGCGGTGGCGAAGGGGGTGCTGGCCGGGCATCTCGGGCTGCCGCCGGCCGCACTCGGGCGGGTGTTTCCCGCCAGCGCCGGGGTGGCGGCGGTCGGCGGATTGCTGCGCGAGACGGCCAGGGACGCGATCTGAAGCGGCCCCCGGCCCGGCGCCGCACCAGGACGCCGGGCGGCTGCGGCACACCCCCTGCCCGGCCTATCCGCGCTCTTCGACGCTGAACCCCTCCGCCTCGCGGGTCATCGTCACGCTCAGCAGCGGGTCCACCCCCGCGCCGGTGGCCAGCCCCCCGCCCGCCGGCGCGGTCAGCACCTGCCAGTTGCCCCCGCTCAGCACCTCGGCCGGGTGGAAGCGGGATTTATAGGCCATCTTCCGGCTCTCCCCCACCCAGTAGCCCAGATAGACGTAGCCGAGCCCCAGCGAGCGCGCCCGCTCGATCAGCCACAGCACGGCGTAGGTGCCCAGCGAAATCCGCTCGGGAGCCGGATCATAGAAGCTATAGACCGCCGACAGCCCGTCCCCCAGCCGGTCGGTCAGGCAGGCCCCGGCCAGCACCCCGTCGGGGTCGCGGAACTCCACCACCGAGGTCTCGATCGGCGTGTCCTCCACCATCGCCCGGTAGTCGTAGAAACTCATGGTCGCCATGTCGCCCTCGGTATGGCGGGCGTGCTGGTAGCGCTGGAACAGGTGGAACTGCTCGGCGGTGGCGCGCGGCGGCATCTCGAACACGTCGAGCCCGGCGTTGGCGCGGGCCACCCTTCGCTGGGTGCGGTCGGGGCGGAAGCGGGCCACCGGCACCCGGATCGGCACGCAGGCCTGGCAGCCGGGGCAGACCGGGGCGTAGGCGATGTTGTGGCTGCGACGGAACCCGGCGCGCGACAGCCGGTCGTGCAGCGCCTCGGCGCCCGGGCCGGTGAGCTCGGTCACCACCTTGCGCTCGGTCCGGCCCGGCAGATACGGGCAGGGCAGGGGCGCGGTGGTGTAGAAGAACTGCGGGCGGCGCGGCGGCTTGTAGGTCATGGGGGACGTCCTGGTCGCATGGTCCGCGCCCGCGCGGTCCGGGTCAATATGTCCGAACGGCCGGTTATGGCCCACCCCGCCCCGATCTTGCCTGCGGGCGGGCGGCGCCTATCCTCGCGTCGAACGGCGGAGGCGCGTCGATGGCCGATTGCGACCGGAACCCTCCCGTCCCGGGTCCGATCGCGGGCGGGGATGCAGCGGGGCTCTGAGCCGATGCCGATCGCGCTGACCCTCCACCGGGCGTGGGATGAAACGCTTCTGCGCACCCGGCATCTCCATCCGGCCGGCGCTCCCGCGCTGCTGCTCACCTGGCGCCCGGACCCCTGGCCGGTGGATGGCGGCGTTCCGGCGCCGCTTTGCATACCGCTCGCCCGCGCCCTCGCCGCGCTCGGCACCCTCGCCTTCCCGCTGCTCTGGCCGCAAGCGGCGCCGGTTCCCGCCCTCGAGATGATCCCCTTCCCACCGCGGCCCGGCTTCGCCCGGCTTGCCCGCCGCCTCGCCGGCCGCCCGGACCGGCCGCTCGCCCTCGCGCGCGACGCCACCGCCATGCGCAGCTTCCTCGACCAGGGCTGGGACACCCAAGCCGCCGTCGGCCTGCTGCTCGAGCCCGCCGCCCCCCTGGCCGCGGCACCGCTCGCGGCCCTCGGTGCGCGGGCCGACTGGCGGGACTGGCCGCTCCGCCCGCCGGTGCTGGCGCTGATCGCCGCTTCGGTGGACGGGGGCGGGCTGTTCGCGGCCGGGCGCGACGACGCCGCGCTCGCCCGGCTTGCCGATGCCCTCGCCGCCACCCTCGCCGCCGCCGGGTTTCCGCCGGAGGCAGCCGGTGCCCCCGACGCTTCGCCCTGACCCGCGCGTTGCCCGCCGCCGCCGCCGCCGCTATCCCTCGCCCATGGCCAGCCCTGCCGCGCGCTCCGCCTGCCAATCCTGCGGCGCCGTCCCCGGCTTCCACCGCCCCGATGGCGGGATGCCGGAGTTGGTGCTTGGGCTGTGACGGGGCATGACCGCGGCGGCCGGCCGACCGGGCCCCAGGCGGCGGGCGCGGCAACGCGCCCGGCACGCGCGCTGGATGCCGCGCAATACGGCCTCGGGCCGCTGCTGGTGGCTTTATTTCTCGGCTTCCCGCCGGCAATACCCAGCAACCCCCGCGACGTTCCGGCCGCGGTGCTGGCCGGCGTGCTGCTCGGCGGCGGCTGGATCCTGTTCCTGCGCAGCCGCCGTCCGGCGGGCGGCGGCGGGTGGCTGCGCCCGGCCATCGGCGCGACGCTGCTGGTGGAGCTGGCCGGCTCCTGCTTGCTGCCCTGGCGCGCGCCGCTCTCGCCCTTGTTCTCGCCCTGGGTTGCGGGAGCGGTCGGCCTCGCGGCGGCGGCATTCACCCTGTGGGGCTTCGCCAGCCTGTGCCGCCGGCCCGCGCGACCGAGCAAGACGGGACAAGGGAGAACCTGACCGCTCGCGCGAACCCGGGCCGAGGCTTCCCGCGTGGCCGGCATCGCCCCTACCCCGGCCCCGCCGGCGCCATCACCACCTCGCCTTCGGCCAGCGGGCGCCAGGCGGCGCGCGACAGCGGCACGCTGGCAAACACATCCACCTGCCGCGGGACCGCCGCCGCCGCCAGCGCCACGCCGGCATGGCGCACCGCCATCCCGGCATCGGCGCAAGGGCAGCTCAGATGCCACAGCCCGGGCGGCGCGATCCGCCCGTCGGGCTGGTGCCGGCGATCCCCGTGGGCGAACAGATACTCGCCGTCCGAATAGAGGAAATTGGCCGGCCCCAGGGCGCCGAGATCGGCCGCGAACCGGCGGAGTTCGGCCAGCCGCGCCGCCGCGGTCGGCACCGCGTCGCGCCACAACGGCGCCAGCCGGGCCAGCAACGCGCAGAACGCGCGCTCGGAATCCGATTCCCCCACCGGACGAAACCATCCCCCCGGATCGCCCGCCAGCGCCTCGATCCCCGGCAGCCGCCCGTTATGGGCAAAACTGTGCATCCGCCCGCCCAGTTCGCGCACGAACGGGTGGGTGTTGCGCAGCGAGACGGTGCCCGCGGTGGCCAGCCGGATGTGGGAGATCACGATCCGCGCCGGCGCCTGATGGCGTTCGACGAACCTCAGCCAGGCGCTGTTTCCCGCCGGCTCCGGCTCGCGGTAGCAGCGTACGTCGCCGCCGTCGTGCAGCACCACGCCCCAGCCGTCGATCGGCTCGCCCGGCCGGCGGCCACGCCGCGCCAGCCGGCGCAGCGAGAAGCGGGCGCTGACCGGGGCCGAGGCGGCGATGCCCAGCAATTCGCACATCCCGCGGCCTACATGTGGATCCGCTAAGGCATGGTGCGCCGGCTCATCTCGAGGAAGCAAATGGCGGGGCGGCCAGCATTTTCTCGTTCTGAACGATCACCGTGCACCAGCGGCGAGCACGGGTGATGGCGTTGTAAAGCAACCGACGTTTGTGCTCTGTATCGCCACCGACTTGATAAGGCCACAGCACCACCACCCCTTCAAACTCCCGGTTCTTTGCCTGCTGCACGGTCATCGCGACGAACGTCGCCTGATCGCCGCCGGCATGGTGACGACGCAACGCCATGTGGCGCCGCACGACCGCGGATACCTCTGCCTGATCGAACCGCGTGACGCCGGCCGCATGCACCTGTCGTTGTGCCCAGCTGATCGCGTCGCGCACTATCCCCGACGCGGGGAGCCGGCGAAGCGCCGCGATCGTGTCGCTCAGGCCCGCCCCGGCGCTCAGCCGGAATTCCGCCAGAAGGGCGTCCGCTTCGTCTTCTTCGGAGCGCTCCCAGTGGATAGTGTACGGGCCGTTCTGCCGCGTTCCGAGCGGCTTCTCGCCGACCTTTTGCACGACGCTTTGCGCGAACCCGCCCGTGAGGGCGGGGGTAATCACCGCGCCCCCGCCCCGCCAAGCGATCGCATTCGTGAGATACACGGCCGCCATGCCGACGCCCTTCGCAGCGAGGATCTTGAACCCTTGCCCATTGGCCGGAGCACGGCCCGCACGGATCGCGGCCGCCGCGTCCAAGAGGCCGCTGACATGGGTGCGGTGGGTCTGCGTGAGCGTGATCGGCGTGCACGCCTGGCGCAGCCAAGTCACGCAGGGGCTCGGGCGCAGCGACGGGTCGAGGCACTGGAAATCATCGGCCGCGATCATCAGCCGGGTCGGTCCGACGAGCGCTGAGATCATGCGCAGCCGCTGCGGCTTCAAATCCTGAGCCTCGTCGACCAGCACGATCGGAAAGCTCGCTACCACCCACGCTGCCACGTTGGGCTGCTCCAGCAGGTACCCGGCGGCATCGCACTGCTCGTCATATTGATCGGGTCGCAGCGTCGGCGCCCCCAGTGCCGTAGCCAAGCTCCGCCAGCGCCCGACCAACCGCTGCGCGAAGCTGTCGACAGTCACGCAGTGCAACCGGCCCCGCACGCCCGCGACGCCACGCAGTTTGTCGTGCAGCCGCCGCCGCGCGCCATGCATAAAGGTCAGCGCCAAGACGCGTTGACCGTCGCGTAGTGGCGCGTCTGCCAGCGCGTCTTCAAGCGCCCCGATCAACCGCACCGTCTTGCCGCAGCCCGCGGCGCCTTCGACCGCGAGCAGCGTCATGGCCGGAAGATCTTCACACTAGGGTCACCCTGTGGCGCATCGGCGAACGTCGGGCTAGCGCCGCCCAGCAACACGTCGCTCAAGGCGTTAAGCAGTCCGCGGGCGCGGCGGCAGCACGGCTCCAGCGCACCGATCACATCCGCGACCGCTTCGTATGCCACCTGATTCTGCTTGAGGCCGCCCGCCGCGCGGTCCTCGGACTTTAGTCGCATCACCAGTTCTGCGATGGAGGCCATCGCTGGCGTGATGACGGCGGCGATGGCTTGCAGCGCTGGGGCCGGATCGGCGTTCAGAATCCAGCCGACAACATCTTCGATCACCCAGCCGTCCGGCCAGCGTGCGATCGCCGCCGGACCTGGGGCCAGGCTCGTCAGTCCTGCCGTATAACCCTGGCCGGCGCCGTCGCCGTCGACCAGAGCGGTGATCCGCGGATGCAGCCGCAGCAGCACCGTCACCGTCGCCTCCACTGCCGCGTCGTGCGTCGGGATCAGCCCGACATAGGCCCCGAACCGGCTCTCCTCGGCTTGGGTCCACCCTTGGCTTAGGTCGACGGCGCGCACGAGCAGCTTCAGCCACTCGAAATCGATGCGGCCCTCCGGCACGAGGACGACGTCGTGCATCAGCGCCGCGATCGTGTCGACCCGGTTGAGCTGGAACAGCTTGCGCACGCTGTTCGGCGTCGCTGCCGGCAGCGCCGCCGGGAGCAAGGGCGTCGCGCTGAGCACGCCCGCATCGTTGCGCAGCACCACGACCGAGCGCGGATCGGCCATAGCTGCGACCATCGGCGAATGGGTCGAGACAAAGGTCTGGGTGGATAGCGCCTGAATGCGATGCACCAGCCGACGCTGCAACGGCGGCGGCACGTGTAGCTCCGGCTCCTCGAGCGCCATCCAGAAGCCTTCGCCGGCCTGGGCGCGCTGGCGGCCGAGTTGCAGCAGCAGGAGTAGATGTTGCAGCGAGATCAGGCCGCTGCCGTGGCGACGCGCGGGCAGGCCAAGCGCGCCGCTATGGGCATAGTGCGGCACGACCGCCTCCAGCAACCCTTCGCTGTCCGTCGCAGTCACTCGGAGCTGCAGCGTCGGCCCCGCCCGGAAGAAGCCCGCCAGCTCGGTGTTGAGGGCGTTCACGATCGGCAGCAGATGCTGGTCGGCTTCCAGAGGCTGCTCCGGCGTGCGCAATCTGTCGCGTTCGCCAAGCACCGAATCCCACGGGGTCCCGCCGGCCGAGGCGACAACGCGGCGGAACAACTCCGATCCGAACGACACAACACGATCCCATGTCCGGCTCGCTGGCACCAGGAAAAAGCCGATATCGCCTATCAGTCGGTTCGGAACGCCGGTAACGGACTCGTCGACAAACGGGTCACCTCCCGCGTCGTCATCGTGGAAATAGCGCACCGTCTCCACCTCGAGATCAACGCGGTTGAAGTGCGCGCAGAACCCGATCTGGCAGGCCAACCGGCAACTCGGATCTGTGCGTGTCGGCGTCACGGCGCGGGTCGTGGGATTCCACCACTTCGGGACACCGCGATCGTCGCGGAACCACTCAGGGAATTCGGCAACATTGTCGCCCTCGAATCCGATGATGGTAG
Source organism: Acetobacteraceae bacterium (assembly GCA_049964515.1). Classification (GTDB taxonomy): domain Bacteria; phylum Pseudomonadota; class Alphaproteobacteria; order Acetobacterales; family Acetobacteraceae; genus JAJZVS01. The sequence goes on along the minus strand of JBMFXF010000142.1, from coordinate 2,157 downwards.
CGACCAGGCGGATGCGGTCAGTCGGCTGAGGGGTCCCGCCGAAGAAGTCGTGCTCGGTGAGTTTACGTACCATGCGGTCGCGCCCGAACAGCAGAGCCAGCGCCTCGATAATGGTGGTCTTCCCGCAGTTGTTGGGACCGACCAGCACACTGTGCTGGTCGAACCGAACGTGCCCGGATCGGATCCCGCGAAAGTTCTCTATGCGCAGATCGGCGATCTGCATGGCTCATATCCCCCAGTTCCTGCCGAGCGCCGTTCGTACACCGGCCTCACGTCGTGGAGTGTCTTAGCAGACTACCAACCCTCGCACGTCTTCCGCCGAGGTAAAAGTCACCGTCAGAGTAGAGGCAGAGAGCACCACGCCCCAGCCGTCGATCGGCTCGCCCGCCCGGCGGCCACGCCGCGCCAGCCGGCGCAGCGAGAAGCGGGCGCTGACCGGGGCCGAGGCCGCGATGCCCAGCAACTCGCACATCCCGCGGCCTACAGCCGCACCGCCCGCGCCGCCTTATTGATGCCCTCGCTCAGCATCGGGTGCGGGAAGGCCGTCAGGCTCAGGGTGGTGGTGGTTGCGCCGGTATGCACCGCGAGCGCCAGCGGGGCGATGACATGGGCGGCGTCGAGCCCGGCGATCTGCGCCCCGATCAGGATGCCGCTGCCACGGGCGAACACGAGTTTCAGGAACCCCTCCATGTCGTCGAAAATCTGCGCCCGCGAATCGGTGCGGAAATCATAGCCGGAAACCACCGTCTCGATATTCCGCTCCGCCGCCTCCGCCGCCGTCAGCCCGACCCAGGCCAGCTCGGGTTCGGTGAACACGGTGAACGGGACCGCGGCGAAGTTCATCCGCGCCGGCCCCTGGCCCTCGCTCAGGATGTCCTCCGCCGCGACCAGACTCTGGCAGACGGCGGAATGGAACAGCATGCTGCGCCCGTTCACGTCGCCCGGCGCATGGACATGCGCCAGCGCGGTGCGCAGCCGATCGTCCACGCCGATCCGCCCCTCCGGCAGCCCGAGGGCCGCGATCCCCTCCGGCGCCACGGATTCGCGCCCCGTGGCCATCAGCACGCAATCCGCCGCCAGCGTATGCGCCACCCCGTCGGTTTCGTAACGGACCCGCAGATCGCCGTCGGTGCCGCGTCCGATCGCGCTCACCCTTGCGTTCGTCACCAGGCTCATGCGCCGGGCCAGCGCGGTGTGCAGGAACCGGGCGAGGTCGGGATCGACCCCTGGCAGAATCTCCGCTGTCGCCTCCAGCACCGTCGCCTGCGCGCCGAGATTCTGCAGCATCGAGGCAGTCTCGAGGCCGATATACCCGCCGCCGATCGCCACCAGCCGGCGCGGGAACTTCAGGTCCGCGCCGAGACGAAAGACATCATGCGAAGTGACCGCAAGCTCCGCGCCCGGGATCTTCAGCCGATGCGGGCGCGACCCGGTGGCAAGGATGAGCTGCCGGGCGCGATAGCGCAGCACCTCGCCGCCATCGGTGGTGACCTCGACCGTATGGTCATCGACGATCCGGCCGGTTCCCTGGTGCATCGCGATCTTCGCGGCCGCGAGCTCCGCGCGGTGCTGGGCATAGCGGAGCGCCTGCACGCGGTCCTTGTGCGCCAGCACGCCCCGCCAATCCACCTCGGGCGGCTCCCCGCGCAGCCCGAACAGCCGGTATTTCGCGGGCCAGGTCCGCACCAGCGCCGCCTCCCGCACTGCCTTGGAGGGCACGCAGCCCTCGGCCAGGCAATCGCCGCCGAGATTGCCGAACGGATCGACCATCGCCACCGAGCGCCCCGCGCCGGCCAGCCGGAACGCGGCGGGGTAGCCGCCGCCGCCGGCGCCCAGCACCATCACGTCAACATCCCTCGTCTGCACCATGGCCGCCGTCTCCTGCCTGTCGCTACCGGCCGGATCGGGGCCGGCCGGGGCCTGAGCGCTGCGCCCGGCGCCCGGCGCCGTCGATGATCCACGTCAACCCCGCCGGCGATTGCGTCCCGGCTTGCCCGCCCCTGCCCGGCCCGCTATCGCCGCGCGATCGGCACGGAGACAAGCGATGCGGGTTCTGGTGGTCGGGTCCGGCGGGCGGGAGCACGCGCTGTGCTGGGCGCTGGCGGCGAGCCCGCTGCTCACCGCGCTGTTCTGCGCCCCGGGCAACCCGGGCATCGC
>JBMFXF010000141.1:0-8509 GCA_049964515.1 Acetobacteraceae bacterium | reverse complement strand
AGCGCGGCGTGGTTCTCGATGATGCCGTTATGCACCACCGCCACGCGGGCGGTGCCGTGCGGATGGGCGTTGCTCTCGGTGGGCGCGCCATGGGTCGCCCAGCGGGTGTGGCCGATGCCGGTGGTGCCCGAAAGCGGGGTCTGCTCCAGCGCGGCGGCGAGGTTGGCGAGCTTGCCCTCGGCGCGGCGGCGGACGATGTCGCCATTGACCAGGGTGGCGACGCCGGCGCTGTCGTAGCCGCGATATTCCAGCCGGCGCAGGGCGTCGATCAGCAGCGGGGCGGCGGGGCGGGTGCCGATGACGCCGATGATGCCGCACATGGCTCAGCCCTTGTCGGTTCGGGGGGGAACGGGCCGGCCGCGCCCGGGCTTGACCACCTGGCGGGCCCGGCCGAGCGCCAGCGCGCCGTCCGGCACGTCCTCGGTGATGACGCTGCCGGCCCCGGTGACCGCGCCGGCACCGACCCGCACCGGCGCCACCAGCGCGGTATCGGAGCCGATGAAGGCGCCGGCGCCGATTTCCGAGCGATGCTTGGCCACGCCGTCATAGTTGCAGGTGATGGTGCCGGCGCCGATATTGGCGCCGGCGCCGACCGTGGCGTCGCCCAGATAGGTCAGGTGACTGGCCTTGGCGCCGGCGCCGAGCTGGGTTGCCTTGAGCTCGACGAAATTGCCCACATGCGCGCCCGCGCCCACCACGGTCGCCGGGCGCAGCCGGGCGAACGGGCCGATCATGGCGCCGCGCCCCACCACGCAGCCTTCCAGGTGGCAGAAGGCGCGGATCTCGGCACCCGTCTCCACCCGCACCCCGGGGCCGAAGACGACGTTGGGGCCGATGGTCACATCCGCCTCCAGCACCGTGTCGGCCGAGAGGAACACCGAGCCGGGGTCGGTCAGCGTCACCCCGCCCTCCATCGCCGCCGCGCGCAGCCGGGACTGCACCACCGCCTCGGCGGCGGCGAGTTCGGCGCGCGAGTTGATGCCGGCGAGTTCGCTCGCATCCGCCTCCACCGCCGCCACCCGCACGCCCTCGGCGCGCGCCAGCGCGACCACGTCGGTCAGGTAGTATTCGCCGCGGGCGTTGTTGGCGCGCACCGCGGCCAGCCAGCGCCGCAGATCGGCGGCCGGGCCGATCAGCGCGCCGGCATTGCACAGCGTTACCGTGCGCTCGGCGGCGGAGGCGTCGGCGGCCTCGACGATGCGCGCGACATAATCGCCGTCCAGGATCACCCGCCCATAGGCGCCCGGATCGGCGGCGCGGAAGGCGAGCAGCGCGAGGCCGGAATCGCCCCTGGCGCGGCGATCGCGCAGACGGCGGAGCGTCTCGGTGCGGATCAGCGGGTTGTCGGCATACAGCACCGCGACGTCGCCGTCGCCGAACCACGCCTCGGCCTGGCGGGCGGCATGCGCGGTGCCCAGCCGGTCGTGCTGCACCACCACCGGATGCGGCGCGGCGGCGGCGGCCAGCGGCTCCATCCCCGGCCCCACCACCACCACCAGCCGGGCGAACACCGGGGCGGCGGCATCGATCAGGTGGCGCAGCATCGGCCGGCCGGCGAGCGGATGCAGCGCCTTGGGCAGGGCGGAGCGCATCCGCGTGCCCATTCCGGCGGCCAGAACAATGGCGGTGGCATCCATGCCCGCATCCTGCGACATGGTCCCGGCCTAGCGTCCCGGCGCACGTCGTGTCAAAGCCTTGTGCCGTCACTTTCAATTTCGGAGCGTAACCCGGTGCGCCCCATCCTGGTCTGCGATCTCGACGGCACCCTGGTCGATACCGTTCCCGACCTGGCGGCGATCCTCAACCAGGTGATGGCGGCGCGCGGGCTGGCCCCGTTCGGGCTGGCGGAGACCGCGGCGATGGTGGGCGACGGGGTGGCGGCGCTGGTCACGCGGGCGCTGGCCGCCCGCGGGCGGGGGCCGGACCCGGACGCGGTGCGCGAGTATGTCCGGGCCTACGGCGCGAATCCGAACGCGCGGAGCCGGCTCTATCCGGGCGTGGCCGAAGGGCTGGCGGCGCTGGCCGCGGCCGGCTGGGGGCTGGCGGTCTGCACCAACAAGCCGGAGGGGCCGGCGCGCGCGCTGCTGGCCTCGCTCGGCATCGCCGGGCGGTTCGTCGCCGTGGGGGGCGGCGACAGCTACCCCGTGCGCAAGCCGGATCCCGGGCATCTGCGCGCCACCCTGGCCGCCGCGGGGGCCGAGGCCGCGACGGCGGTGATGCTGGGCGATCATGCCAATGACCTGGCCGCCGCGCATGGCGCCGGGGTGGCGGTGATCTTCGCCGCCTGGGGCTATGGCCGGCTTCCGGACCCGGCGGCGGGGGTCGCGGTGGCGCAGCGCTTCGCCGAGGTGCCGGCGCTCGCATCTGCCCTGCTGGACGCGGGGCTTCACCGTCCTGCCACGGCGCCTTAGGGTCGGTGCGCCCCACAACGCCACGGTCTCGGTCCCATGAGTGACGAATCGCCCCGCGAATCGATGAGCTTCGACGTGGTCATCGTCGGCGCCGGTCCGGCGGGGCTGGCGGCGGCGATCCGGCTCAAGCAGCGCGCGCCGGAGGCGGCCGTCTGCGTGGTGGAAAAGGGCGGCGAGGTGGGCGCGCATATCCTCTCCGGCGCGGTGGTGGAGCCGCGCGCGCTGGCCGAATTGTTCCCCGACTGGCGCGAGCGCGGCGCGCCGCTCGACACCCCGGCCGCCGAGGACCGCTTCCTCTGGCTGACCGCGACCCGCGCCTTCCGCCTGCCCACCCCGCCGCAGATGCATAACGCCGGCAACTACATCGTCAGCCTGGGCGACGTGGTGCGCTGGCTGGGCGCCGAGGCCGAGGCGCTGGGGGTGGAGATCTACCCGGGCTTCGCCGCCGCCGAGCTGCTGGTGGAAGATGGCCGCGTCGGCGGCATCGCCACCGGCGACATGGGGATCGGCAAGGACGGCACGCCGGGGCCCAATTTCCAGCGCGGGATGGAGCTGCGGGCACCCTATACGCTGCTGGCGGAGGGCTGCCGCGGGTCGCTCTCCAAACAGGCGATCGCCCGGTTCGATCTGCGCGCCGGGGCGCAGGAACAGACCTACGCGATCGGGATCAAGGAGCTGTGGGAGATTCCGGCGGCCAACCACCGCCCCGGGCTGATCGAGCACACCGTCGGCTGGCCGCTGCGGGCCGACACCTATGGCGGATCGTTCCTGTATCATTTCGGAAACAACCTGGTCTCGTACGGCTTCGTGGTGGGGCTGGACTATGCCAACCCCTGGCTGTCGCCGTTCGAGGAGATGCAGCGCTTCAAGGCCCACCCGGCGGTGCGGGGGCATTTCGCCGGCGGGCGGCGGATCAGCTACGGGGCGCGGGCGCTCAACGAGGGCGGATTCCAGTCGATCCCGCGGCTGGTGTTTCCGGGCGGGGCGCTGATCGGCGATTCCGCCGGGTTCGTGAACGTGCCCAAGATCAAGGGCTCGCACACGGCAATGAAGACCGGGATGCTGGCGGCGGAGGCGGTGGCCGACGCGCTGGCCGGCGACCGGCCGGCCATGCTGGAGGCCTATCCGGCGGCGCTGCGCGCGAGCTGGGTGTGGGAGGAGCTGCGCGCGGTGCGCAACATCCGCCCCGGCTTCGCCCGGCTCGGGCTGTGGGGCGGGATGCTCAACGCGGCGTTCGAGACCTATGTGACCCGCGGCGCCTCGCCCTGGACGCTGCGCCACCCCCACCCCGACAACGCCACCCTGCGCCCGGCCACGAGCACGCCGCGCATCGCCTACCCCAAGCCGGATGGGGTGTTGACGTTCGACCGGCTGTCCTCGGTGTTCATTTCCAACACCAACCACGAGGAGAACCAGCCGGTGCATCTGCGGCTGGCCGATCCGGCGGTGGCGGTGGCGACCAACCTCGCCCGGTTCGGCGGTCCGGAGGCGCGCTATTGCCCGGCCGGGGTGTACGAGTTCGTCGGCGTGGAGGAAGGCGCGCCCCGGCTGCAGATCAACGCGCAGAACTGCGTGCACTGCAAAACCTGCGACATCAAGGACCCGACCGGCAACATCACCTGGACGGTGCCCGAGGGCGGCGGCGGGCCGGCCTATCCCTCCGGGATGTGAGCGGGGGCGAGCCGGTAGAGGGTGACCATGCGGGTCTCGCGGTCCTCCAGCTCGCGGGTGGTGGGCACGGTGTAGCGGGCCAGTTCGGCGAGTCCCGCCGGCAGGTAGGCGCGACCGGGGTCGGCCAGGATCACCGAGGCCGTGCCGGCCCGTGCCCGCAGCCAGGGCAGGATGCGCGCGGTCATCGGCGCCTCGTAACAAACATCCCCGGCCAGGATCAGGTCCCAGCGGCCGGGGCCGGCCAGCACGTCATCCGCCGCCACCGTGACGGTGACCCCGTTTTCGGCGGCGTTGAGGGCGATCGCGGCGCGGGCCAGCGGGTCGATCTCGGCCGCCTCCACCGAAGCCGCCCCGGCGCGGGCGCAGGCGATCGCGGCGATCCCTCCGCCGGCGGCGAAATCCAGCACCCGCCGCCCGGCGACCCGCTCCGGATGGTCCAGCACATGCCGCGCCAGCGCCTGCCCGCCGGGCCAGGCGAAGGCCCAGAACGGCGGCGCCAGGTCGCGCGCCTCCAGCCAGGCCTCGGTGGCCTGCCACAGCGGCGTGATCTCGGTGGCGCTCCAGAGCGGGATTTCCGGCACCAGGGCCGGGCGGGCCAGGGCGGTATGGGCGCGGATGAAGGCTTCGGGGTTCACGCCCGCGCGGCCCGCCAGACATAGCCGGCGCCGGAGGCGAGGGTGCTGGCCGCCACCGCCCAGGTCAGGCCCCACAGGCTCCAGCCCACCCAGGGGCCCGCGGCGCCGATCCAGCCCTGCAACAGGGTCAGCGCCACCAGCAGAATCTGCAACGCGGTGTTGAGCTTGGAGATCAACAGCGGGCGGATCATCACCGACCGCCCCAGCAGCCCCAGCACCAGCACCCCGCCCACGATCACGATATCGCGGAACACCACCAGCACGGCGAGCCAGGCCGGGGTATCGCCGACCGCGGCCAGGGTGATGAACATGGTGACCAGCAGCGCCTTGTCGGCCACCGGGTCGATCACCGCGCCCACGCTGGACCCGCCGCCCAGCCGGCGCGCCAGCCAGCCGTCGATGGCATCCGACACCCCGGCGGCCAGGAACAGCGCGAAGGCCGCGCCCGGCCGGTGCGAGATCACGAACCAGAACGCGCCCGGCACGGCGCAGAGCCGGGCGAAGGTGATGAGGTTGGGCAGGGTGACCAGCGCGTCGGTGGCGAGCCGGTCGCGGTCGAGGCCGCCGTCAGGCATCGGCGCCGCGCTCCGCCGCGGTGGTCCGCCCCGTGCCGGCCTTGCCCTCGATGGCGGTCCGCCCGTATGCCCCGTGCATAGGTTATTCCCTAGCTTATCGAGGCCCCCCATGACCAGCAGCCCGAGCGGCCTCAGCTACCGCGACGCCGGGGTGGATATCGACGCCGGGGAGGCGCTGGTGCAGGCCATCGCCCCGCTGGCGCGCGCCACCGCGCGGGCCGGCAGCCTGGGTGGGCTCGGCGGGTTCGGGGCGCTGTTCGACCCGCGCGCGGCGGGCTACGCCGACCCGATCCTGGTTGCCACCACCGACGGCGTGGGCACCAAGCTCAAGATCGCCATCGAGACCGGGCTGCACGCCGAGGTGGGGATCGACCTGGTGGCGATGTGCGTGAACGACCTTGTGGTGCAGGGCGCGGAGCCGCTGTTCTTCCTGGATTATTTCGCCACCGGGCGGCTGGATGTGGCGCAGGCGCAGGGGGTGATCGGCGGCATCGCGACCGGCTGCCGCGAGGCCGGCTGCGCGCTGGTGGGCGGGGAGACCGCGGAGATGCCGGGGATGTACGCCGCCGGCGAATACGACCTGGCCGGTTTCGCGGTGGGGGCGGCGGAGCGCGGGCGGCTGCTGCCGCGCGACGTGGCTCCGGGGGACGCGGTGCTGGGGCTGGCCAGCGGCGGGGTGCATTCCAACGGGTTCTCGCTGGTGCGCCGGGTGGTGGCCGCTTCCGGCCTCGGCTGGGACGCGCCGGCGCCGTTCGCCCCCGGGCGGAGCCTGGGCCAGGCGCTGATGACCCCGACCCGGCTTTACGTGCGCACGCTGCTGGCGCTGCACCGCGCGGGTTTGCTGAAGGCGGCGGCGCATATCACCGGCGGCGGCCTGCCGGGCAACCTGCCCCGGGTGCTGCCCGCCGGCACCATCGCCGCGCTGACGGCGGATTGGCCGGTGCCGCCGGTGTTCCGCTGGCTGGCCGCGACCGGCAACATCGCCCCGACCGAGTTGCTGCGGGTGTTCAACTGCGGGGTGGGCATGGCGCTGGTGGTGGATGAAGCCCGCGCCGCCGCGGCGACGAACCTGCTGACCGAGGCCGGGGAGCGCGTGTTTCCGCTGGGTCGGATCGAGGCGGCGGCGGACCCGGCCGCGCCGGCCGCGTTGCGCCTCGCTCCGCCCGCGGGTTGGCCGGCGTGAAGCGTCCGGTCGGGGTGCTGATCAGCGGGCGCGGGTCCAACCTGGGCGCGCTGCTGGCGGCGGCGGCGGCGGCGGACTACCCGGCGCGGATCGCGCTGGTGCTGTCCAACCGCGCCGACGCGGCCGGGCTCGCGCTGGCGGCGGCGGCCGGGGTGCCGGCGCGGGTGATCGCGCACCGGGATTTCGGCGCCGATCGCGCGGCGCACGAGGCGGCGCTGGATGCGGCGCTGCGCGCGGCGGGGGTGGAGATCGTGTGCCTGGCCGGCTACCTGCGCCGGCTGACGCCATTCCTGGTGGGCGCGTGGGCGGGGCGGATGCTGAATATCCATCCGTCGCTGCTGCCGGCGTTTCCGGGGCTCGATACCCATGCGCGCGCGCTGGCGGCCGGGGTGCGGCTGCATGGCTGCACGGTGCATCTGGTCACCGAAGCCCTCGATGAGGGGCCGATTCTGGCGCAGGCCGCGGTGCCGGTGCTGCCGGGCGACACCGAGGCGGCGCTGGCCGCCCGGGTGCTGGCGCAGGAGCACCGGATTTTTCCCGCCGCGCTGGCCGCGCTGGCAAGCGGGGTGGCGGGGCCGGCGGCCGATGCGCGGGCGGTGCTGGCCAACCCCTTGCCCGCCGCCACGCCCGCCGCCTAAAACGGCCCATGCACGCATGAGGGGACCCATGGCTCACAGCCCGACTATCACCGGACCGGTTCAGGAAGACGCCTTTCTTGCCGACCGCGAGCGCTTCTGGCACGGGTGGACCCGGTTCACCATCGGCGCCGTGATCTTCCTGGTGCTGCTGCTGGTGGCGATGGCGGTGTTCCTGCTGTAGCCGCCGCGCGCCGCGCAGCCCCGCCGGGCGTTCCCCGCGCGGCGGGAACAATTGACACGCCCGGACCAAGCTGGCATCGCGCCGCCCCGTCCCTCCCCCGACCGAGGCATTTCCGCATGGCCCGCCCCGAACTCGGCGCGAAACATGTCTGTGTTTCCTGCGCCGCCCGTTTCTACGATCTGGGCAAATCCCCCGCCGTGTGCCCGAAATGCGGCACCGAACAACCGCCCGAGCAGCCGCGCCTGCGCCGCCCCTCCGGTCCCGCCGCCGAGGACAAGCGCCTGATCAAGAAACCCGCCGCTCCTGGCCTCGAGGACGCGGATGTGGAGGTGGAAGCGGTGGTCGATGAGGCCGATCCGGACGTGATCGAGGATACCGACGATCTGGAAGACGACGCCGACGCGATCGGGCCGGATATCGAGGTGGCGACCGATCGCGACGAGGCGGAGCGGTAGCCGCGGGTCGGGGGCTTGGCCGCGGGCCCGGCGGCGGCGATGCTCGCGCCGAACCGCCAGGAACGCTGCCATGACCAACCCCACCGTCCTCATTACCGGCGCCTCCGCCGGCATCGGCGCCACCTATGCCGATCGCTTCGCCCGCCGCGGCCATGACCTGGTGCTGGTCGCGCGCGACGCGGCGCGGCTGGCCGCGCTGGCCGATCGGCTGCGCGCCGGGCACGGCGTCCACGCCGAGGCGCTGCCGGCCGACCTGACCGATCCCGGCGGGCTGGCTTCGGTCGAAGCGCGCCTCGCCGGGGATGGAAGGATCGGGATCCTGGTCAACAACGCCGGGGCGGTGGGCGCCGGCGGATTCCTCGGCACCACCGCGGCGCAGATCGAGGCGCTGATCGCGCTCAACGTCACCGCCCTGACCCGGCTTGCCGCCGCGGTGGCGCCGCGCTTCGCCGAAGCGGGGAGTGGGGCGATCGTCAATGTCGGCTCGATCGTCGGGCTGATGCCGGAGCGCCCGTTCGGCATCTACGGCGCCACCAAGGCCTATGTGCTGGCGCTGTCGCAGACCTTGCAGGCCGAGCTCGGTCCGCGCGGGGTCTATGTGCAGGCGATGCTGCCGCCGGCCACCGCGACCGAGATCTGGCAGCGCGCCGGGCGCGATACCCGCCGGCTGCCGCCGATGATGGCGGTCGATGCGCTGGTGGATGCGGCCCTGCTGGGCTTCGACCGGCGCGAGCCGGTCACCATCCCCTCGCTGCCCGAC
>JBMFXF010000140.1:0-8520 GCA_049964515.1 Acetobacteraceae bacterium | reverse complement strand
GGCGGAAGTGCGCGCGGTGGGCGCCTATGCCCGCGCCCTGCCGCGGGATGCGGGATATTCCATCCTTGCGTATGCGCCCCGCTCGGCTCAGAACCCGTCGGCGGCGCGGCGGCTGGCGCTGGCCCGGGCGCTGGCCGTGCATGACGCGCTGCGTGCCGCCGGGGTGGCGCCCGCGCGCATCCGGTTGCGCGCGATGGCCCCCGGTTCCGGCGGGGCCGACAATGACCGGGCCGTGATCGATGTCAGTGTTTCAGGAAGCAGCCCATGACCCGCCCGACGCCCTATCTGCTGAGGATGCTGCTGTTTCTGGTCGCGGTGGCGGCGGTGGCGGCCTGGCTGCGCGGCGCGCTGGTCACCATCTTCCTCAACAACCCCGATCTGAACAGCCTGATCCTGGCGATCCTGCTGGTGGGCATCGGCTGGACCCTGCGCCAGGTGCAGCAACTCGGCGCGGAAGTGAAATGGGTGCTGGCGGCGCAGGCCGGGCGCCCGCCGGCGGCGGCGCCCAAGCTGGTGGCGCCGATGGCGCGCATGATGGCGCTGCGCGAGGCCGGGCGCGGCAACGACCGGCCGATGACCCTGTCGGCGGGGACCACGCGCTCGCTGCTCGATTCGCTGGCGTCACGGCTGGACGAGAACCGCGAACTCGCGCGCTACATGACCGGGCTGCTGATCTTCCTCGGCCTGCTGGGCACGTTCTGGGGGCTGCTGCGCACGGTGGGCGCGGTCTCGTTCGTCATCCACAACATGACCCTGGGCACCGGCGACATCGCCCAGCTGTTCGCCCAGCTGAAGGCCGGGCTGGCCAAGCCGCTGGAAGGGATGGGAATCGCGTTCTCGGCCAGCATGTTCGGGCTGTCCTCGGCGCTGGTGCTGGGGTTCCTCGATCTCACCGCCGGGCAGGCGCAGAACCGGTTCTTCAACGAGCTCGAGGAATGGCTGGCCGGCCAGACCCGGCTGTCCTCCGGCGTGCTGGCGGAGGGCGAAGGCTCGGTGCCGGTCTATGTGCAGGCGCTGCTGGAACAGACCGCCGAGAACATGGAATCGCTGCAATCCATCCTCGGCCGCGGCGAGGAACGGGGGGTGCAGGCCAACCAGGCGCTGCTGGGACTGACCGAGCGGCTGGGCGCGTTCGCCGACACCATGCGCACCAACCAGCAGCTGATGCTGCGCATCGCCGAGACCCAGTCGGCGCTGGGACCGGCGCTGCAACGGCTGGCCGAGCTGCGCAGCGAGGCCCCGGTGGACGAGGTGGCACGGGCGCATCTGCGCAACATCGAACTCTATCTGCAACGGCTGCTGGCCGAGACCGAGCAGGGCCGGGCGCAGACGGTGACCGAGCTGCGCAATGAGCTGCGGCTGCTGTCGCGCACCGTGGCGGGGCTGGCGGAAGCGCCGCGATGAGCCTGCGCCGGCGCGCCACCGCGGGCGGGATGGAGGCCTGGCCGGGCTATGTGGACGCGCTGTCCACCCTGCTCATGGTCATCATCTTCGTGCTGCTGGTATTCGTGCTGGCGCAGGCGTTCCTGGGCGTGGCGCTGTCGCGGCGGGATGCCGCGCTGCAGAAGGTCAGCCGTACCCTGGCGCAGGTCTCGCAGGCGCTGTCGCTGGAAAAGGGCAAGGCGAGCAAGCTGGAGCTGGCGGTCTCCCAGCTCAGCCACCAGCTGACGGCGAGCCGGGCGGCGGAGGCCAGCCTGAGCCAGCAGCTGGCGGTGCTGCATGACGAGGTGGCGAAGGCCGAGGCGGCCGAGGGCGCGCTGCGCACCCAGCTGAGCACGGCGGAGGGGCAGGCGAGCGCCAACGCCGCGCGCGCGACCGGGCTGGCCACCGATCTGGCGGCGGCGAAGCGGCGGCTGGCCGCGCTGCGGGCGGCGGCGGCGGCGCTGAACCAGACGGTGACGGCGGACAAGGCGACCATCCAGGCCCGGCTGGCCGATCTGGCGCGGCTGGCGCAGGACGTGGCGGCGCTGAAGGCGCTGCGCGATCAGCTGCAACAACAGGCCGCCGCGGCGGCGGCGCGCGCCACCACCGAGGCCGAGCGTAACGCCGCGCTCGCCGCCGAACTGGCCAAGACGCAGGATCTGGGGGCGTCGGCGGCGGCGCAGGTGGCGCTGCTCAACCAGCAGGTGACGCAGCTGCGCGCGCAGCTGGCGGCGGTGGCGAACGCGCTGGATCTGGAAAAGGCGACGGTGCAGGCGAAGGACCTGAAGATCGCCGACCTGGGCCGCAAGCTGAACGCCGCGCTGGTGCGGAAGGTGCAGGAGTTGCAGCTCTACCGCTCCGAGTTCTTCGGCCGGCTGCGGCAGATCCTGGCCGGGGAGAAGGGGGTGCGGATCGTCGGCGACCGGTTCGTGATTTCCTCCGACGTGCTGTTCCCGGTGGGCAGCGCGCAGCTGAGCGCGGACGGGGTGATCGAGGTGACGCGGCTGGCGGATCTGGTGAAGAAGATCGCGCCGAAGATTCCGCCGAAGATCGACTGGGTGCTGGATGTGGACGGGTATGCGGACGCGCAGCCGTTCCAGGGCGGCTCGAACTGGAAGCTTTCGACCGAGCGGGCGCTGGAGGTGGTGCGGCTGCTGATCGCCGAGGGGGTGCCGGGCTCGCATCTGGCGGCGACCGGGTATGGGGCGCATCACCCGCTGGTGCCGGGGAACACGCCGGCCGCTTACGCGCGCAACCGGCGCATCGAGCTGCGGCTGACCGATTACGGCCGGTCGCACACGAATTAGGCGGCGCGCCGCAATCGCGGATCGTAAATCCAGCGCCGCAGCTTGATCGCAGTGATGCCGGCGGCGTCGGCATGGGCCGGGTTGATCATCACCGTGACCTCCTCCGGCACGATCGCCGACGGCACCACCAGCAGCGCCGTCGCCGCGGCGCACACCCATTCGGTGCCGAAGCGGATGCTCACCTGCCCGGCCGGGGCGGCATCCCAGCCCACCGGCAGCGCCGCCGCACCCACCCGCCGCGCGCGCGCCCATACCGCCTCGGGGATGGACACCGCCACCAGATACCGGTTGAGCGGCAGGCCGCCGGCGTTGAGATGCACCATCGTCTCCAGGCAGGCCAGCGCGCGGGACTCGGAGGCATAGACCACCGCCATCCCGGCCGGATTCCAGCGCCCGCCGGTGGCTTTCGCGCCGGCTCCGGTCAGATCGTGCGCCTGATAGGCGGGCGTGTCGGTGCCGATCCGCCAGACGGTCCGGCTCAAGCGTAGGCGCCGCTTTGCAGCTGTGCCAGCGCGGTCGAGACCAGCCCCTGGCCCTCCATCGTGTCGAGCAGATCGGCCGGCCTGGTGCCGCCGAGGGAAGGCAGCGGCTCGGTCAGCCAGCGCGCCAGCCAGGCCCCGGCGTCGAAGCCGGCAGCCTCGCCGGACTCCGCGACCATCGTCTCCACCTGGCCCAGCAGGCGGGCAAGGCCAACCACCCGCTCGGTCTCCTCGGGGGACAGGGCGGCCTGCTGCTTCACCTTCTTGTTGATGGTGGCGACCGGCAGGTTGAGCGCCGCCAGTCCCGCGCCCTGCCCCATGGGTATTTCGGCGAGCAGCTGCTTCACCGCCACCGCCGGGATGCCACGGCGGATCAACGCGACCCGTTCAACCGGCGCGGCAAGGTAGAGGTCACGCGGAGACCCGGCGGAGGAACCGGGCGGGACGCCGACGGTGACCGGAGTGACCAACGGTGCTTCGGCGAAACCGCGCGCCGCCCGGCCCGGGGAGGGAGACTCGGGAAACGGAGCGCTGTCGGGCATGGGCATGTGCTCCTTTGAGCAATACATAAGGGAGGATGAGCAGCGTTGCAACCCCGTTTATCGCTTGGATGCCTCGTAGCGCGCCTTGTGTTCGGCGTTCGGCGGATACAGCCCTGGCAGCGGCAGGCCGCGTTCCACCTCGCCCATGATCCAGGCTTCCAGCCGCTCCTGCTCGGTGCCGCCGGCGACGACCTCCTCGACGAAGGCGGCGGGGATCACCACCGCGCCGTCGGCATCGGCCAGGATCAGGTCGTTGGGGAATACCGCGACGCCGCCGCAGCCCACCGGCTCGCCCCAGCCGACGAAGGTGAGGCCCGCGACCGAGGGAGGTGCTGCGGCGCCGGCGCACCAGACCGGCAGGCCGGTGCCCAGCACGCCCGCCAGATCGCGCACCGCGCCGTCCGTCACCAGCGCGGTCAGGCCGCGCCTGGCCATGCGCGCGCAGAGGATATCGCCGAAGATGCCGGCGTCCGTCACCCCCATCGCATCGACCACCGCGATCGCGCCCTCCGGCATCGCCTCGATCGCGGCGCGGGTGGAGATGGGCGAGGACCAGGATTCGGGGGTCGCCAGATCCTCCCGCGCCGGGACGAAGCGCAGGGTGAAGGCCCGCCCGATCAGCCGCTTCTGCTCGGCGCGCAGCGGCTTCGGCCCGCGCATCCAGACGTTGCGCAGCCCCTTCTTCAACAGCAAGGTGGTGACGGTGGCCGAGGAGACGCCCTGCAGCGCCTCGATCACCGCGGCGTCGTCGGCCATGGCACGATCCTTTCCTGGGTGTTTCGCCGGCTATAGCGGGTCCGGCGCGGGGCCGGCAAGGCGTGTTCATGGATTGTTCTTGACTCCGGGCGCGCGGCATGGCGAACTGGAGCCAGGAAGGAGGTCTCCGGCCATGTCAGAGTGCGAACCCGAACCCGCCATCGCCATGCCCTCGCTCGCCCGCCGCGGGCGCGGCGCGGTGACCAACCCGCCCGACCGCTTCGCGCCGACCGCCAGCACCCCGTTCGACGACGGCTGGGGCAGCCTCGAGGCCGACCCGCCGGGGCCGCTGCCCACCACCCTGATCCGCGATGCCGCCCGCGGCGCGATCAGCTGGAACAGCTCCCCCGACATCGGCTTCGACCGGGCGCTCAACCCGTACCGGGGCTGCGAGCACGGCTGCATCTACTGCTACGCTCGCCCGACCCATGCCTATCTCGGCTACTCGCCGGGGCTCGATTTCGAGACCAAGCTGGTCTTCAAGCCGGAGGTCGCGGCGCTGCTGGAGAAGGAGCTGCGCAAGCCGGGCTATGTCGCGCGCCCGATCGCGCTGGGGTCCAACACCGACCCGTATCAGCCGGTGGAGCGGAGCCTGCGGCTGACGCGGGCGGTGCTCGAGGTGTTGGACCGGTTCAACCATCCGGTCACCATCGTCACCAAATCCGCCGGCGTGCTGCGCGACCTCGACATCCTGACCCGGCTGGCGGAACGGCGGCTGGTGCGGGTGGCGATCTCGGTGACCACGCTGGACCCGGCGCTGGCGCGGCGGATGGAGCCGCGGGCGGCGACGCCGGCGCGCCGGCTGGCCGCCATCGCGGCATTGGCCGAGGCCGGGGTGCCGGCGGCGGTGATGGCCGCGCCGATGATCCCTGGCCTGAACGATGCCGAGATGGAACGCATCCTCGAGGCCGCCGCCGGCGCCGGCGCGACCTCGGCCGCCTGGGTGCTGCTGCGTCTGCCGAACGAACTCGCGCAGATGTTCACCGACTGGCTGAACGAGCACATGCCCGACCGGGCCCGCCGTGTGCTGGCGCTGGTGCGGGAGACCCGCGGCGGCACGCTGTCGGACCCGCGGTTTCACAGCCGCATGACCGGCGCCGGCCCCTATGCGGGGCTGCTGGCGCAGCGCTTCGCCCGCGCCGCGCGCCGGCTGGGGCTCGCCGATGCGCGCGCGCCGCTGGATGCGTCCGCCTTCGCGGTGCCGGCGGTGGGCGGGGAGGCACCGGCGCCGGCGCAGCTCAGCCTGTTGTGAGGGGCAGCCGCGGTCCGCTCACCCGCGCGCGGCATCCTCCTGCACCATCGCCGCCGCCTTCTCGCCGATCATGATCGACGGCGCGTTGGTATTCCCGGCAACGATCTGCGGCATGATCGAGGCGTCCGCCACCCGCAGCCCGCGCAACCCGTGCACGCAGAGGCGCGGATCGACCACCGCACCCGCCCCGTGCCCCATCCGGCACGACCCCACGGGGTGCAGGTTGGACACACCGCGGGCCCGGATATCCGCCTCCAGCGCGGCGTCCGAGACGACCTGCGGTCCCGGCAGCGTCTCGGCGGCGATATAGGGCGCCAGCGCCGGCTGGGCGGCGATCCGCCGGGCCCAGCGCATCCCCGCCAGCATCGCCTGCATGTCGTAGCGGGTGCGCAAGAAGTTGAAGCGGATCTCGGGCGGGGCCATGGGATCGGGCGATTTCAGCCGCACCGTGCCGCGCCCTTCGGGGCGCAGATGCACCGGGCTGATGGAAAACCCGGGGAACGGGTGCGAACGGATGCCCTCGCGGGTGCGCTCCATCGTGCTCCAGGCGAAGCAGTTGATCTGCAGGTCGGGCCGTTCCAACCCCGGATCGCTTTTCACGAACGCGCCCACATAGAGCCCGTTGCCCGCCATCTCCCCCTTGCGCCGGGTCATGTAGCGCCAGCCGGCGCGCAGCCGGCGCAGCGCGCTGTAGTTCATCTCGTTCAGCGTGATCGGCTTCGTGCAGCGATAGGTGATGTAGCTGTTGAAATGCTCATGCAGATTGCCCCCCACCGCGGGCAGATCGTGCAGCACCGGCACGCCGCGCTCCTGCAGATGCGCGGCGGGACCGATCCCGGACAGCATCAGCAGCTGCGGCGAGCCATACACCCCGCCCGAGACCACCACCTCCCGCCGGGCCCGGGCGATGCGGGTCTCGTTGCCCTGGCGGTATTCCACCCCCACCGCGCGCCCCGCCTCGATCAGCACCCTGGTCGCGTGCGCCTCCGGGACGATCGACAGGTTGGGCCGGTTGCGGGCGGGGTTGAGGTAGGCCACCGCCGCCGACCAGCGCTGCCCGTTCTTGGTGGTGGTCTGGTAGTAGCCGGCGCCCTCCTGCCGTGCGCCGTTGAAATCCGGGTTGGCCGGGATGCCGGCCTCGAGACAGGCGTGCAGGATCGCCTCCCCGATCTCCCAGCGTTGCGGCTGGTCGGCCACGTGCAGCGGGCCGCCGACGCCATGGAACTCGTCCTCGCCGCGCTCCTGATCCTCGGCGCGGCGGAAGAAGGGCAGCACGGACTCCCAGTCCCAGCCCTCGCAGCCCAGCTGGCGCCATTGGTCGTAGTCGGCATGGTTGCCGCGCATATAGACCATGCCGTTGATGGCGCTGGTCCCGCCCAGCACCTTGCCGCGCGGCTGATACATGATCCGGTTGTTGAGGCCGGGTTCCGGCTCGGAATCGAACATCCAGTTGTGCGCGGGATCGCAGAACAGCCTGGCGTAGCCCAGCGGGATGTGAATCCACGGGTTGCGGTCGCGCTTGCCCGCTTCCAGCAGCAGCACGCGGTAGCGCCCGGATTCGGACAGGCGCGCGGCCACCGCGCAGCCGGCCGATCCGGCCCCGGTGACGATGAAATCGAAGCTGTCGGCGTCGTCGGTCATGCAGATCCCGGCTGGCAGAGGGCGATGCGGTGATGTTCAGTATCGCCGATGAACAGGGCGCCGCCCGGCCCCTCCGCCACCCCGTGCGGACGCGCGAGGCCGGAGGCGACGGTGCTGACGATGCCGTTGCGGTCGATACGGCGGATGCGGTGGGTCTCGGTATCGACGATCAGGATGGCGCCGTCGCGGCAGACCGCGAGTTCCTTCGGCGCGGCGAACTCGGCGCGGGTGGCGGGGCCGCCGTCGCCGGCCTCGCCGCGCACCCCGGTGCCGGCGATGGTGGCGATGTGCCCGCTCAGCGGATCGATCCGCCGCAGGGTGGAGCCGTTGCGTTCGAGGATCAGGATCGCCCCGTCGGCGGCAGAGGCCACCGCGCGCGGGCCGTGCAGCGCCGCCAGCCGGGCCGGGCCGCCGTCGCCGGCGTGGCGCGGCTCGCCGGTGCCGGCCAGGGTCGAGATGCCGCCGCCGGCGAGATCGACCGCGCGCACCACATGCGCCGCGACATCGGCGATCAGCAGCCGGGTTCCGCCGGCGTCCAGGCAGCAATCGTTGGGTTCCAGCAGGCCGGCGGCGGGAGCCGGGCCGCCGTCGCCGTCCGCCACCGCGCGCCCGTTGCCGGCCAGGGTGGCGATGGTGCCGCGCGCGATCACCCGCACCCGCCGGTTCAGCCGATCGACCACGAAGATGCGCCCGTCGGCGGCGATGGCAATGCCGTAGGGTTCATGCAGCCGCGCCGCGGTGGCGGGGCCGCCATCGCCGGCGAAGCCCGCCTCGCCGTTGCCGGCCAGGGTGGCAATCGTACCGTCGGGGTCGATGCGGCGGATCGCGTGGTTGAAGGTATCGGCGAACACCAGCCCGCCCGTGGGGTCGAAGGCGAGGTCGAACGGCCCGTTCAGCTGTGCCGCCGCCGCCGGCCCGCCGTCGCCGGAAAACCCCGGCGTGCCGGTGCCGGCGAAACTGGAGCTCCGCATCCCCTCCCCCGTCCAATGCCGGCGCATCGGGCCACCCGGCCCGCGGCCTGTCAACGTCACTTGCCCGGTGGGCGGGGACATGCGACAGCATCGCTTGTTTGCCAGGAGGATCTTCCATGTCCCGCGACGTGATGGTGGTTTCCGGCGTGC
>JBMFXF010000139.1:0-8653 GCA_049964515.1 Acetobacteraceae bacterium | reverse complement strand
CTCGAGCATCGCGGGGTCCGGGTCCGTCACGTCGAGAACGTCACCGACGTCGACGACAAGATCATCGACCGCGCGCTGCGCGAGGGCCGCAGTCCGGGCGCGGTCGCCGAGGAGGCCGAGGCCCAGTGGTGGGCGGCGGCCGACCGGCTCGGCCTGGCCGCGTAAGGCCGCCCGCCGATCTTGCCGAACCCGGCCGGCCGGTCCAGACGACGCTGCATGTCCCGCCTGCGCCCTGCCGGATTCGACGAGCTCGGCCTGCGTCGCGCCCTCGGTTTCGGGTTGCTGCCTGCGCTGGTGGCGGCGATGGCGTTCCTGGCCGCGCTGGCGTTGGCCGGCTGGGTCGGCGCGGCGCGGCTGGCGCTGCATTGGCAGTCCGGGGCCGGCACCGCGCTCACCGTCGAGGTCCCCCACCCGGGCGCACCCGCCGCGGGCGTGGCGGGTCCGCGTCTGGCGGCGGTGCTGCGGGTGCTGGCGGCCGATCCCGGGGTGGCGCGGGCCCGCGCCCTGTCCGGGGCCGAGCTGGCCACCCTGCTGCGGCCCTGGGTGGGGCCGCACGGGCTGCCCGCCGGGTTGGGCCTGCCGGCGGTGGTGGCGGTGCGGCTGGCCTCGCCCACGCCGCCTGTTGCGTTGCAAGCCGCGCTGGATCGGGTGGCCCCGGGCACCGAGCTTGCGCATCAGGGCCGCTGGATCGCGCGGCTGATGGCGCTGGCGCGCAGCCTGCAAGCGTCGGCCGGCGCGGCGCTGGCGGTGGTGGCGGCGGTGGCGGCGGCAGTGATCGCGGTGGCGACGCGGGCCGGGCTGGCGGCCCGGCGCGAGGCGATCGAGATCATCCACGGTCTCGGTGCGACCGATGCCTATGTGGCGGGATGTTTCGCCGCCCGCGCCACCTGGCTGGCCGCCGCGGGGGGCGCGTTGGGGGCGGCGGCGGCACTGCCGGTGCTGGCCGCGCTGGCGCGGCTTGCGGCCCCGTTCGGCGGCGGCGCGCTCGCGCCGGCGGGAGGCATCGGCGGCTGGTTCGCCGCCCTGCCGGCGCCGCTGTGGCTGCTGCTGCCCGGCCTGCCGCTGGGCGCCGGCGGCATCGGCTGGGCGACGGCGCAGCTGACGGTGCGGCGCTGGTTGCGGCGGCTGCCATGATCCGGCGCATCGTGGTGGCGCTGGCAGCCCTCTGGCTGGCCGGGTTCGCCTGGTTCCTGTTCCTGATCGCCAGCCCGGCGCCGGACCGTCCGCGCGCCCAGGGGATCGTGGTGCTGACCGGGGGCGCGCGCCGGGTCCGCATGGGGCTGCGACTGCTGCGCGACGGCGACGCGCGGCGGCTGCTGGTAAGCGGAATCGGCGGCGGGGCCGGGCTGGAAGCGCTGGGCCGTCGCGCCGGGTTCGATCCGATGCCGCTGGCACCGCGCATCACCCTGGGGCGAGGCGCCGCGTCCACCTTCGGCAACGCCCGCGAAGCCGCCGCCTGGGTGCGGATCGAGCAGCTGCGCTCGGTCATCGTGGTCACCGCCTTCTACCACATGCCGCGCGCGCTGTTGGAGTTCCACCGCGCGATGCCGGGCCTGCGGCTGGTCCCGTTCCCGGTGCATCCGCGCGGGATGCGCCATGCCGACGGGCTGGGCAGCTGGGCCGGAGTGCGGATACTGACCGAGGAATACATGAAACTCCTGGCCGCCGAGCTGGGTCTGAGCGCGTTGTTTCCGGGCCCCGGCCCGATCCTCACGCCGGCGGTGGCGCGATGAGCTGGCTGCGCTCGCTGCTGTTCAACCTCTGGTTCTTCGGCCTGACGGCGGTGCTGTCGGTGGTGGGGATGGTGCTGCTGGTGGCCGCCCCCGGACGGGTGGAGGCGCTGGCGCGGCGGTGGGCGCGCTGGGTGCTGGCCGGGCTGCGGGCGATCTGCGGCATCCGGGTGGTGGTGCTGGGGGGCGCCAACCTGCCCAAGGACGGGCCGGCGCTGCTCGCATCGCGCCACCAGTCGGCGTTCGATACGCTGGTGTGGCTGACCATCCTGCCACGTTGCAGCTACGTGCTGAAACGGGAATTGCTGCGCATCCCGGTGTTCGGCTGGCTGATGCGTCCGGGCCGGCAGATTGCGGTGGATCGGGACGGCGGCGCGGCGGCGCTGCGCGGGCTGATGCGGGAAGCCGCGGCGGCGGTGGCGGCGGGCCGGCAGATCGTGATCTTCCCCGAGGGCACCCGCGCCGATCCGGGCATGTTGCTGCCGTTGCAACCGGGGATCGCCGCGATCGCCGCGCGCACCGGGCTGCCGGTGATCCCGGTGGTGACCGATTCCGGACGCTTGTGGGGCCGGCGCGCATTCCGCAAGCGACCCGGGGTGATCCACATCCGCCTGCTGCCCCCGTTGCCACCGCCCGATGGGCGCCCCGGCGCGCGCGGGCGGCTGATGGTGGCGCTGGCCGAAGCCCTGGCGGAACCGGCCGATCCCTGTGGATAAGTCTGTGCGGCGGGTCCCGCCGAGCGGCCCGGCCGTCAGCGCGGGGCGAGCGCTACCGGGTTGAAGCGGAAGGATTGCTGCGCCGCGGCGAGGCGCTGCGGCACAGGTGGGGATGAGTGATACAATACACGCGTGGGTTGTGTTCGCTGTGTATCACCATCCGTCGCGCGCGGCCGACCCCGGCGGTGCGGGCGGTCAATCGGTCTCCTCGGTCAGGAATCGCTCCACCAGCGCGAGGCCTCGGGTGGGGTCCATCCGCGCGTGCGCGAAGCCGAGGTTGCGCGCGCCGGAGCTCAGGTAGAACCGCTCGTATTGTTCGTTGCGGCTGCCCAGCGCGCTGGCCGCGAAATCCCAGGCCAGCCGGAAGATGCGATCCCGCCGGTCGGCCGGTATCCCGACGCCGGGCAGGTAGCGCTCGATCAGCGGGCGCAGCGTCGGGTCCGCCATCGCCGCCGCCGAGGGGGTGGTGAGCAGATTATGCGAGCCGATCAGGCGGATGATCTCGTTCACCCGCGGGAACCAGCCGGGCAAGGCGGCGCGCAATGCCAGCAGCGGCCCGAGATCGCAGCACCACAGCCCGTTGCCGTAGTCACGCGCTTGGTGTTCGGCGGTGAAGATGGCGGCGCGGGCGAATTCCGCGAACATCGCGATCTCGCCCAGCATCTGCTGGACCGGCGGGGTGTCGGCGCCGATCGCCTCGGCCATCCGCGCCGAGAGCCCGCGCGCGAAGGCGAGTTTGGTTTCCGCCCGGATCATCGTCTGCTGCATGACGTTCGGCCACCAGCTGGTGCGGATCACGCCGTTATAAACCGGCAGATTGGCGTCGATGAACACGCGCTCCCGCGGCACCTCGACATCGTCGAAGATGACGAAGGCGTCCTGCTCGTCGAAGCGCGAGGACAGCGGGTGGTCGAACCGGTTGGCGGACCCGGCCACGCTGTCGCGGCAGATGAAGCTGAGGCCGGGCGTATTCATCGGGATGCAGAACGCCAGCGCGTGGGCGGGATCGGCATCCGGCATCGGCGAGGCGGGATAGACCGCGAGCTCGTCGGCGAACGGCGCCAGCGTGGCCAGGATGCGCGATCCGCGCACCACGATGCCATTGCTGGTGTCGGCCAGCTTGTGCAGCTGCACCGGGTCGAACCCGCCCGGCACCCGGCCGCGGGCGGCGTTGACGGTGGTGTGAACGATGGTGTGGGTGAGCGAGAGATCCTCGCGCGCCAGCCGCTTCTGGTAGCGCAGCAGATTCTCGGCGCCGCGCTCGTTGCCATGCGCCGCCCATTCGTCGGCCCGCCCGGCGAATCCGGCGAAGGTGACGTTCATGTAGTCGGGCGTGCGCCCCATCAGCCCCACCGAGAACTCCGCCACAAGTTCGAGCGCGGCGTGGCGGCGCGCGATATCCGCCGATCGGCGCGGGATCAGGTGGGAAACCGCGATCTTCTCGCCGGTCTCCGGGTCCGGAAACAGGCAGGTATCGGGATGCGCGTGGTGGCGATCGAACACCGCGGCCACCGCATGGGCCGCCCCGCAGAGCGCCGGATGATCCAGCGGCGATCGGACCCGCTCCGGCCCGACCCACAGCACCCGGTCATCGGCCAGGCCGCGCAGGAACTCGGCACCGGTGCGCGCGGGCATGGCGGGCTATTCCGCCGCCAGTACCTTGCGCGGCGGGGTCTGCACCAGCGGGGCCAGGGCCGCCGCGCCGAACGAGCGGGCCCGCCGTTCGTTGCCGACCGAGCCATAGAGGGTGGAGCGCTGCGCCGGCAGGCGGCCGATGCGGCGGATCAGCGCCTCCATCGCTTCGGGGGGAAACTCCTGGCCGTGCTCGGTGCCGGCGGCGCGGGAGATGCTTTCGTTCATCAAGGTTCCGCCCAGGTCGTTGGCGCCGGCGCGCAGGCAGGCCGCGGCGCCCTCCGGCCCCATCTTCACCCACGAGGTCTGGATGTTCGGGATCAGCGGATGCAGCACCAGCCGCGCCACCGCGTGCATCAGCACCGCCTCGCGGAAAGTGGGGCCCTTGCGGGCGAGGCCGCGCAGATACATCGGCGCTTCCATATGCACGAACGGCAGCGGCACGAATTCGGTGAAGCCGCCGGTTTCCGCTTGCAGGTCGCGCAGCGCCAGCAGATGGCGCGCCCAGCTGTCGGGCCGCTCGATATGGCCGTACATGATGGTCGCGGTGGTCCGGAGCCCGATACGATGCGCCGCCGCCACCACCGCGAGCCATTGCGCGGTCATGATTTTGTCGGGGGCGATCACCCGGCGCACCGGATCGTCCAGGATCTCGGCCGCGGTGCCGGGCAGGGTGCCGAGCCCGGCCGCCTTCAGCCGCGCCAGGAACTCCGGCACCTCGATGCCGAGCGTGGCGGCGCCTTGCGTCACCTCGAGCGGCGAGAAGGCGTGGATATGCATCCCCGGCACCTCGGCGCGGATGGCGCGGCAGATGCCGAGATAGGTCGCGCCGGTATAGTCGGGATGGATGCCGCCCTGCAGGCAGACCTCGGTGGCGCCGCGATCCCAGGCTTCGCGAGCGCGGCGGGTGATCTCGGTCAGGTCGAGGTCGTAGGGCGTGCCGCGCAGCGCCTCGTGCGTCTTGCCTTTCGAGAAGGCGCAGAACTTGCAGCGGTAGTAGCAGATATTGGTGTAGTTGATGTTGCGGTTCACCACGTAGCGGACGGTCTCGCCGGAAACCGCCTGGCGCAGCGCGTCGGCGGCCGCGGTCAGATGGGCGTAGTCGGCGTCGCGGGCGGCGAACAGCTGGACGATGTCCGCCACCTCGAGCCGGCTGCCGCCGGCGGCGCGCGCCACCAGGGCGGCCAGCCGCGGGTCGGTCGCGGCAAGGCGCGGGGCGGGCAGCGCGGGGGCCACGGCGCGGCCGGGGGCCCATCCGTCCTCGCGCGCCAGCCCGTCGGCGTCCATCGCCCGGCGGAGCGCGGCGGCGATCGGCGGCGCGCACCAGGTCTCGGCGGCGAAGGCGAAGGCGGGATAGACCGGCAGGCGCGGGACCAGCACTTTCCCGGCGGCGGCGGAGTGCTCCGCCAGGGCGTCGATCTCCGGCCACGGCGCTTCCGGGTTCACGTGATCGCGCGTTACTGGGGAGATGCCGCCCCAGTCGTCGATGCCGGCCGCGATCAGCCGCGGATAGGTGCCCGGGGAGAGGTTGGGCGGGGCTTGCAGATGCACGTCCTCGGGCAGGATCAGCCGCGCGCAGGCGAGCGTCCAGAGCAGATCCTCGAGCTCCGGTTCCGCCGCCGCCGCCATCCGCGTGCCGGGCTTGGCGCGGAAGTTCTGCACGATCACTTCCTGGATATGTCCGCCCGCTTCGTGCAGCGCGGCGATCTCGCGCAGCGCCGCCAGCCGTTCCTCCCGCGTCTCGCCGATGCCGATCAGGATGCCGGTGGTGAAGGGCACGCGAGCCGCGCCGGCGAGACGAAGCGTCTCGATCCGCGCCGCCGGGTGCTTGTCGGGGGAGCCGTGGTGCGGCCCGCCCGGCGCGCAGAGGCGCTCGGCGGTGGATTCCAGCATCAGCCCCTGGCTGGCCGAGACCGCGCGCAGGGCGGCGATGTCGTCGGCGCCCATCACGCCGGGGTTCACATGCGGCAGCAGGCCGGTTTCCTCGAACACCAGCCGGCACATCGCCGCCAGCAGCGAGAGCGTGCTGGGGTGGCCGAGCCGGTCCAGCGCCTCCCGCGCCGCGCGGTAGCGGCGTTCGGGTTTGTCGCCCAGGGTAAACAGCGCCTCCGTGCAGCCGGCGGCGGCGCCCGCGCGGGCGATCGCCAGCACCTGCTCGGCGGTCAGGAACGGCGCCTCGCCCCGGCGCGGCGCATGGGCGAAGGTGCAGTAGTGGCACACGTCGCGGCACAGCTGCGTGAGCGGAATGAACACCTTGCGCGAATAGGTGATGATGCGTCCGAACGCGGCATCGCGCCTGGCGGCGGCTTCCGCCATCAGGGCGGGGAGCGGGGCGGCGAGCAGGGCGTCGCCGGTCACGGCGCGGCGATCAGGGCCGGTCACGGCGCGGCGATCAGGGCCGGTCACGGCGCGGCGATCAGGGCCGGTCACGGCGCGGCGATCGGGGGCGGTCATGGCGCGGCGATCATGTCGGTGGCGAAGCGGTGCAGGCGCTCGGTGGTCTCGGCGAGGCTCGGCGCCTGCAGCACCACCACGATCTCGGAGGCCCCGGCTTCGGCGAAGGCGGCGGCGTCGGCGCGCAAGGTGGCGGCGTCGCCGGTGAAGCGCTGGCGGGAACCATCGGGCAGGCGCTTCGGCGCCCATTCGATGGGCTTGAACCACAGCAGCACGGTGGCGATGCCGGCCGGGTCGCGCCCGGCCGCCTCTGCCGCCGCGCGCAGCCGGGCGATGCCGCCGGCCAGGCGCTCGGGGGTATCGAACGGGGTCTCGTGGTTGTGCGAGGCCGGGTACCAGGCATCCCCGAACCGGGCGGTGCGGCGCAGCGCCGCGTCCGATTCGCCGCCGACCCAGATCGGCACCCGCGGCTGCACCGGCTTGGGGCGGAACAGCAGTTCCTGGAACGTCACATCGCGGCCGGCGACGGAGGGGGCTTCCTCCTCCCACAGCGCGCGCATCGCCGCCAGATAGGCATCCGTCACCGCGCCGCGGCGGGTGAAGGGCGGCGCGCCGAGGGGCGCATATTCCTCCGCCATCCAGCCCACGCCGACGCCGGCGATCAGCCGTCCCGAGGACAGCACATCGACGGTGGCAAGCATCTTCGCCGCCACCACGGCCGGGCGGTACGGCACCACCAGCACCGAGGGCAGCAGCTTCACCCGCGTCGTGATCCCGGCCAGGTAGCAGAGCGCGCCGATCACATCGAGGCACTCGCCGGTCTGCGCGCCGACCCAGACGCCGTCCTCGGTATAGGGGTAGCGGGTGGCGACCGCGCGCGGCAGCACCAGCCGGTCGGGGATGCCGATGGTCGCATAGCCCAGCGCATCGGCGGCGCGCGCGACGGCGGCGAGCCCCGCGGGCCCCGCCAGCGCGCCGCGGGCGCCGATATGGATACCGAACCTCACCGTGCTCCCCCATCTTCCAGGCGAGGCGGCATCCTGTGCTAGGCTCCCCGCCAACGCAAACACCCACGGCGGAGGAAGCCCATGCAGATCGGATGCAGCGCGCCCACCAGCGGCCCCCTGACCGACCCCGACAGCATCGCGCGCATCGCCACCGAGGCCGAGATGCTGGGCTTCGCCTATGTGACGGTGAGCGATCACCTCATCATCCCGACCGACATCGCCTCCCGCTACCCCTATACCGACAGCGGCGAGTTTCCCTCCGGTGCCCGGGTGGACCGGCACGAGCAGCTGATGACGGCGATGTTCATCGCCGCGAAGACCTCGCGGCTGCGCATCGTCACGTCGGTGATGGTGGTGCCGCATCGCCCGCCGGTGCTGACCGCGAAAATGGTGGCGACGCTCGACGTGCTGTCGAAGGGGCGGATCACGCTCGGCATCGGCGCCGGCTGGATGGAGGAGGAGTTCGCCGCCGTCGGCACCCCCCCCTTCGCCGAGCGCGGCGCGGTGACCGACGAGACGATGCGCGCCTGCCGCGAGCTCTGGACCCGCGAGGACCCGGCCTTCGCGGGCAAATATGTCCGTTTCAGCAACGTGGTGTTCCAGCCCAAGCCGGTGCAGCGCCCGATCCCGATCTGGGTCGGCGGCGAGAGCGGCCCGGCGCTGCGGCGCACCGCCGCCTATGCCGATGCGTGGTACCCGATCGGCACCAATCCGGCGCATCCGATGGACACGCTGAGCCGCTACAAGGCGGGCGTCGCCCGGCTGCGCGGATTGGTGGAGAAGGCCGGGCGCGATCCGGCCGCGGTGGGGCTGGCGTATCGGGTGTCCTCCAACCCCGAGGCGCAGCCCAAGGGCACCGTCGATGGGGAGCGCAAGCTGTTCACCGGCGGGGCGGCGGATTTCGCCGGCGATCTTCGCGCACTGGGGGAGATCGGCGTGACCTCGGTGGATTTCGGGCTGTTCGGGCGCGATCTTGCCGCCACGCTCGACAACATGCGCCGCTTCCGCGACGACGTGATGGCGAAGGTCTAATCCGATGCAACTCGGCATGACGCTGAAAATGGCGGGCGCGGCGCCGCGCCCCGATATGGACACGGTGGCGGAGGCGGAGCGGCTGGGCTTCGCCCAGGTCTGGGTGGGGGAGTCTTATTCCACCGACGCCGTCTCGCCGGTG